>JBJMWN010000051.1:0-17130 GCA_045810085.1 Povalibacter sp. | reverse complement strand
CACGATTTGCTACGTCGGCATGGGTTTCGCTGCGAATTTCATCCAGCGTGGGGTAACACCCCTTTCAACAACTGGATGGTGGTTGCGGCGATGAGCAAAGGTTGACCCGTCGTACTCAACCCGCAAACAGACGTTCGATATCCGCAGCACTCAGCACTGTCCATTCGCCTTCCTTTAGATCTCCGAGTTCGAGCCCGCCTACGCGACTGCGATGGAGCTTCTCGACATGGTTGCCGACCGCGGCAAACATGCGACGAGCCTGATGGTAGCGACCTTCCGTCAATGTCACACGCGCATGCCGAGGATCGATGATCTCGAGCGATGCGGGTGCAAGCGGAGTTTTCTCAGACTCGAGCATGAGCTTGCCGCTCGCGAAAATTTTCAGTTCATCGCCTCGCAGATCCCGCGCGAGCGTTGCTTCGTAGATCTTTGCGATTTGGGATTTCGGATGAACGATGCGATGCAGAAGCGTGCCGTCGTCCGTCAGCAGCAACAAACCTGTGGTGTCTCTGTCGAGACGTCCGACGGTGGAGAGCACGGGCGAACGGAGCCTGAATCGCGGCGGGAACAGATCGTAGACGACGTGTCCCGGATCTTTGGTGGAGCAGGTGTACCCGGCAGGTTTGTTCAGCATGATGAGCATGCCCGACGGCGGATCGAGCGGCTCGCCATCGATGCGCACCTGCGAGTGCTCGACCTGATCGTCGCTGTAGAGCACCTCGTCGTTCAGATCGCGAATGCGTCCGTCCTGAAACAGCGCCATCACTTCCTTGCGGCTGCCATAGCCCAGATTGGCAATCAACTTGAGAAGCTTCATGAGTTCAACATCTTTCAAAAACGCTGGAGTCGGAACTTTCGGTCACGGGTCGGTGCGGCCTTCGCATCGCTTCCCTTGATCGCTTCGATGACTTTGTAACCGCGCTCGGTCGCAACCTGCCGGACTTCGCCGAAACTTTCATTCAAGATGTCTTCGTAAGGCAGATGTCGGTTCGCGACGAGCCATAGTCGCCCACGAGAACGCAGCGATTGCGCCGCCACGCTGATGAAACGACGTCCGATGTCAGGTCGATCCAGACGATCGCTCGTGTGAAAGGGCGGATTGGTCACGATGACGTCGTAGGTCTGATCAAGACCGCTGCCGACATCATGCCAGTGGTACGAGGGCGTGATGCGCGCTTCGAAAGGCTTGAGGTTCTGTTTTGCGAGATCCAATGCTCTCGCTTCAGCTTCATAAAGATCCAACGAGCTGATCTTCGGGCAGCGTGTGAGCAGTTCGGCAGACAGGAACCCGAACCCCGCACCCAGATCCGCTGCACGTCCAGACAGATCGCGAGGCAGGTGTGCAGCCAGCAACAGCGAAGCGGGGTCGATGCGATCCCAGGCAAACAATCCGGGTCGACTGATGAAACTGCCACCTGCGATCGGTCGCGGCGCATCGAGAGCGAGCCACTGTTCGAATAGCTGAGCATCTGCCGGCCCATTCAACGGCGCGGTCCATGCGACGCGACATCGATGTTTGCTGAGCGTCGACACGGGACCGCTGAGCTGGGCAAGGTCCGTTTCCATGGAGCGCGCGCCTTCATTGTTGTGTTGGCACG
The DNA here is from genome assembly GCA_045810085.1 of Povalibacter sp. Classification (GTDB taxonomy): domain Bacteria; phylum Pseudomonadota; class Gammaproteobacteria; order Steroidobacterales; family Steroidobacteraceae; genus Steroidobacter. The sequence goes on along the minus strand of JBJMWN010000051.1, from coordinate 15,532 downwards.
CTGCAATCAGCCCGCCTGGCGCTGTGAGCTTCAAGGCGCGAGCGAGCAGAGCGCGAGACTCTTCTCGTTGTCGCGGCGGAAGCACCAGAACCTGTGGAAATGTTCGTTCGACTTGCCGTTCAACACTGAGTCCCGCGTGACTCAGTTCGTCCGCGTGAGGTTTGAACGTCTGCTCACAGACCAGGCCGCTCAGTTCGCGACGATGCAATGCGATGCCATCACGCGCTCGCAGAAACAAAGCGGTACCCGGCCAATCGAGGTGATTCTCGAAGGGCAGCAGTAAGGTTTCGACAATGTCGTTCTGTTCCTGGTCGGCCATGCGCTCTCATCAGTTCGCGTAGTATTCGTCGCGGAGCGGGAGGATACCCTATGGCTTTGAAGCGTCCGCAGTGGCACGCCGGTTCATTGGTCGTCGTCGAACATCAATCCAAGGTGCTTCGCGACAATCCGCTGGGCGATCCCAGCCTGCGCAAGCTGGCGGTCTGGTTGCCTCCAGGCTATGACGAGGCCACAGGTCGCAGGCGAGGTAAGCGTTATCCCGTGCTGCTCGACATGGCGGGCTTCACGGGTTCGGGTCTTGGCCACATTGGCTGGAAGAATTTTAGCGAGAACTTTCCCGAGCGTGCCGCGCGCCTGATTCACGAAGGTCGAATGGCGCCCGCAATCATTGTGTTTCCAGATTGCTTCACTGCGCTGGGCGGCAATCAATACATCAATTCATCCGCGATTGGCCGCTATGCCGACTACCTGACTCGCGAGATCGTACCGTTCGTCGATCGTGAGTTCCGAACCCTGGCCTCGCGCGAACATCGCGGCTGCTTCGGTAAGTCATCAGGCGGCTATGGCGCGATCATTCACGGCATGAAATACCCCGAAACCTGGGGCGCCATTGCGGATCATTCTGGCGATGCGTACTTCGAACTCGTGTATGGACACGATTGGCCGAATACCTTGAACGAGCTTGCGAAATATCGTCCGAAGGCACGATCGCCGGGCGCAGTGAATGTGCTAGCCGCAGAGCGCAAGGCCGATACGGGGCGGGATGACGGACGAGTGAAACGTTTTCTGCACACGATCTGGCAGAAGTCGAAAATCAGCCAGGCTGAGGGTCACTGCCTGATGAACCTGTGCATGGCTGCCACGTACGATCCTGATCCCAAAGCGCCCAATGGTTTTCGCCTGCCGTTCAATCTCGAAACCGGCGAGCTGATCGAGGCTCGTTGGAATGCATGGCGTAAGCACGATCCCATCAACCTGGTTCACGAGCACCGGCGAAATCTCAAATCGCTGCGTGGGATCTACATCGATTGCGGCTTTCGCGATCAGTTCCACATTCACTATGGCTGCCGCATTCTGTCGAAGCGTTTGAGCAAGGCCGGAATTCGTCACACTTACGAAGAGTTCGACGACAACCATTCCGACGTCGACTATCGAATGGATGTGTCGCTGCCGTTTCTGACCCGCGCTTTGCGTTAGTCACACACTCGCTCAGCGCGTTGGAAGAGCCACATCCAATGCAGCGCTCGTGCCGCCTTTTCGATGCATGATGTCCTGTACGAGCTCGAGCGCCGTCTTGTCGTTCGGCGGCAGCTCGATGTCCGAGCTACCCAGCGGCGTCACGCGCTCACCCCAACGAATCACATGCGAGCACCAGGTGAGACCGCCGCCGAATGCAGGCGTGAGAAGCAGTGAGCCCGGCTGCACTCGTCCTTCTTCGAGCGCTTCGACCAGCGCGACGGGCACGGTTGCAGCAGACATGTTCCCGTATCGCTGCACAGTGAGAAACACCTTCTCCATGCTGAGGCCTGCGCGCTTTGCAACGGCTTCGATGATGCGCAGATTGGCTTGATGGGGAACCACCAATGCAATGTCATTGCTCGTGATGCCTGCTCGTTCGAGTGCCGCAGCTGAGGCTTCAGTCATGCTGTGGACAGCGCGTTTGAAGATTTCCTGTCCATCGAAGTCCCAGCGCGTGTCTCCGAAGTACAGCCCGCTGTTCCCGTAGATCGTTCCCATGCCGCGAACGCGCAGCGTGTGACGCGCATCGGCAGCGCAGCCCAGTTTTTCTGCAATCACACCTTGCGGCTCTTGCGTGCTTTCGATCACCACGGCAGCAGCGCCGTCGCCAAAGAGCACCGAGACGTTGCGATTGGCCCAGTCCATGTAGGGACTGATGCCTTCAACGCCGATGATGAGCGCGTTACGGACCACACCCGTGCGCACCATCGCAGTCGCTGTGGAGAGTCCATACAGGAAGCTCGTGCATGCGGTGTTGATGTCCATCGCCGCGGCATGGGTTGCGCCGAGCATGAACTGAACGCCCGAAGCCGTATTCGGGACCGTTTCGTCAGCCGAACATGTTCCGAGAACGACAAGGTCCAGTTCTGCCGCGCCGAGTCCCGCGCATGCAAGCGCTCGGGCTGCGGCCACGTGAGACAGCACCGTCATCGGCACGTGAGAGATGCGCCGTTCCTTGATCCCTGTTCGGGTCGTGATCCAGTCATCCGTTGTTTCGAGGAAGGTCGCGAGATCGGCATTCGAAAGAATCGCCGGCGGCATGCATTTGCCCCAACCGGTGATGGCAGCGTAGGTCACGAGCGTTCCCCAGGAAGTCTGCAGTGCAGGAGGGCGGATACTACACGGAGGTCATCTGCGTAAGCGCTAAGGCGAACTACCATGAGGTGATTCTGACGAGCGCCACGCGGTGCTACAACCACCCCTTTTACGGTCAATGGCTTACGCTGATTTCAATGGGCTAGCCAGGATTGGGCTAACTCGCGTTTCCGGGCGTTAATACCTTTAAGTGAGGGCGGGTGGCTGCTAGCATCGCGCGCTCTCGTAAATGACTTAATTCGGAGATCTAAATGCCCGAACTGCCGGCCGCGCGCGCACCTCTGAACAAGCCTGCGGTGTTCATGTTTCTGATCACCACCGTGCCTGCGTTGACCCTGTTGCCCTGGTACGCATTGACGGTTGGATTCGACGCGTTCGAATGGTCCTGGTTCGTCGCGTTGTGTTTCATCACCGGCATGTCCATCACAGGCGGCTATCACCGTTACTGGGCCCATCGCAGCTATGAGGCATCACTGCCGTTGCAGATCTTCTACATGTTGTTCGGGGCTATGTCGCTTCAGAACAGCATCCTGATCTGGGCCTCGATGCACCGCGTGCATCATCGCCACGTGGATGATGTGGATCACGATCCGTATTCAGCCAAGCGTGGTTTGTGGTTCTCACATATGGGCTGGATGCTTCGGAACTATCCGAGCGGCAAGTTGAACACTTCCAACGCACGCGATCTTGAAGCGAATCCGATCGTGCGCTTCCAGCATCGCTATTACCTCTGGCTCGCTGTGGGCATGAACGTAGGCGTGCCTGCGTTGCTCGGCTGGTGGCATGGAAATCTGTGGGGCAGCTTGCTGCTGCTGGGCGTGCTGCGGCTGGTCGTCAGTCACCACGTCACGTTCTTCATCAACTCACTGGCTCACTTCTGGGGTCGTCGTCCGTATACGAGTGATAACACTGCTCGTGACAATGATCTGCTGGCTCTCATCACGTACGGCGAGGGCTATCACAATTTCCATCACTACTTTCAGTGGGACTACCGCAACGGCGTGCGTTGGTGGCAGTACGACCCGACCAAGTGGTTGATCGCGTTCTGTTCAGCAGTGGGTCTGGCCAAAGGTTTGCGACGTGTGCCTGAGTTCCAGATTCGCAAAGCTCTGGTCGAGCGTCAGATCGAAGTTGCCCGCGAACGTTTGAGTGAATGCCGCGATCCGGGATTGCTCAATCGATGGCAGGCGCAGCTCGAGCACGAGATCACGCACTTAGGAACGCTGGTGAAAGACTTCGCCAGTCTGCAGCAGGAAAAGATCGAAGCAGCGAAGCAGAAGCTGATGGATCAATGGAACGAGAGCGAAGCGCACCGACGCCTGGTCTCGATGGAAGAATCGCTGATGCTGCAATACCGACGCTTGCAGCTGATCGGTCTGCAATCGATGCAGACCTGACGCTGCAATCTTTCGACACTTGATTGGAAATGGGCCACCTTCGGGTGGCCCATTTTTTTTGGGCTGGCCCATTTCGCGGGCTGGCCCTTGTCTATCACGAAGCGGCGGCGTTACCGAGCAGTTCGGAAACAGTAACGCATTCGAACCCGCGCTCGTTCAGGCCCCGCAATATGAGTGGCAGGGCCGGAACGATGCCACGACGATGTCTGCCATCCAGATCATGCCCATCGTGCATCAGCACGATTTCTCCCGGCTGCACGCGTTTCAGTACGCGTTGTGCAATGGCATTCGCATCGGCACTCATCGTGTCGCGACTGTGCAGTGACCAGGCAATGATTTTCAGATCTCGTGCATGTGCAACGCGGGCAAGACCCGGGCTCTTGAGTCCGACAGGCGGGCGATACAACGGCTGCTGAGACGAATGGGTCAGGCTCTGGATGATGCGGGCGTTGCGCTCCAGATCTCTCGCATGCTGGCTGGTCGTATAGAAGTTCTGCCAATACGCATGCCGCCAGGAGTGATTGCCGAGCTCATGTCCTTCCGTGATTGCACGCGCACCGATGTCGGTGTGACGTTCGAGATGTCGGCCAATCGTGAAGAACGTCCCACGTGCACCTGCCTCACCGAGTTGATCGAGCACCGTAGGTGTGACCTCCGGGTCAGGTCCGTCATCGAATGTCAGAGCGATCTTGTTCCCGGCGCGTGGACCGTTCGAAATTGTCGGATAGAAAGTGCTGGAGCTGGGACGGAACACACCATCGAGCATGACAGCCGCAAACGCGGCAGCGGGAACGGCCAGCCCGGTCGGAACGCCGAAGAGCGCGGAGCCTCCCAGCATCACCGCACCCCCACCCAGCAGAACCTTGTCGGCGCGACAGATCGTCATTGCGGATCCCGGAACATCAGATCGCGCAAGGATAGTGGGATCGGCGCGTTCGGGACAGAGACGTAACGATGAGGCTTGTTTGAGCGAACGCCTGCTCACGAGTGCCGAGCAGGCGAGAGAAAACCCTTCCCCCGCGCGGGGGCGGGGGAAGGTCAGGAAGGGAGAGAGTGGGGCGCTCGCTCCGTCCTGGCCCTGACGGCAAAAGGGCCGAAAGGGGAAACTACGACGCGAGATGGCAAAAGGGCCACTCGCGCCGAACTCAAAGTCCGAGCTCTTTCTCCAGATCGTCCGCTTTCTTTGCGTTCGTTTTAGCGTTCGCCTTCTGCTGCTCTTGAAGACTCTTCTGCATCGCAAGCGCCTGTTCGCGCATGGCCTGCACTTTGGCTGGATCGCTGTATTCCTTCTTCAGCTGCTCTGCGTACTTCTGTGCCTGATCCATCTGAGGCTGCATCTTTGCCATCGCAAGCTTCTGTTGCGTGTCGCGCGCTGCTTGTGCCTTCGCGTCTTGATCAGCAAGGTCGTAATACTCCACCGCCAGTTCGTACCGCTGCTTCGCATTCGCGGCATCGCCCAACTGTCCAGCCTGAGTCTTTATCGCAGCGACTTGTGTTTGCTTGCCCGCATCGTTTTCGGAGCGAACAGCCATCTGATAGTCGATGGCGGCTTCAAGCAGATCCGGCGCGCCTGAGTAGTTCTTCACAAGTGTTGTCGCACGTTGCTGAAGGCGCTGATTGCGCTGTGCTTCAATCTTCTCGCCGAGCGTGCGGTCGTTCGTTGCTGTTGCCCACGTCTGGACGAGTTCAAGTGCACGCAGCGATCCTTTCAACGGTGCCTCTGTGGTGAACTTCGACCATTTCTGGGCGAACGCCTGCTGCGCGCTTGCATAGGCCTGAACTGCAGCCATGTCGGTTGCGTCATCAGGACGCGCTTGAATTCGCTGAACGTACGCGCGCAGGAAGTCTTCATTGAACAGGCTTACTTCGTTCTGGAAGGCGCGCTCTGCGCCCTTCTCAGGCATTGCCAACACTTCCGCAATGTTCTTCGGGTCGGGCTGATAGGCCCCGGTCACACCGAGTCGAACTTTGTTGTTGGCGGCAAAGGCCGGCAGCGACCGATAGTCGAACGCTTCGCGCGCAGTCTTGAACACGGAAGGGTCGTCCGGATTAGCTCGAACCCACGCCATCAGTGCGCGATCAGCGGCAGCGTACTGTCCGCCGTCGTTATAGATGTGAAATGCCTTTTCGAAGTTGCCGCTTTTCTCAGCCACAGCACCAAGCTTGGAGGCGAGCGCAGCTGCACGTTGTGCTGCGGCCGCTTCGACCGGATTTGGCTCACAGGTGTAATCCTGCGCGCCGACGTAAGCACCGAACGCTGCTTCCAGATTTCCAGCACTTTCGAGCTGTTGAGCTTTGACGTAGCGCTGCTTCGTTTGTGCGACGGTGGAGTCAGCGGCGCAGTCGGCTAGCGCAGTCGTTGCGGCACCCAGGCACAACACTGCCAATACCGCGATTGAGAGTTTCGTTTTCATGTTGAAGGTCCCGCAGTGATTCGTTGTTATCGGCCCATGCCCGACATCGCGCCTTTCAGCATGCCTTTCATTCCAGGCTTGCCGGCTCCGAATCCGAAGCTGGGCATGGCGGAGTAGTCAGCGGGAACTTCGAACAGTTGAGGATCTTGCGTGCCGATCACCAGGTTCTTGAGCGTCATTGTCATGCGATTCTTGTCGCGGCCCGACTTGCTCACCATGTCCATCTTCACCGGAATGCCTTCCTTGGTCACCCAGATGAAGCCGCCGGCGCTGCCGTCTTTCATCATCATTTTGTATTTGGTCGATTCGAAGCCCTCGACGCTCTCGCTGCCGACGACCGTGATTTCCACCTGGTCCTGGGGAGCGGCGCCGCTCTGTTGCGCCGCCTGTGCGAAATCGATCTGCTGATACGACTTCATCATCGGCATCAGCATGTAGCCGAGCTGTTTGTCGCGACGCAGGATCATCACCGTCTGCATGTCGCCCATCGTCATTTCGGTACGCTCGCGATCCTTGGCCGAATAAACCTTGCCATTGAAGTTGCCGGCTTCAGATTCGATGAGGCGATCTGCGGAGTACTCCACGGTGGGTACCGGCAGGTCGGCAGCATGTGACTGCACTGCGATACCTAAGCTCAAAGAGAACAGGACCGAAAGACGCTTGAACATGTGAGGCTCCCCAGGTGTGCTTTTGATCTGCGAATCGCGGCAACGGCCGTGATTTCGATGGCGCGCAGTGTGCTGATCGCACGTAAGTGACGAATCAGCCGGAGGAGCCATCTGGGGAGCCATGAAGATGGCGACTGACTACTGGCTGCTGGGCAGACAAACAGGCGTTTCGTTCTGGCGGGGGTTCCGATCGTTTTTTCCAATCGGCCGCATCGACAGCAGGGATTGGTGATTGTCTCAAGTACCCCGATGATCAGTGCAGGTGCCGCCGCACGTGCCCGGCATATAGCAATTCCGGAGAAACGAATGAGTCAGTCCAACATGATCACAATCAGCGATGCCAGCTTCGAGAAGGATGTCCTGGGCGCAGATCGTCCTGTTCTGGTGAAGTTCGAGGCTGAGTGGTGCGGACCGTGTCAGGCAATGAAACCCATGATCAAGGATCTGGCCGAGGAGTTCGGTGACAAGCTCACCATCGCGACACTGGATATCGACCAGAACAATCAGACGCCGTACAAGTTTGGTGTTCGCGGCGTGCCCACGGTGATTCTGTTCGACAAAGGCAAAGTGGTGGGTCAGAAGGTCGGTCTGACTCGCAAGGCGGATCTCGCAGCCCTGATTCAGGAAAGAGTCGTTTAACCAGAGCCATGCAGTGAACATGCGGTGCCGCACGCCGCATGTTCGTTCCTCGGATTGGCATCGGCAGCTAACCCCTGGCGATAATGAGCTCCGTTCGCGACAACTGCGGAGCTCACTTGCAGCTTACAAGGCCCTTACGCGTTCGCACTCTCACGGCGGGCGTCGAATTCGATCCCTCGGATCTTTCCGAGGCCCAGCGCACGATCCATCTTCTGCAACGTGGGCGAGCAACACTCGAGCGTGCTGGCTATGAAGTGCAGACGCTCAGAATCGCGACTCCACCGATCGTCGCGACATTGGATGTCGCAGGTCGAGATGCCGTGGTGGAGTCGCTCATCGCTCTGGATCAGTTGATCGCGAAGGCCGGTGTCATCCTCAGCATTGGACCTGTGCAAGTGAGTGATCGGCGTGATGACGCGCTCGCTGCGTGGTGCGTCGAGCTTTTACGTCACACTCGTAATATCAGCTTCTCATGCGTCATCGGCTCGCCAGCCGTGGGTGTTCATAAGGCAAGTGCCATCACAGCTGCTCAGATCATGATCGCTGCATCACAGGCTGTTGCCGAAGGCATGGGTAATTTTCGCTTTGCAGCAGCTGCCAACATTCCGCCGGGAACTCCTTTCTTTCCGGTGGCATGGCACGAGGGTGATGACGCTTTGGCTTTGGGCGTCGAGTCCGCAGCGGTGGTCCAGCAAGCTTTCGAATTGAGCCAGGCCGAGTCGACACCTGTCGCTTGCTTGCGAGAGCTCATGAACTACGCGCTTCAACCTTTGGAGAAGATCTGCACGGAATTCGCGGCAGCGGAAGGGAAGCGGTGGTCCGGAATCGATTCCTCGCCAGCGCCGGCTCAGGACCGCAGCATTGGCGGTGCGATAGAGGTGTTCACGCGCAAACCCTTCGGCAGTGCTGGCACGCTTGAGGCGTGCGCTGCGATCACGGGCGCGATCAAGACGCTCGATGTGAAAACGTGTGGCTACTCGGGGTTGATGCTGCCCGTCCTCGAAGATCCAGTCCTCGCGCGGCGTGCCGGCGAAGCTCGGTTCGGCGTTCGCGATCTCTTGCTGTATTCCAGCGTGTGCGGTACTGGTCTCGATGTGGTCCCGATCCCGGGAGACACGCCTGTCGACGTCATCGCAGGTTTGCTCATCGATGTGGCGACACTATCGAGTCGGCTTCAAAAGCCGCTCTCTGCAAGACTTTTTCTTGTGCCGGGGAAAAGCGCTGGTGATCTCGCGCGATTCACCGATCCGCTGCTTACTGATTGCGTAGTGATGCGTGTAGATTGAGCTTGTCATCCACGCTCACGAAATCCCTATGCTCTCGACCGAAGCGATCGTCATCGTCACCACGGGCGGCACTATCGACAAGGCCTATTTCGATGCGCTGAGCGAATATCAGGTGGGAGAGACGATGGTCGCGCAACTCCTCAAAATCGGACGCGTGGCGTATCCGTGGCGCATCGTTGAATTGTTGCGCAAGGACAGTCTGGATCTCACGGATGAAGACAGGAATCGACTGCAACAAACCGTCGGCGAGTTGCCTGAGCGGCGTGTGGTCATCACGCATGGTACAGATACCATGACGGACACAGCGCGAGCCCTCAGCGGGATCCGCGATAAAGTCATCGTGCTCACTGGAGCGCTTGCGCCGGCTCGTTTCAGTGAAAGCGATGCAACCTTCAATCTTGGAATGGCATTCGCCGCAGTGCAGGTTGCATCTGCAGGCGTGTACATCGCGATGAACGGTCAGGTGTTCAACGCAGACGAAGTTCGCAAAGATCGCGAACAGGGACGTTTCGTCCCTAAATAGTCTTAGTGCGCCACGTGACCGAGATCACCGCGACGATTTGCGCACGATCTGCAGATCATCGACGCGCTGAAACCTCGGCACTCGCATGCCGTCGCGCTCGACTATTTCAGTGAACATCGTCAGCGGACGCACCCAAAGGCCAAAGTCGCCGTATCGCGCGCGATAGATCACCATCAACTGCTCGGTTTCGGAGTCCCGAGCAGTGTCGATGACGTCGTACTCGTTACCTTTGAAGTGTCTGTAACGACCGGGTGCGATCTTGTCCATCAACGCGATGCGCTGCTTCGTTGCGTTTTTACTGAAGGTTCAATCAACCATCCGTTTGAAGGCTGCCATCCTTCGAGTTCCTGTCGACGGCGTTGCCACGCTTGCTCCAAAGCCTTTGCGGCTTCTGGCAACGCCAAAGGGATTGAGCTCGAAGGACGAAAGAACTGAGTCGTTGTCATTGAGATGCTCATGTTGCCCTGTCCGTGAAGTGAATCCGCTGCCAATACTCCGGAGACCCGCTTGTGGTTCCATTACGGACGAGGCGCTCAGGGCGGTCGAATAAATCGACCGCATAGGCCACCGCCATCGCGAAGAGAAAGACGCTCCCAATCAACATGGCAATCACCACCCTGGCCGAAATTCGCAGCATCTCTGGTGTTCTTGGAACTCGTTAAGTGACTTCAGGTTACGCCGCGAATCGAACAGCATCATCAGCTCGCCAGGAACCAGATTGATTCCTGCCAGACATGATTCCGGCGATTTGGGATTTAACAGTGGGCGCAGTCTGCCGAGGTGAGGCGGGCAGGTACATCGCCCTAAGGAGCCATCCGGCACTGTCCCAAGGTCATGCATCGCTACCGGCCGGGCTCGCGTTTGCGAGCGGCGAAGTCATCCATGAGTCACGCATGATGAGGCTTTCGACGCATCTCGCGAACCACGCGCGATGCTTGCGCGGAACTCATGCGAAGCGTCCAATCGGGCTGGGATCAGGGAGAGTCAGCAGGCCTGCGATCCAGGCGCAGTTGATTTGCCCCAGTGAATCGGCATGCCAGGAACCAAGGAGAAATCATGGAACGTTCCAAGGATGGTGGTTCTGCGCAGATGCCATGCCGGCAGACTGCGATGAAACCCTCCGGCCGCAACTCACGGTTAGCTGCGTCGAAAACGTTGTTCACCCTGATGAGTGGTGCGGTGCTGGCGAGGCCTGCTTTCGCCGATCTGGCGACGACAGATGATGAGGTTCTGGAAGAAGTCATCGTCGTGGGCCTCAAAGCCAGCCTCACAGCCTCAATGAACGTCAAACGCGATGCCACCGGCGTTGTCGATGCGATCACGGCCGAAGACATCGGCAAATTTCCTGATACCAACCTGAGCGAGGCGTTGCAGCGGATCACGGGAATTGCGATAGACCGGCGCAACGGTGAAGGAGCTACGGTCACAGCGCGGGGCTTCGGACCGCAGTTCAACCTGGTGACATTGAACGGTCGACAGATGCCCACGGCCGATGCATATGCCGGACTCGGCGCAGGCACCGTCGCACCCAACGGCCGCTCGTTCAATTTCGCTAACCTCGCGGCAGACGGAGTGAGCGCGGTCGACGTCTATAAGACCGGCCGGGCCGATACGAGCTCCGGTGGAATTGGCGCAACGGTCGATATCAGAACCGTTCGGCCATTCGATCACGACGGCACCGTCATGACCTTCGGGGCCAAGGGTCTGGTCGATCCCAATGTCGAGGCGGGTGACAGCATCACCCCCGCGTTGTCGGGCATCTTCAGCTATGCGGATGACACCAACACCTGGGGTGTCAGCCTCAACGCGAGCTATCAGAAACGCGACAGCGTTGCAGTCGGCTCAACCGTGCTCGACTGGCAGATCGCGCGATGGCCTGGCAATGCAAGTGATGTCAAAGCCGCGCATGGCGTGCCGCTGTACGTGAACAACAACGACACGCCCGCTGATGCTGCCGATGATTTCGTCGATGCCACGCTCGTCAACGCTCCAGCCGCCGGGCAGCTGTATGGCATTCCCACCGATATCCGCTACTACTTCGCTGACAGAACGAATGAACGCGTCAATGGCCAACTCACAGTTCAGTTCGCCCCGATTGACTCCGTGACACTGACAGCCGACTACAGTTATGCACTGAGCAATCTCAGCGAGGATCGCGGCGAGCAGACGATCTGGATGCTGCAAAACGGCTTCCACTCGATCGAGTTCGACACCAACGAAGCAGTCGCAACACCTGTCGTGCTGAAGGAGTACACCGGGGCTGGCAAGGATTTCGCGTTCGAGCAAGATCATCGCGAACAGCAGAACGATCTGAGTTCTCTTGGTTTCAACGCAGTCTGGGATACAGATCGTGTGCGAGTGGCGTTCGATTTCCACGACTCGCATGCGCGCAGTCTGCCCAATGATCCGCTGACCGGCGCAGGCGAGACCGCGTTCGATTTTGCGGCGAAGACGCCCACAACCGGCAACTGCTCCCGACCGAATATATGCACGAACTTCTGGACCCAGGAGTTCCGATTCAACGAAGGCCTGCCGATCGCAATTGGTACGCTGTATCCGACGAACACGGAAGCTTTCGCAAACACAAACGGCAACGCTGATTACAGCTTCGATGAATCGAGTCTCGGCTCGCAGGTACTGCGCACCGACTATGTCGAGCAGCGCACGGATCTGCAGCAGGCACGGCTGGACGGCGCGATCGAATTCGACCAGGGACGATTGCAATTTGGCTTTGAGAACCGCGAGCTGAAATCGCACTTCGACGGATCTGCCGGATACATGAGTTTGGGTGACTGGAACGTCTCAGACGCAGGCCAGGTACCGACGATGGTGGAACTGCTGCATTCGTTCAGCATCGCCGATGTGTTCCACGATTTCAGCGCACAAGGCATGGCCAATTCCAGCTGGAAAGGAAATGCCAATACTCTTGCGCAATGGGCGCTGACGCCGACGGCACGAGGCGGTGGGGGTTACGGTGATTGGGATGAGGATTCAATCCCTGATGGCCAACTCACGCGTAACCCCGTGCATCGTCGGGACAACATCGTGAGCGAGAGCACGCAGGCCGTGTATGTCCAATTTGTTTGGCACCGCACGCTGGGCAGTATGCCAAGCAATCTGCGCGCTGGTCTGCGCGGTGAACAGACTCACAGCGTCTCGACAGCGAACATCCTGATTCCCGATGCGCTGGTCTGGCTGGATGGAAAATCTTTTCGCCCACGGTTGTCCAGCGAGCGTCAGGCGTATTCGGAAAAGAATGATTATCAGCACGTGTTGCCCAGCATCGATTTTGATCTGGGATTGACCGATACGATTAAAGCGCGCGCTTCCTGGAGCAAAACGATCGCTCAGCCCGACTACGCGCTGCTGGTAGCAGGTGCCAATCTCGGCGGCGCTAGTGGATCAACACTCAATGGATTTCAGGCGAGTGCATTCGCTCAGAACCCGCGGCTCGTGCCGATCGAATCCGAAAACCTTGATCTGTCGCTCGAATGGTATTTCGCAGATAACGCCTATCTTTCTGCAACGTATTGGAGCAAGCACGTCGACAATTACTTCGGCACCGGCGTGTTCGATGAGTCACTCTTCGGCATTCGTGATGAAACGGCAGGCCCACGCGCTCGCGCTGCATTTTCCGAACTGCAACGTCGTGGCTTGTCCACGGATGACGCGGCGCTGTTCACGATGATTGCCATGACGGAGCATTCCGGCGGTTTCACCGACAGCAACGGTGTCTTCTGGCCTGGTGGAGCGGCCGCTTACGATGGAACGAGCGCTCAACAAGCAGCCTTCGCTGCAGCGTTCGACATCCTGCCGGCACCCGACGATCCGGATTACGTGTTTGGCGTCAGCCGGCCGATCAACAATCGCCCCGAGGACATCCACGGCTGGGAGTTCGGCAGTCAATACTTCTTGGGTAATAGTGGATTCGGCGCAATCGCTAACTACACTCGGGTCAGCGGTGGGACCAGTTACGATGATTTGGGGGAACCCAATGTCGATCAATACCCTCTTTCAGGACTGAGCGATTCGGCGAATCTGATTCTGATCTACGACAAGCACGCGGTGACCGTACGTGTTGCGTACAACTGGCGCGACCAGTTCATCCAGAGCGGTGCCGGAGGCAACCCGATCTACATCGAAGCCTATGATCAGATCGACATGGAGGTCGGCTACAACTTCAGCGACCATCTGTCCGCATCGTTCGACGCAATCAATCTCACCGGTGAGAACAGCCGCTCGCACGGTCGCTCGGTCAAACAGATGTGGTCTTTGGAAGATCAGGAACCACGATATGCATTTGGGGTGCGCTACAAGTTATGAGCGCATTCCGGTCGCGACCTGGAAATAGTCGTGGCATGCCTGAGAGACAAGAAGCGCCACCAGCTTGCTGTAGCAGTGAGACTGCAACTCGCGCGGCTCAAATGGGTCGGCGCTGAGGCGTCAACGTATCGGGCATCTCTGCAGACGCTCGCTAACTACGTCGAATGACGTTTGTCAGCTCGCCCGGTGCTCGCTATCGTCACAGACATTCAACTCTCCGGAGCGACAGCATGAATGTGAGTTCGCAGCGACTTCGAGTTTTGCTGACTGCAGTGTCGGGGTTGTTCATCCCGGTATGCGCATGGGCTCATCCCGGTAACGAGGGTGTGCATGATGCGTTCGCGGGAATGCTCCATCCCTTTACCGGCCTCGACCACATCCTCGCGATGGTTGCCGTCGGACTCTGGGCAACGCGCTTGGGCCGCCGTGCGCGATACGTTTTGCCTGTAGTTTTCCCGGCGATGATGCTCGCCGGAGGATGGCTTTCGAGTGCGGGCGTCGCGCTGCCTGGAGTCGAAGCGATCATTGCAGCTTCAGTGATCGTGTTGGGAATCCTGATCGCCGCAGCAGTGCGAGTTTCTCTCTTCGGCAGCGCGCTGCTCGTCGGCACTTTTGCCGTGTTTCATGGCTACGCTCACGTGAATGAAGCAGCTCACAGCGACTGGATGCTTTACGCCGCAGGCTTCCTGGCCTCGACGTGCATGCTTCATGTCATCGGTCTGGGTTTCGGCTCACTCATGACTCGGCCGAATTCTGCAGTGCCTCGCGTGAGTGGGTCACTCATCGCGATTGCGGGTGCTGCATTGCTAATGGCGGGCTGAGAGCGCCGGCCACTCATGAACTGGGATCGTTCTGGCATCCAGGCAAAGCTTCGCTTGCATAGTTGTTGAGAACCATTATCATTTGGGCCATGGATGAGCCCTCAAGCAAAGCCGCAGCCAAACGAACTGCATCCTCGCCCGGGATTGCGGCAGGGACTGCTTCGCTTCCGTGCGTGCGTTCCGACAGTTTGTTCGGGAAAGCTCGCGAGATTCTGATCGAGCACGCCGGCTCGTTTTATCGGCTGCGTGTAACCAGCAGCAACAAATTGATTCTCACTAAGTAGAGTAATTGCGCCAGCCACGCAGTTCGTCACGAGCTGCTGCCAGCCTCATCGAAACGCGATGCTCCATCGCATGAGAGGTTTGGTTGTGAATATCCCAGTGTTGATCGCCGCATCAATTGCCACGCTCGTGGCCATCATCTTTGCGTTTTTCACCAGGACTGCATGGACACGCAAGCGCCCGGTGTTTGCTCCCTTCCCAACACGTGCGACCGCAGTACTTGCGTCCCTCGTAGCGCTGCGAGGCTGGCTGGAATTGATGTTGCGGAGCTAAAGGAGCGTGACCGTGCCTGCTCAGGAGCGACTGGAGATGAATCTGCTTTCCTCAGGTGCGCGAGGATTGGTCAGGGTAGCGACGGACGATTCGTTCGTGGAATTGGCGGAGCTGTCTCGTGCACGCAGACGCATCGAGGCTTGCCTCGCAAAGCTTCCGGAGAGCGAACGCGAGCGAGTCGCTACGGCTCTGCTGGAACAAGCGGTTCAGGAAGTATTAAGACGCGCGACTCCCGCAGGAGAGCGCGCGTAAATTCTCTGCGAGCTTAGACGGTCGCGAGGACGCGATCGCTA
>JBJMWN010000050.1:0-3846 GCA_045810085.1 Povalibacter sp. | reverse complement strand
CCACCTTCCGTGATCGGGCCGGCCACGCTGTGCTACGACATGGCATACGCCAAAGGCGATACTTCGTTCACGCGTTGGGCGAAGAACGCGGGCGCTGGCCGAGCGGAAACAGGCTGGGGCATGCTGGTCGAGCAAGCCGCGGAATCGTTTTACCTGTGGCGCGGCATCAAACCGGATACGAAGCCGGTGCTCGAGGCAGTCAAACAGCAGAAATAATTTGATGCCTTCAGGACGATGCGGCGAGGTACTCGTCTTTCAACTTCACGTAGTGCGCGGCTGAGTACGTCAGGAAATCGATTTCGCTTTGCTTGAGATCGCGAACACGCCGCGCCGGACTGCCCACATACAAGCCGCGTGTTTCCAGCTTCTTTCCCGGGGTAACGATACTGCCCGCGCCGATCATCACCAGATCTTCGGTAATCACGTCATCCAGAATGATCGAGCCCATGCCGACCAGACATGCATTACCGATCGTGCACGCATGCAACACCACGCGATGTCCAACGGTGACTTCGTCACCGACGATGAGCGCCCTGCCGCCGGGTCGATAGATGCCATCGTGTGTCACGTGAAGAACCGAGCCGTCCTGAATGGAAGTTCGTGCACCGATGCGAATCGTGTTCACATCGCCGCGAAGCACGGCCGTTGGCCAGATCGAGGTGTCATCACCCAGCGTGACTTGTCCGATCACGACAGCCGAAGGATCGATGTACACGCGGGCGCCTAGCGTCGGACGGATTCCGCGATATGTGGAGATGGTCATGGTTAGCGAAGGAGCATCTTGCAGGTGGTTGGATAATGACCGAGCGTTCGCGACTTGCAACAGCTTGCCCGGCGCTGTGCGAGCACCCAAGCTGTCAACCTGGGCTTGAACACGCTCGACCCGACCCGACATGACCAGGATCATCCGCGACTTTTCCTTACATCAGTGATGTCTATGACCAATCCGCTGCTCGAGTCCCACGAACTACCCGCATTCAGCTCCATCAGACCGGAGCATGTCGAACCAGCAATTCGTCTGGTTCTGGATGAGAACCGTGCCCGCTTGAAGGCGCTGCTGGATGCCAAGGCAAGCACATGGGAAAGCCTCGTGGTGCCGCTGGAAGAGATGCAGCATCGACTGTCGCGAACATGGTCACCAGTCGGTCATATGAACGGCGTCGTCAACAGTGACGAATTGCGCGCGGCTTACAACGCATGTCTGCCGCTGTTGACCGCGTGGCATACGGATCTCGGTCAGAACGCCGATCTTTATCGCGCGTACGAGTCGATTCTTCAGAACGAAGGCTCGAAGCTGACTGCAGCCCAGCGCAAGTTGCTCGAGAATGCGCTGCGCGATTTCCGGCTTGCCGGTGTCGCACTCGCCGATGACAACAAGCAGCAGTTCAAGGCGCTGATGGAGAAGCTCACTACGCTTCAATCGAAGTTCGACGAAAATGTTCTGGACGCAACCAATGCATGGTCGCGTCACGTCACGAACGAAGCTGATCTCGAAGGTCTTCCTCCGCCCGTTATCGCTCGGGCGAAAGCCGCAGCGGAAAGCGCAGGCAAGGAAGGCTGGTTGTTCACGCTGGATGCGCCGAACTATCAGGCTGTCCTGATGCATGCGCAGAACCAGGACCTGCGGCACGAGTTCTACCATGCCTGGGTGACCCGAGCTTCTGAGCAAGGGCTGTCGCCTGAGCGTTGGGACAACAGCGCGCTCATGGCGGAGATTCTCGAGACGAGACGACAACTCGCCGCGGTGGTTGGCTTCTCGAGCTACGCGGAATATTCACTCGCAACCAAGATGGCTTCGTCGGTGCGTGAAGTTCGCGAGTTTCTGGAACAGCTCGCCACGAAGAGCAAACCGGTTGCACGTCGCGAGTTCGACGATCTCACCTCATTCGCAGGACGTGAGTTGAACGCGTGGGATGTCAGCTTTTTCGCCGAGCGTTTGAAGCGCGAGCGTTTCTCTTTGTCCGAAGAGGCATTGCGTCCGTACTTTCCTCTGCCGCGCGTGCTGAGTGGAATGTTCTCTGTTGCCGAGCGCTTGTACGGCGTGCAGATCGTTCAGCGGCAGAGTTTCGATACCTATCATCCAGACGTTCAGTTCTACGACATCCTCAATAGAGATGGCTCGCGGCGCGGAGGTTTCTTCGTCGACTTGTATGCGCGACCAAAAAAGCGCGGCGGTGCATGGATGGATGAATGCGTCGGCCGCAAGCATCTCGGCCAGTCGAGTTCGCTCCCGATCGCATATTTGGTGTGTAACTTCACACCACCGGTCGGCAGCCAGCCAGCACTGCTGACGCACTCCGAAGTGGTCACGATGTTCCACGAGTTCGGTCATGGCCTGCATCACATGCTGACTCGCGTCGACTATCCAAGCATCGCAGGCATCAATGGTGTTGCCTGGGATGCGGTCGAACTGCCGAGTCAGTTCATGGAGAACTTTGCGTGGCGGCCCGAAGTGCTGCCACTGATTTCATCGCATGTTGAAACGGGCGAAGCGCTGCCGCAGCAAGAATTGCAGCGCCTGATGGGTTCACGCACGTATCAGGCAGGAATGCACAGCGTTCGCCAACTCGAATTCGCACTGTTCGATCTGCGCATTCACAGCGAGATCGCAGGCGAAGGCGTTGATCGCATTCTGCAGATCCTGGAGGAAGTGCGCGCGAGTGTCGCAGTCGTGAAGCCTCCCGCCTTCAACCGTTTCGCGCATGCGTTCCAGCACATTTTCTCGGGCGGTTACGCAGCCGGTTACTACAGCTACAAGTGGGCTGAAGTCCTGGCGGCCGATGCGTTCAGCGCATTCGAAGAAGAAGGAATTTTCAACGAACAGGTCTCGCGCAGATTCCTGTCGGCGATCCTGGAAAAAGGTGGCAGCCGCGACGCGATGGAAGCGTTCGTGGAATTCCGTGGCCGCAAACCTCAGATCGAACCGTTGCTGCGTCAGCTAGGTCTTGCTGCGTGAAGGAAAGAGGGGTTAGCCGCAAAAAAGCGCAGAGGACGCAAAGGTCAGAGGCGAACAGCAGTGTTATTGCAACCAGCTCGCCTTGGAGTCGACACGACACATGAGCCCGGAGCTTTCTCCGGGCTCTTCATTTGTGACTTATGCGCATTTTTGCGGCTAGTCTTGATCTCATCCGAGATCGAACAACAACACCTCGCCTGCAGGCGAACCACTGATCTCGATCTTCGATTCCGCCGTGATCGCCGCACCGTCGCCGGCTTTGAGCGTGTTGCCGTTCACCACCGCCGAGCCACGAGCCACGTGCACCCAAGCATGTCGACCGGGCGCAAGTTTGTGCTCGACGCGCTGATCGGCAGACTCAAGCAGCGTGACGTACATCTTCGCGTCCTGCTGGACGTGGATGATGTCGTCACGTTTTTCGTTCGACGCGACCAGTAACAATTTCCCCAGCTTGGACTCACGCGGGAAACTCAGCTGCTGATAACCCGGCGCGACGCCGTTGCGATCCGGGATGATCCAGATCTGCAGGAAGTGAACCGGCTGCGTCTGCGAGTTGTTGAACTCGCTATGACGAATACCGCTGCCCGCACTCATCTTCTGCACATCGCCCGGACGGATCACCGAACCCGTGCCGATGCTGTCCGAATGCGCAAGCTCGCCATCGAGCACGTACGTGATGATCTCCATGTCGCGGTGACCATGCGTACCGAATCCACCCGCAGGCGCCACGCGATCATCGTTGATCACGCGCAAGGACCGAAAACCCATGTGCTCCGGATCGTGGTAATCCGAAAAGCTGAACGTGTGATGGCTGTCCAGCCAGCTGATGCGGCTCGCACCGCGATCTTCTGCTTTGCGTACTGAAATCATGGAAGCCTCCTATGTGTTGG
>JBJMWN010000049.1:0-5376 GCA_045810085.1 Povalibacter sp. | reverse complement strand
TCGGCGTGCACCCGGGTTCGAACACCGCATCGTTCGTATCGGGCGTGGGTGCAAATTCGCTGCTCACCGCGTACGGATTCAATCGTGCGGATTGGTCTCACATTCCGGGTGGCAGCGCCTCAGGAACCGCGCTCATCAGACCGGATTTCCCTGAGCTCAAGCATTGGCCATTCTTCTGGCAACAGACTGAATATGTGCTCGGCCGTGGCACGACCGACTATCTGCTGCTGGTGCTGGCAGCCAATCAGGTGCTGAACAAGGCGAAGTGAATAAGTGAAGTGTTGCCTGTTCGATTGAAATCGAACGCAACGAAGCAGCGCACGCGGTTCTGGCTGAAGCCAGAACCGCAAGAAGATGCGCTGCTGGAAGTGTTTTCGGTACCGGACTTGAGCTAGCGAGTGAGTGTCGCGCCTGAAGCGAGCACTCGACAGTTCAAGTCCGGCACCAATCCTTCGCGAAGTCGGTGCGCACGAATCAGCGTGCGCTCAGGGCCACTGCGTTGTCGAAGGCGACTTCAGTGCCGACTGCACCGATGGTCAACGAGCAAGTCACGATCAAAGCGGCGAAAAACAGGCACACAGCGCGCTGGCTCGAGTGGCTGAGGTTGGCTACGGTATTCATTGCGATTCTCCTGTTCGGTGGTTTTCAGACATCTGCGTCATTCGGTGCAGATGGCTTTGAGATGCAACGCTTGCCGAAAAGGTTGCGGCGCTTTTCCATAAAGTTTGAAAGCTGCAAGAACTCCGCATGTTCAGGGCTGAAAACGAGTCTTTCACCCGCCCTCCGGCTGCGCGACAATGCCGCCCCGCCTCGCGCCTGCCCTTCGATCAATCCGCACCATGCCTCTTCTTACGCTGCGAAATGCCGAGCTCGCCTATGGGCTCCATCCGCTTCTCGATCGCGCCAATCTTGCCGTCCAGCAGGGTGAGCGGATCGGTCTGATCGGTCGCAACGGAACCGGCAAGTCGTCACTGCTCAAGGTGATCTCGCGCCTCGCGACGCTCGATGATGGTGAACTCGCGACGCAAGACGGCCTGCGTACCATCATGGTCGAGCAGGAGCCGGAGTTACCGATCGCTACGTCGCTGCGCGAAAGCCTGGTGATCCGCGGCAGGTTCGAACACATGCGCGATGAGCGTGAACGCTGGCGCACGGAAGCAAGGCTCGATGAATTCCTGCATCGATTCGATGTGGCACACGATCGCGCGCCGGATACGACCTCGGGCGGTGAAAAGAAACGAGCGTCCCTCGCATTGGCGCTCGCGATGCAGCCGGATCTGTTGCTGCTCGATGAACCGACCAATCACCTCGACATCGATGGCATCACGGTTCTGGAAGATCTCCTGATCAAAGGTCCGACCGCGATCGTCATCACGCACGACCGTGCGTTTCTGGATCGTGTCGTCACACGCATCGTCGAGCTGGATCGAGGCTTGCTGCGCTCTTACCCCGGAAACTTCGCTTCGTATGAGTCGCGCAAGAGCGAGCAGCTCGCGGCCGAAGAAGTCGTGAATCGCAAGTTCGACAAATTCTGGGCACAGGAAGAAGTGTGGATTCGCAGAGGCATCGAGGCGCGCCGAACTCGCAACGAAGGCCGGGTGCGTCGACTGGAGTCGCTGCGAGAAGCCCGTGCTGCGCGCCGGGATCAACTCGGGAATGTGAAGCTGACGCTCGATTCGGGCGAACGCTCCGGCAAACTCGTTGCCGAACTTGAACACGTCTACAAACAGTTCGGCGAACGCATCATTGTCCGCGATCTGTCGCTGCGCATTCAGCGTGGCGATCGATTGGGTCTCATCGGTCCGAACGGTGCCGGCAAGTCCACGCTGATCAAACTGATCCTGGGACGGCTCGAAGCCGACAGCGGCAAGATTCGTCTCGGCACCAATCTGCAGGTGGCTTACTTCGACCAGATGCGAGAGCAACTCGATCCAGAGAAGAGCGTTGCCGAAACCATCAGTCCCGGTTCGGATTGGATCGAGATCGGCACCGAGCGCAAGCACGTGATGACTTATCTCGGAGACTTTCTGTTCCCGGCGCAGCGCGCAAATTCGCCCGTGAAAGCACTGTCTGGAGGAGAGCGCAATCGGCTGTTACTCGCTCGCCAGTTTGCAAAGCCGGCAAACATTCTCGTGATGGATGAGCCGACCAACGATCTCGATATCGAATCGCTCGAACTGCTTGAGTCGACGCTGCAGACCTACCCCGGAACGTTGCTGCTGGTCAGTCACGACCGAGCCTTTCTGGACAACGTGGTCACGCAGACACTCGTTGCCGAGGGTCACGGGCATTGGCAGGACTATGTGGGCGGGTACAGCGATTGGCTGGCCCAGCGCAAAACCGTTGAACCGGCCAGCGCAGCGAAACCGAAAGGCGAGTCGCGAATGGAGTCGAAACCTGCAGCACCTGTGAAGTTGAGCTACAAGGAAAATCGCGAGCTCGAACTCCTGCCGAAAGAGATCGAAGCACTCGAACAGGAGCAACAAGCGTTGACCGCTCGAATGAGCACTGCCGACTATCACCGCCAGGGCGCGGATCAGATCAGATCCGATCGGGAACGTGGCGAGCAGATCGAAGTCGAGCTGCTGGAAAAGTTCGAACGTTGGGAAGCGCTCGAAGCAAAGCGCGGCGTCTAGCGGCATGTAACAGAGATTTCCGACAATCTCTTCGCTGGCTTAAGATGAGCCGCCGCAATTCGGTCGGGTGCCGAAGAGCGCTGTGGAAAAAACAAGAATCACGACGGGAGGTCTCATGTTCACGCGCTTCGCTCGAAGTTGGGAATTGATCAAGGCCAGCAGCACTGTGCTGCGTCAGGACAAGGAACTACTTCTGTTCCCGCTGTTCTCGGCGATTGCCGCGCTGCTGGTGTCGGCGAGCTTCATGATTCCACTGTTCGTTGCCGGTGCGTTCGACCACATGGACTCGCACTCCAGCAATGCCGGCACGTGGGTCGTGCTGTTCCTGTTCTACCTGACTCAGTATTTCGTGATCTTCTTTTTCAACGCGGCATTGATCGGGGCCGCGCTGATTCGTCTGGACGGCGGCAATCCGACGCTTGCAGACGGATTTCGCATCGCAAGTTCGCGGTTCGTTCAGATCCTGGGATATGCCGCGATTGCCGCCACGGTCGGCCTGATCCTGCGGATCATCGAAGAGCGCGCCGGCTTCATCGGTCGCTGGATTGCTGGGTTGCTGGGTCTCGCGTTCACGGTAGCGACGTTCCTGACGGTACCGATTCTGGTGACAGAAAATGTCGGTCCGGTGGATGCGATCCGGGAAAGCGCGACCATGCTCAAGCGGACCTGGGGCGAGAACATCATCGGCAACGGTGGAATGGGGATCGTGTTCTTCCTCGGTTATATCGGCGTGATCGGTATAGGCGTGTTCTTTATTTACCTGACCGCGCAGACCGGGAATGCGCCGCTGATCATCACGATGTGCCTCGCGATCGCATTTGCAGTCGTCGCACTCGCACTGATCCAGTCTGCGCTTCAGGGCGTGTATTCGGCAGCGCTGTATCGATATGCAACCGAAGGAGATGCCGGACAAGGATTCACAGCGTCCGTCCTCGGCGACGCGTTCAAGGCCAAGAACTAAGCCGGCTTAGGGGGCGGATCCGCCGGGTCCGCCCTTCTCGAGTGACTGTCAGCTGCTTGCGTTCGCAACAGTTAGTTACAAATTGCGTAAGTCCATGAAATCAGCCCGTCGCATGGTCTGATATAACGGACTCATGACAGAGCGCTCGCATATTCTGGTGGTCGATGATGACCGCGAGATTCGCACTTTGTTGTGCGACTACCTGGAGAAGAACGGATTCCGAACGACCGCCGTTGCGGAAGGCAAGGCATTGCGCCGAACGCTCGAGCACACGCACGTCGATCTGATCGTTCTCGATCTGATGCTGCCAGGTGATGATGGACTGACACTGTGTCGTGAGATCCGGACTCGATCTCAAGTGCCGATCATCATGTTGACCGCGCTCGGCGAAGACATCGATCGCATCGTCGGCATGGAAGTCGGTGCGGATGATTACCTGCCTAAACCGTTCAATCCACGTGAGTTGCTGGTCCGCATTCGCGCGGTATTGCGGCGTGCAGTGCATGCACCTCGCGATCCGCTGCCGAATGAAGTGAAAGCGTATCGGTTTGCCGGTTGGCGTCTCGATGTCACTTCCCGAACGCTGAACCACGAGAACGGTACTAACGTGCCACTGACGGGCGCGGAGTTTCGTCTGCTAAGTGTGTTGCTGGCGCATCCGCATCGCGTATTGAGCCGGGTGCAATTAGCAGAGCTCACACGCGGACGCGACATCGATCCATTCGATCGCAGCATCGATGTACGGATCAGTCGCTTGCGCCAGGCACTCGGGGACGGTGGACGCTCGCCGCAGATCATCAAGACGATCTATGGCGAGGGTTATCTGATTGGCGTCGAAGTGCAGCAGGAATCCGCTTCAGACGAAGAACCGACGCAATGACGATGGCTCACCGATGAAGTTGCCCCTGCCGGAATCTCTCTTCAAGCGACTGCTGTTGGGCCTGCTCGCAACCTTCGGACTGGCGCATCTGAGTATCGTGCTGCTGATCGTGCATGAGCGCCGGGAGCTGTCTGTCTGGACCACTGAGGCATGGAACGCGGCGGACAACATCGCGACTGCGAGCAAGCAGTTGGCGGGACTCGATCACGACCAGCGGCAGGAACAGATCGAGGAATATCGGTCGCAGCGACGAATGTTCGAGCACACCCGGCCACCGCCGCCACCGCGTGATCGAGCAGAACTGGAGCGTATTCGACGCGCCTTCGCAGAAAAAATCCGCACGCAGTTGGGAGCTGGATATGACGTCACGATAGCGCCCGCGCGCGGTCGCTTCAGAGATGTCATTCCAGTCGTGAGCACCCGGCGTCCAGATGACCGCTCCAAAGAAGGCATGCCCCCGCCACCGAATCTGCGATCGCCGGACAGCTGGTTCGACGTCGTGGTCAAAGTGCCCGATGGCGATGTATTGGTCTTTCGCACACTCGCACCTCAACCCGGACCGCCTTTACCGAAGAAGATCTTCTTCAACCTCGGGCTGCTCACGCTGGCACTCGCGGTCGTGCTGTTCTTCATGACACGCAGCGTCACCCGACCGCTTTCTGATCTCGCGCGCGCTGCCGATGCCATCGGTCGCGGTGAAAGCCACCCGCCCATACCGGAAGTCGGCGCACGTGAGTTGCGCGATGCCACACGCGCATTCAACACCATGCAGGAACGACTGCATCGCTATCTCGATAGTCGCACGCGTGTGCTTGCAGCCATGTCGCATGATCTGCGCACACCGCTGACGCGATTGCGACTGCGAGCAGAATCTCTGGAGGATTCGGAAACACAAACTC
>JBJMWN010000048.1:0-3650 GCA_045810085.1 Povalibacter sp. | reverse complement strand
ATCGCAGTCTTGCTGACCTCGCGAAAGCCATGGACTTCAAGCCGAGCCAGTGATTTTCGCAGCATCCGGACCAGTGCCAAGCCAGACGTTCGACGCATCGTTGAGGCGCACCGCAAGGCGGGGACCACGAGCTGCCTGCCGACCCTCATCACCGATCGCAGCGAGGTCATCGAGCGATTGGCTGCAGTCGCCCCGGCTTGTCTGAAGATTCCCGGCGTTCTCGGCTTTCATCTGGAAGGACCGGCCCTCAACAGGTCTCGCAAGGGCATTCATCCGGAAGCCGAGATACGGGTGCCCGATCGGCGCGATCTCGCCGCGATCAAAAGTTTTGGGGGCCACGGCCGCTCCTTGGTGACCTTGGCCCCCGAATGCGTGCCCGCATCCATGATCGATGAACTGATCGGCGCCGGATTGCGTATCGCGGCCGGCCACAGCGACGCCACCGCAGCCGAAATCGGGCAGGCGGTCGATCGCGGTGTCTCGGGGGTGACCCATCTGTTCAATGCCATGTCGCAGTTGAACGCGCGGGAGCCGGGTCTGGTGGGCGCTGCGCTTGGAGATGATCGGCTGTTTGCAGGAATCATCTGCGACGGCATCCACGTTGATCCCACCAGTTTGCGTGTTGCCTTCCGCTGCAAGGGACGCGATCGATTGATGCTGGTCACCGATGCCATGCCATTGGCGGGCACCAACGACCGGCAATTCATGCTGCAAGGAAGGCAGATCACGTTGCAGGAAAATCGCCTGACTGGCCCCGATGGCACGCTCGCGGGCGCTCACCTCACCATGATCGAAGCGGTGCGCAACGCCGTTGGGCTGCTCGGAATCTCCCTTGTCGATGCCCTCATCATGGCCTCGCGGACATCAGCGGCGTTTCTGGGCCTTGAGTCCGAGCTTGGACGGATCGCGCCCGGATACCGCGCGGATCTTGTCGCCTTCAATCCGGACTTTGAAATCGTCGGCACATGGATAGGCGGTGTCGGTTCGATAGGGGAGGCGAGCAAGGCTTCCCACCGAGGTTAGATGCGCAACCATCCCATCATCGTGCAAAAATACGGCGGCGTCTGTCTTGAAACACCGGCGAAAATTCGCGCGGTGGCGCGCAGTCTCGCCGCCCTGCATGGCCATGGTTATCGTGTCGTGGCGATCGTCTCCGCCATGGGCAAGACCACCGACCAATTGATCCAGATGGCTTATCAGGTCAGCCCGTCTCCCAATCGCCGCGAACTCGACATGCTGATATCGACCGGTGAGCGCATCAGCATGTCCCTGATGAGCATGGCGCTTTCCGATCTCGGCGTACCCGCGATCAGCTTCACCGGAAGCCAGGCCGGCGTGATGACCGACGACTCCCATTCCTCCGCACGCATTTTGGATGTACGGCCCATTCGTGTGCGTGAGGAGCTTGATCGTGGGCGCGTTGTGGTGCTGGCAGGATTTCAGGGTGTGAACCCGGTAACCAGGGAAATCACCACGCTCGGCCGGGGCGGCAGCGACACCACGGCGGTTGCGATGGCGGCCGCGCTGAAGGCCGAACGCTGTGAAATCATCAAAGAGGTCGACGGAGTTTGTTCGGCCGATCCGCGCATCGTGCCTGACGCAAAGCCCCTGCGGCGAGTGGACTTCGCATCCCTGTCCGAAATGTGCTTCTGGGGTGCAAAGGTCCTGCATTTTCGCAGCGTAGAGCTGGCGCAAAGTCAGGATGTGCCTCTGGTTCTCAAGCAGTTGGGTGGCGTCAAACGCAGCACGCAAGTGACGAAAGAGGTTGCAGGCATGGAAAACGGAAAGGTTCTGGCCGTCAACTCGATGGCTCGCATCGAGCATGTGGAAATCGATTCCAAAGATCTCAATCACGGCTTCGAGAAATTCGCGCAGCATCTTAAGCAAAACAGCCTGTCCTGGCCGCAGCTGCTTGCATCACATTTCACCGCGGGAAAAACCAGCATGACCGTGACCTGTGATCCAGAGTGGCTCGACGCCCTGTTGCGCACACTCGAGCACGCTAAGGATTTGCGCAAGCAGCGCGAGGCTTCAAGTTCGGTCAGTCTCACCTGCTTCGGCGGAGTTTCGTCGGAATTGCCGTTCAGGGCGTTGCAGGTTCTTGGACAACACGGGATCGTCCCCGACAGTTACGTGTTGTCGCCGCATTCGGTCAGTCTGTTTGTACCGGTGGAAAACCGGAAGGCCGCGGTTACGGCGTTGCATTCGCTTGTCCAGCAAACATAGGTTCAAGAACCGGCAGGGATCGCTTCCGCCTATCTCGCTACTCGGGCGACGCGCAGTCTAGCATTCCAATCCGTAGGGCCGAATTCGCGCATGAGCGAATACCAATACTACGAATTTTACGCGATCGATCGCCCCCTCGACCGCGCAACGCAGAACGCATTGCGATCGATCTCATCACGGGCGCGGATTACCGCGACGAGCTTTACCAACCACTACGAATGGGGCGATTTCAAAGGCGGCCCGCGCAAGTTCATGGAGCGCTGGTTCGACTTCCACCTCTATCTCGCGAATTGGGACACGCGGCGCCTCGTATTTATGGATGAATTTCAGGCCTGGCATCCCGGCGGGGGTAGCGGCCATGCGATTTGGAAGTAGGGCCAGCGCAGCGGTTCGCAACCTTCAGACACTGATCGATGCCTACTCAGGCATCTGGATAAGGTCACGTTGTGCGCATCCTTTGCAGGACGAATAGCAGCGAAAACAGACTGGAGCAGAGTTTAGAGTATGCGCGACGAACCATGAGGATGGACAGGCCGAAGCCAACAGAATAAATCGCCAAAACACTCAGCGCGATGTTTCGACCTTCAATTGTCGGAATAACATAGGTGGCTACGCTCAAGACAAGCACTCCTAACGATACCGCTCGCGCGATCCGACACGTGCGCATCTGGTCCATCAGCAATTCAAGCCGTGCGGGGTCAGCGGTGAGAACAAGGTGGGAAATCAATATGCTCTCGATCCTGTTGAATGGAGCAGTAAGCAACAGCGGATGAAATCCGGTCCTCAGGTCGAGGCGCTGCCAAAGGGTTGACTTCGTCGAAATCAGGTTGACATCTTCGCCGAGAAATTCTGCGTACTGCGCAGCGAGCTGTCCAATCCACTCTTTGTTCCGCTTGACGTATTTTCGAAAGATATCCAACTCCCAGATGCCGAGCAGCGATCCGAATAGATCAAGAAGTAAACCTGTAGCGAATATACAGACGACAAAAAGTGACGCGAAAACTCCGTTCGCCAACGTCTCGAGAGCTTTCATTTCACCGGCAGACAGTTTCGCCTGATATTCCTGAAAATTCTTCAGAAGCCCAATCACCACTTCTGGATGGTGCCAGCCAAGCACGGCCAGTGCGACGAAAAGAAAGAACCCACCTGTTAAGCCGTAATCGATATATCGCGCGCCAAGGCTTATCATGTGATTACCTTGTCGTTTGTGTTGACGGCCGCTGACGGGCGGCACGCGCCATAAGAGCCGCGCGCTCAAAACCGCAAAGATGCCCCTCGATTCTTAGCACGCTTCGATTTTGGGAAACGTGACGCATTTCACGCCTAACGGCTCCAACTCGCTCCTATAGCGCTCAAATTCCGCAATGCAGCGAAAGGCCATTGGCATTGTCTTGTTGAGTCTGGAGCGGTGTTCACGTCGATTT
>JBJMWN010000047.1:0-7840 GCA_045810085.1 Povalibacter sp. | reverse complement strand
GATTCAGCGCATGTACGAACATCATCTCCATCGCGAGTGGCCGACGGAGTTTGACTAGACGCGTGCCCAAGTATCCGCAGGCGTTTTCGATTTATCTCTCGATCGTGTACTCCGCGTCCGCGCTTTGAATCTCACCAGCTTCCAGCTTGAGCATCCAGTTATCGCTGACCGTGTAGCGCAGCTTGAATGTGTTGATCGATTCAGTGAGCGAGATGCCGTAGCTGATAAACAAACGGGGTGAAAGAAACTTGCCGAGCACGAGCGAAGTGTTGGTCGCCCCAGAAGTGTCGGTCGTGCTTTCAACGCCCACCTGTTCCAATCCCAATTGATGGCCGAGACGCGAGGCGAGGAAGCCACCGCCTTGCGCCGCGATGGCATCCGTCGCTGAACCCACCGTCGTTGCTTCGCTGCTTTGCACGCTGTCGATGCCTTTGCCCACGAGCAGATAAGACACGATCGAGGTCTGAGGCATCGAAGGATCGGAAAAGAACGTCAGGCGAGGGGCTTGCAACGTGCCGCGCACGTTCATGCCCACCGTGATGTTCTCGATCTTGCGTTTGGCTTCGATGTCGAGGCCAGGATCATCGAGCGGTGTCGCATCGAAGAGCAATCGTCCGCGGCTGATGTTCAGGCTCTGGCCGTAGGCAGCATAAAGGCCGTTGTCGACGCTCAGCTCGCCACGTCCGACAGGCGTTTGTCCCGTATCGACAATGGTGCCCACGCCACCGAGGACGCGAACCTTCAATCCGAAAGCATCCACGCGAACATCATCGCCCATGTTGATGCGCACCTCGCTGTGCAGCTTGAGCGTGCCTTTCTGCTCGGCTTCGCTTTCGCCCACATAACGGGCGTCGTTGGAGGCTCTGACTGCGCCTCCGAGATTGGCGGGCTGAATACGTGCGGTCGGTACTGTGACCTCGCCGCTGACATTTAATGTTTGGCCGTCGATCTTGAAGTTGAGGTTGGGCGACGCGACGACTCGATACTCGGGCAGATCTGACACGAGCAGGTTTTCACCGCGCAATCGCAGGTCACCTTTCAGCAGCCGATTTTCCCAGAGGAAGTTGCCATCGACATTCAGCTGGCCTTCGCCGGCCTTGCCGGTGCCTCGGAAATCGAGTCCATTGTTGGCGAGATCCGCGACCAGATTGAGATCACGTAATGCCAGATTCACGCGGTAAGAATCGAACGCGCCGTTACTCAGTTCGATGCGACCACTGATCTGCGGTGCCGCGAGTGTGCCTCGCAAATCGACATTGGCAGTCAGAAGGCCCGCTGCGTTATCCACCTCACTGACAATGATCGGAAGAATGTTGGCATCAGCGGCTCGCGCACGGATGTCACCTTTCAGCGGCAGATGGAGCAGGTCATTGCTGCCGTTTCGCTCGATGTGCGCATTCGCATAGAGATACGTGTCTTCGAACGCCTGAATACCGAGTTGGAAATTCAGGCGATCGGCTGTCGCAGTGGCAGCGAGACCACCATTACCCAGGTTGAGTGTTTCAGGATCCGCGCCCGGCGGTTTGTAGATGATGGCTGCATCGATAATGCGAGCGCCCGCATCCAGCAACCAAGGCTTCGCCGGTGCGCCTGACACATGAACACGTCCTTCGATGCGACCGCCGTATTCGGTTTCCGGTCCGCTGGGAGGTAAGACCAGTGCGAGCGGGATTTCGTAACCGGAAACTGTCGCTTCCCATGCTCCGTTGCGCTGCCATTTTCCGTCACCGCAAAACTGACCACGACCCAGCGCGAGACACACTTTGTCGACGGAGACACGATCCTGCGCGAGCAGAAAATTGGCTGGCTGCGGCATGCTGATCGGCGTGCCTGTCTTACGGCCATCGCGCAGATCGTTGGCACGCAACGTACCGCTCCATATCTGCTTCTCGTATTTCCCATTGAGTTGGAGCGTGCCACTCGCAACAGGGCCGGCTTGCGGGTTGAATCCAACGACCTGGATGGTGATCTGATGATTCGCCGCGACGCCGTGACCGTCGATGCGTAAGGAACTCACTAACGGTTCCGTAGTGCCGGCTCTCTCAGCATTGACCGTGAGCCGCGATGCCGTCTTGCCAGCGAGGTCAACATCACCATCCATGGTCAGCGCTGCCACTCGCCAGTCGCCATAGCTCAGATCCTGTGCGCTCGCTTGAGCGATCACGTGCGGAGCTTTGACAGGCCCAGTGGCGGTGCCCGTGAATTCAAGTCGGCCGCGTGCCTCGGGCAGCAAGGTTTGCAAAGAGCGTGCGTGCAACGAGGCTTGAACGTCGATGTTCTGATTCAGTGTGCCGTTCAATGCGACGCGTGCATCGCCCAGTGCAAGTCTCAGGTCTTTTGCATGCCAGCCCGCGCGATCACGGCTGATTCCCGCGCGACCACTGATCGTTTCATTGCGCAAAGTTCCAGACAGGCGCGAGATGTTCGCGTTGAAGTTGGCGCGTTTGTCTACGCCTTGTCCCTTTGAATCGAGCGCGAAATCGAGACTGCCATCGAACTGCGGAAATACCTGCACCGGATTGATCTGCTTCGCATCGGCCTGCAACGTCCACGCACGAGGCTGAGAGAACTGCAGTGAGCCACTGCCTGCGATCGTTCCAGCAAGTGCCCGCAGTGTGTAGGTCTGCATCGTGAACCCATCGTGCGTGATGATGCCGGTCGCTTCCGCATCACCGTTCAGCGGTTGCTCAAGCGTTGTGACCTCGCTCGGAATCGAAACACTTCCATTCGCTGTGTAGTCGTACGGCATGGGTCCTGACAGAGTCATGTTGCCGTTCGCGCTCGTCATCAATGCTGCGCCAGCGAGGGGCCATTGAAAGTGGGTCCAGCTTCCCTTCACATCGAGCGTGGGCGCATCTCCGTCAAGAATCGCGGTGCCAGAAACGTGAGCGCGTACCGGTGAATCGTTCACTGCAACATCGGCCGCGTCGATTTCGATCCTGCGTTTTGCATAGCGCCCTTGCGCATCCAGCGTGAAATCGTTGGTGGACCATTCGGGCACACCGACGTTGCCCACCGCGTGTATTCCACTCGGTTGCATTTCGAATTTGAGGTCGATGTTGCGAAGTGAAAACGACGGCTTCTCCATCCATGGCTGCAACGACACTGTCGGTGCCAACGCATGCCCCGCAAGGTGCCAGCGGTTGTTCGGTCGCGTGAACAGCAGACTCGCATTGAGGCGGTCCGGTCGCAAAAAACTGGCCTGGATATTCAGATGTTCGACATCGCCGCTCGTCTGTACCGTTGCGGAGACTTCGGTACCGCGTTCCAAACGCAAGTCACCATTCACTTTCATTTCCAGGCCGAGGGGACGTTGCGCCAGCAGACGGCCGCTGCCATCCAGATTGAATCGCGGAGCCTCTACGTGAAATTCACGCACTCGAATGCGCCGCGGACCGATTCGGCCGTCGCCAGTGAGTCGAGTTGCTTCGACGACCGTGCCATCGATGTTCACGTACTTGAGTGCGTTGAATTCCGCCGCATGCACGACGACACGCATGAAGCTCGGCAGGAAGCGCATCGGCTTCGTGCTGGGTGGAGTGGGCGGCGCGTTGCGAATCTCGACGAGTGTGTCGTGTGCCTGAAGAGTCGCGATGCCGACGGTCTGCAGCAGCAGCTCGCGCATGCGCACTTCGAGATAAATATCGTTCGAGACGATGTGAACGTTAGGTTTGTCCAGCTCGAAGCGCTTGATGTGCAAAGGTCCGTTCAGCTGGCCCGTCACGCCCTCAATGCGAATGCCCATCTTCTGAAGACGCGGTAGCTGCGATGTGATCATCGACAAGCCGAACGGCGTATAGAGCACGGTCGCCACGAGCGCGAACGGCGCAGCGATCAGCAGGGCAACGATGATTAGGATCCACTTGCGCACGAGCGTGAGTGCAGTCGCCTAAAACAAGGTGGATATGTAGATGTGCAGGCGAGGACTCCGGCCGGACTCAGAGAGCGCTTGCGCCACATCGAGACCCAGGCTCGCAACGGCAACATGCCAGCGCACACCCAAACCAGCGGAATACTCGAGCGGATCGGTAAAGTGATCAAACGCATTGCCGAAATCCGCGAACACGGCGACTCCAAAGTTTTTCGGCAGGCTGCGCTCGAATTCGAGTGTGCCGGTCAGCAGGTTTCTGCCCCCGATCTTGTTGCCTTCGCTGTCTGTGGGCGAAAGTTCGTTCAAGCCGAACCCGCGAACGCTGCGATCACCGCCAGCGAAGAATCGTTGCGAAGCTGGCAGCTCGGAGAAGTTGTCGACCCAACTCGCGCCTACCTCGGTGCGTCCGCGAAAACTCCAGCGTTCCGAGAGTTTATAGATCCGTTCGAATTGCGCTCGAAACTGCAGGAAGGACGAATCAGAGCCGAGCGTGCTTGGAGATCCGCGCAGTTCTGAGTAAATGCTGTACGGTCGCGGCTTGCCGCCCACGACATAGCTGGGCAATGTGGAGAAACTAATTCCGGGAATGATCAGGAAAGAGGTTTCTCTGCTGACGAGCTCCGTTGCCGTCGCCGGAAGGGTCGTCTCTTCTTGCGAGAGCGTGACGAACATGACTCGCTGCCAGCGCCCCAAGGCCTGAGTGAGACCGACGCCAACTTCCGCGCGTCTGCTCAGCGTATCGCCCAGTTCTTCACGAGTGGCTGACGTCGTGAACTCGAGCTTTTCAAGTGCGACATCCATGACGGGAACGGCGTAGCGGGCGGAAACCTGACTCAGCACCGATGAGCCGACCAGATCTACGCGCGCGCGATGTCCGCTCTCATTGACGCGACGATCCTCCCAGGTGAGCTTGCCACGCACACGCGTGTCCGTTGCGTAACCCAAGCTGGCTGAGTAGCGATGGCGCCGATTGGCCTGTGCTCGAATGGTGATGGGAACCGTCATCGACTCGCGATCAGGATCGCCACTGTCGATGTCAGTGCCGACGAAGTACTGACTGTCGTCGAGCACGTATTGCGTACGTAGCAGCGAGTCGAGCGTGTACGGATCGCCTTCTCTCATACGCAGCAACCGCCGCATGGCGTTCTCAGTGATCACGTCCTGTTCGGTGGTGATCGCTCCGTAGTGATAACGCTCGCCCGTTGCGATCTCGATGACGGCGGTCGCGCGCCGCGCTTCACGATCGATCACCAACTCGTTGCGCGTCAGCTTCGCATCGAGATAGCCCTCATTCTTCGCTGCACGAATCAGAGCACCCTTTACGTTCTCGTAGGTTCCATGATTCAAGCGCAGGCCAGGTTTGAGATCGCGCGCGTCGATGATTTCCTGAATGCTGCGTTCGTGCTCGCCAGGGCCGGTGACATTGATGCTCACATCCGAGAGCCGGACTGGCCGTCCAGGTGTGACGTGGATCGTCACTTTCCAATCGTCTCCGGTGTGCACGGAGTCGTACGACACTTGAGGATCGTAGTAACCCAGAGGTTCGAGCCCGCGACGTGCTTCGCTGACGATGCGTCGCTGCAATCGGCCCATCACTTCGGGTGTGACGTCGGCTCGTTCGGCATAGCGACTCAGGCTCAAGAATGTGCGGACGTTATTCGCAACGTCCGGTGTCACATCGGGAATCTCGATCGTGATCTTGGCCTGAATCGCTGGTGAGATGAGCAACGCACCGAGCACGGTGGCGATCGAGCGTGTGATTCGGCGAGGGTTCTCGGCAGCAGAAGGCGACCGCGCTGCGGCTGGAGACAGCAAGCGCGCGATTCGCCTCCACATCATTCGGGAGAGGAATCGAACGACGTGTCCGTGACCACGGTGTCGTTCGGATCTTCTGCCTCGAACCACACTTCGGGAACTTCAGCACTGGTGAATTCGAAGCGACTGGTTCCGCTCTGAACGCCGGCGGCATCGAAGCGACGTTCGTACAGCATCGTGCGGCCGGTGCGTTCGACCAGCAACAGCGACGAGCAGCGGGTCCCATAGCGCTCGTTCACGATGAAAGGCGCTGAAACCACGCGCTCCCAATCCGAAGGCAGACCTGTTGAGGGCAGATTGTCCACGGGCGCCTGCTCACGATCCGCGAGCATTGCGAAAATTTCATCGCTCTGGATTTCCGGTGCAGCGAGCAGTTGGTTGAATCGCTCGCGGGTGCGAGTGAGCTTCGGCCAGGGCGTATCGAGCAGATGGTTGCTCATCCCATACACGCCCGGTGCGAGTGCCGTAGGAACCTTGGGTCCACGGTTAGAAAAGTAATAGAGCGCTCGCGTGCCGCCGACCAGCAGATTGAAGCCGGAGTAGCGCATCGCCGCGCCACGGAGATCATCCAGAAACTCCTTCGGTGAGGTTGCACCCGTCAGGAATCTGGGTACGAGATTTCCTCGCGAGGGTGCGCCTTCGACCGGCGCCATCAGATCGCGATAGTTCGTGACAATGCCGAAGCGACCGGAGCGCGCAACACCCAGCCAGGTTCCACCCGCCTTGAGATCGCGTCCGCCGAGAATGCGGGGATCGTCCTGCCACCAATTCAAGGGGGCCGCTGGCCGATCATGAAATTCATCGCGATTGCCCGCGAGGATCAAGCGGTAACGGGGGTGGGACTTCCAGGCAAGAACGAGCAGGCACATGAGGTCGGCGGCCACGCAGAAAAATTGGGAATGACCCCGCACATTACACTACACCGCCGACCTTACATGCAGGCTGAACGAACTCAGCGGCGCGTCAGCCAAAGGCGCGCGTTCGGCTCTTCACGCAGCGGAATCGACGAGTCCGCGTCGTACCAGTCTTCGATCAGCCGAAAGGAAATGGATACAGGATTGGGCAATGCCACCTCGCCGTTAGCAATCTGCGCACGAGTGAGCCAGCGCACGTCTTCGAGCTCATCATCGATCTGATGGATCTCGGTCCCGGTCGCGTGCGCAGTGAAGCCGAGCATGAGGGATGACGGAAAGGGCCAGGGTTGCGAAGAATGGTATTCAACCTTGCCGACCGGAACGCCTGTCTCTTCGAGCACTTCCCGACGCACGGCATCTTCCAGACTCTCACCGGGTTCCACGAATCCCGCGATCGTTGAGTACCGTCCCGCAGGCCATGCCGCCTGCCTTCCAAGCAGCGCCCGCTCGCCATCAGTGACGAGCACGATGACGGCGGGATCAGTGCGCGGGAACTGCTGATGACGACACTCGGTGTTGGTGCAGAGCAGAACATGACCTGCCTGCACTGGAACAGTGGGCGTGCCACAACGTCCGCAAAATCGATGTCGCTCACGCCAGAGCACCATCGCTCGTGCATACGCCAGCAGTCCGCCTTCGTCGCGATTGAGATCGCCCGCTACGAGTCGTAAGTCGACGAACTCAGCGCTCGTGTCCAGAACCGGATCGGACTCGCCTGGCAGCTCGATCGCAAAAATGAACTGCTCGCGAAACTCGCCCAGAAATATCGGTTCGCTTTGCAGTGCCTCGAATCGTTCGAATCCCCGAACGTATTCCGCGGCGAGGCTGCTTTCGGTTCGCGTGACCAGACTTTGCGTTCGCCACAATGGCACGAACAAGGTCTGCGGATCGCTCAAGGCAGCGCGAATACGCTCTTCATCTTTGCGCAACTGCGCGAGCCGTTCCACGTAAGGCCCGGCCAGATAGTTGGGTGTGACAGGCGATTCACTCATCTGTCCGCAAGTCTAGCAGCACTATCGAGAGTGCTCAGTCCCTCACTACCGGGCCGGGTGTCGATTCACGATCAACAGATCGGCAGGGGCTCGAGCGAGTAGTGCACGGCCGGTTCTCGGCATGCGTAGTCTTCACCCACTGACTTCAATTCGCAGAAAGGACAACGACGCGCGGCTGCATTCAGTCGATCTCGCAAGTAGCGGCTGCTGCAATGCCGACAACGTGTGGGACGCAACGAAGCTCCGCG
>JBJMWN010000046.1:0-19176 GCA_045810085.1 Povalibacter sp. | reverse complement strand
ACCCACAGCGAGAAAGATCGAGGCGCAACTCTTCATTTTTGGCCAGGCTTCAGCCTGACGGAAGTTCGACTAAAGTCGAACCCACTGGAATAAAACAAACCTTCCCTCGGGCTCTTCTGTGGGTCCGGCTTTAGCCGGACGAATCTTGTTCGACTGAAGTCGAACCCACAGGGAGAGAGATCGAGGCGCAACTCTCAGTTTTTTAGATCGGCTTCAGCCTGACGGAAGTTCGACTAAAGTCGAACCCACAGGAAGAAAACGAGCCTTCCCTCGAGCTCTACTGTGGGTCCGGCTTTAGCCGGACGAACCCATTCGACTGAAGTCGAATCCATCTTTTCCTGCCGCAAGCAGACAAGTTCGCGATCAATCTTGCTTCGCTGCTCACGGCTCGATTGGATGACTTGGCCATCTGCACGGCTGCGGCGATCGCCCAGGCGGCTCCGCTCAACAGCAGCGAGATGAGAGTCGATGTCCATTCATAGCGGCTTCCCGGATCGGGGATGATGCGTGGCAGATGAAAAAACAGAATGAACGAGGCGAACATGCCGCACAGCGTGGGTGCGGCGATTCGCGCGAGTACGCCAGTCAACAAGCTCAGTCCTGCAGCGATGTGTCCGATGCCGCTCAGATAGGTGAAGAACAAACGGCCAGGCACCCAGCTCGCGATCATCTGCGATGCGGGCTCAGCGTAAAGAAAGTGTGAGTAGCCGAAGACCAGCAGCGAGAACGCGAACAGCAATTTGCCGAGCGTGATGGCTTTGCTGCCGACGACCCAGTCGAGCATTCCTGGATAGGCGCGAGTGGCTGTCATTCCGAGCAGTGCGAGGCTGCCGCCACACAGCCCGAGTAGTTCAGCAGCACCAAGCCAGTTCTCACCGGTCATGAGCAGCGGCGGAACATGCAGCAACAATTCCCAGGCCCAGAACGATGCGGCGAGAGCGCCGGCGCCGATGCGACTCAAACTGGGGACGAACAGGCATATGCCACTTCCGATGAATAGCAGCCCCACCACGCGAGCGAGCAGTGCACGAGCGGGAACGCCGGGCGGAACAGGTTGCCATTGAAAAGCGAAGTCACCGGCGGCAAGCGTCAGCAAGCCGAGTGCGATGATGCCGAACGCAAACAACGCCCAACTCACTTTGACGAACGGAGCGCCGGCGGAGAGATCGGGTCGATCCCAGAAGTAAGAAGCTGCTCGATTCATAGAATCCTCGCGTGATGATGTGAATCTCGTCGTGAACAGCGCGATCTTTTTCATCGGCATCAAAGCAAAAAAGGAGGCCGTCGTTAAACGGCCTCCAAATCGCGCTCCGCAGCGGCGAACGTAATTACTCGTCAGAACTTGTAGCGAGCTCCGAGGGCATAACGTGCCCCTTGATCTTCCAGTCGCCACAACTGTTTCTCTGAACGGCCATGCCAACGCACGTCTTCACCGGTCAGGTTGATGCCTTCGAACGACAGTGACAGGTGATCGTTCAAGTCGTAGCCAACACTCAAATCGAGCTGGCTGTACGCTTCGACGTAGATTGGATTTCTGAAGGACTTGAAGTTGACGTTCGACAGATACTCGTCGCGCCAGTTGTAGGCGAGACGAGCTGAGAACCCGAACTTCTCGAACATCAGCACCGCGTTGGCAGAATCGCTCAATCCGAGCAGCGCGAACTGGTTCGCGTTCGGATCGCTCGCATTGTTGTAGCCGACATCACCACGCACCACCGTGTAGTTGGCCAGCACACCGAAGCCGGTGTCAGCGAAGAAATACTGCCCGCCGAACTCCCAGCCGTGAATCTTGGCTTCACGATTGTTGATCGGTCG
The DNA here is from genome assembly GCA_045810085.1 of Povalibacter sp. Classification (GTDB taxonomy): domain Bacteria; phylum Pseudomonadota; class Gammaproteobacteria; order Steroidobacterales; family Steroidobacteraceae; genus Steroidobacter. Next base: position 17,361 of record JBJMWN010000046.1, on the reverse strand, counting down.
CTGCACCGCGAACACGTAGTCGGGATCATCCGCTCTGGGGATGAGGTCGTACGCCGTCGCAAATGCGATGTGTTGTGCATTCGTACCGTTGTATGCGGCTGCGCCACCTGCGTAGAACACATCGTCCGCCGTGGTTGTCGTGCCTTTGGTATCGGTTGCACCTTCCGGATGTTCGATCATCGCCATCATGGTGAAGAGCGCGGAGTCATCGGTATTCCAGCCGCCTGCGGTCAACGCGCTCCAGGCCGCCTGTGCCCGTGGACCGCCGGTCTGATCCTTGATGTTCTCGTTACCGATGCCGACCACAGTCTCGTTGAAGATCGCATTGCCGATGAAGTTCGACACGCGCTTTTCAAAGAATCCAGCCGATGCATAGCCGTTATCCGAGAAGTACCACTCCACTGACAGATCGATGTTGTCGGATTCGAGCGGCAACAACGCAGGGTTGTTGTCGAATGCCGTCGCCATGAAGTTGTTGAGTGTCGATCCACCGGGACCGCCAGGGGTGGCACCGGTCGTCAGATTGCCGTAGTTCGCACGCGCAATGGTCTTGCTGTACGAGAAACGACCCTTCAACGTGTCGGTCAAGCCCACGTCGAAATCGAGGCTTGGCAGCAGATTGTTGTAGTCGGCATCGCGCGTCTGTGTGATGACATCGCTCAGAGCGCCGGCACGAGACACCTGGAAGTCATTGTCGTCCTGCCACAGCAAGTGCGTAACCGGCAGGATGTGTGCAGTCGAAGTGACGTCCGTCTGTTCATACTTCGCGCCAAGCAGCAGGTTCGTAGGCATGTGGCCCAGTTCTCCTTGCAATGCCACCTGGAAGTAGAACGACTTAGTTTTCTCGCCGACGATGTTGTTGTTGTTGAACCCGGGGTTGTACCGGAACTCACCATCGGTCGCTGCTTCCTCAGACCAGTTGCCGTAGGTTTCTACGCCCCACGCGCCGAGCGTATCTGCATTGCCTTTCCATCCACCGGTTGGAGCACCGGCTGCGCTGAAGTCATCGAATGCGCCGGTGAGGCTGAACGGTTGCAGCAGATCGACCATCTGCGGAACGGTGCCGAGATCGCTGACGCCCCAATCGCCCAGGGCCATGTAGCCACCCGATGTGCGCTGATGCATTTGCATGTCGCGGCTTTCCACACCGAACTGCACGCGACCGTTGTCGAATTGCAGAGCGCCATCCAGGCGACCTTGTTTGATCTCCATCGTCTGCTCGTTGTAGGCAATGCGCATTACCTGGCTGCCGAGCGTCTTCTCATCGAAGTTGAAATCGGCGTTGCCGTTCCTGCCAGCAAGTGCGTCCACGTTTGTCGGGTAGAGCGTTCGCTGTGCGACAGGCAGGCCATCGTTGAACTGAAATGACTGGACCCAGTAGCCGGTGCAGCTCGTTGCGCAGTCGCCCGCCGTCGGTACCTTGCCTGCGAGACTGAATGCGGTTGTGCTGCCGCCCGTGATCGGATCATTGGGCGAGCTCTTGGCTTCCGAATCGTGGAAGTCGAACACCAGGCTGAATCGATCTGTCACTTTCCAGTCAGCATTGAAGCCGGCGGAATTAAGCGAGTCCTGCTGTTCGTTGTGTTGCTGTTCGAAACCGTAGTCCTTGCCAGCACCCGTGAATTCTTCGAGCAGCACCGGCGTGGCCACTTCCTCATTCGTGTCGAATACCACGTGAGTGAAGCCGTTACGTTGCATCCAGACAGTTTGTTCGCCGCGATCCATCTTGATTTCGTTCTGAGCGAACGTGTAGTCGGCAGTGAGCGTCAGTGAGTCGATCGGAGCAAACTGCACCACACCCTGTGCGTTGATGCGTTCGCGTTCGGTATCGGAGAACGCGTAGCGGATGTCGTTTGGAATGCCATACAGCTGTCCAACGGCAGGTGCGTTTTCAACCACAGCATTGCTTGCAAGCGGCGCGAGGCGACGGTTCTCGGCAGCGTTCGCATCCCACGCCTGGATGTTCCAGTTGTTGACGGTTGCCTGCTCAGAGCCAGAGCTGCGCTTCTGGTAGCTGGCATTCAAGCCAACACCAAAAGTCTTGTCCGCGTTGGCGAAACTGAAGATGCCCGAGACTTCGGGCGTGATGTCGTCACCGACGCGGTTGGTCGTATCGTCCACCGCTTTGGCGCCGACGTTGAAAACCATGCCGTCGTTATCGAAAGGCCGCGCAGTGCGAACGTTAACCGTTGCACCGATGCCGCCCGTTGCGACATCTGCACGACCTGTCTTGTACACCTCGACTGCGCTGATCGCGTCAGCGGATAAATTCGCGAAGTTGAACGCTCGAGTGTTGCTACCGACTCCACCTGTTTCTTCGGCGCCAGAGCCGGCACCGAATGCGTCAGCTCCCGGCATCTGACGGCCATTCAAGGTGACCATGTTGTACTGAGGACCGAACCCGCGAGCCGTCACGAGCGCGCCTTCGCCATTGCGACGATCGATCGAAATGCCGGTGATGCGTTGCAGGGACTCGGCCAGATTCGTGTCCGGGAATTTGCCGATATCTTCGGCATTGATGGCGTCGACCACACCGATCGCCTCGCGCTTGGTTTCCATGGAGGCTTTCAAGCTGCCGCGCAGACCCGTGACGACGATCTCTTCCAGCGTTTCGCTTTGTGCCGCCTGCTGCGCGAATGCCGGGCTGATCAGCACCGTGCCGCCAACAATCGTGAAAAGAACCTTGGGGAAGCGTCTCGTCTTGGGATTCGCTTTCGATTTCATCGCGTACTCCTCGGGCCCCTGATCGCCCTTGTCCTGTGTGCCAGTTCCTCATCCAGCCGACCGAATGCCCGTGGGTGTCCTACGCTGTCATTCGACGGCCAAAAAAAAGGCCGTCGGGCCGACCACTCAGACTCAGCCACGGGCATATGTGTGGCTGTGATGCGACTGTGCGCCAGCCAGTGATCGTTCTAAATAACCACTTTTGACGGTTTCGATATGACCACTACAATCGACACCCATGAAGAAGATCTCAGCGACAGTGACGCCTTTGATAGCCGTCGATCGAAATGCGGATCGGCCTCTTCACAGGCAAATTTACGATAGTTATCGCTCTGCGATCCTGCGAGGCGACTTGCGCAGCGGGCAGCAGGTCCCATCGACCCGGCTGCTGGCAGAGGAGTTGAAAATCTCGCGCATCCCCGTCGTCGGCGCGTACGAAGAACTGTTGTCTGAAGGCTACTTCGAATCGCGGACAGGCTCGGGAACGTTCGTTTCCAGCTCGCTTCCAGAGAAATTGCTGCTCAGCGAGTCCAATTCGAAGGGATCGGAGGCGGAGCGCGCGAAGCTGCGGCCGATCTCCGAACGCAGCGCGGCATTGTCGTCGCTCGACAATTCACCCTGGCTGAGAGGCAAAGGAGCTTTCACGATTGCGCAGCATGCGTACGACCAGTTTCCGATCCAGGTCTGGTCGCGACTGGTCGCGCGTGAGGCCCGCAATCTGCGGGTGACTTCTCTTCAATACGGACTCACCGGCGGGCGCATGGATTTGCGCGAAACGATGGCGACTTACTTGCGCAGTTCGCGCGGTGTGCGATGCGAGCCCGCGCAGATCCTCATCGTGAATGGATCGCAGCAGGCCTTGCAGATCGCGGCGCTGGCATTGCTCGATCCCGGTGACCGCGTCTGGATGGAAGATCCCGGCTACTGGCTTGCACAGCGCGTCTTCGCACTGAACGGTGCGCGCCTGGTACCAGTCCCCGTCGATAATGAAGGCATCGATATCGCCGCCGGTATCAAGCTTTCGCGACGTGCGCGACTCGCCTTCGTCACGCCTTCGCACCAGTTTCCGCTTGGCGCGACGATGAGTTTGAGGCGTCGTTTGGAGCTGCTCGAGTGGGCTCAGAGCTCAAGTGCCTGGATCGTCGAAGACGACTACGACAGTGAATATCGATACGAGAGTCGGCCCATCGCATCACTGCAAGGTCTGGATCCCGATGCTCGCGTCATCTATGTCGGTACGTTCAGCAAAGTTCTGTTTCCGTCCATGCGCGTCGGCTACATGGTCGTGCCGATGGATCTGCTGGAAAGGTTCTTGTCGGTTCGTCAAACCATCGATGTGTCGCAATCCGATCTGAATCAGGCAGTGCTCTCGCAGTTCATTCATGAAGGACATTTCGCGCGCCACATCCGCCGGCTGCGTGCGGTTTATTCGGAGCGACGAACCGTTCTCGAGGCGAGCATCCGCAAGATTTTTGGCAGCGATCTCGAAATTCTGGGCGATCAATCAGGCATGCATCTCACGGTAGCTTTGCCACCCGGAATGAACGATGAAGAGATTGCGAATCGAGCGGTCACGCGCAACCTGTGGCTCTGGCCGCTCTCGCGGTATTACCTAAGCGACGCGAAACGGCACGGTTTCCTGCTCGGTTTCGGCGGAGTCTCTGTCGAAGACATCCCGCGATCAGTGCGTTTGCTTCATCAGGTGATCTTCGAGAAGAGCTGATTGCCGCGAGCAAACAGTCGCGAGTCGCGCGGCGAGCTGACATTCTGCGTCTTTAGTGACTACGAGAACTCTGCCAATGCGTCGATTGCTGCTGTGCTTGATGCTGACGCTCATCGCTCTGAGTGATGGGGCGCATGCCTCCTCGTTCGAAGACAATCCCGCGATTGTGCCAACGGATCGCCTTGCGGAGTCCTGGTGGGCTGCAAGACACGAAGCCGTGCTTCAGCAGTTGCGCGATAAACCGGACACGCAGCTGTTGTTGATCGGTGATTCGATCACCAACAACTACGACAAGGCAGATCTGCCCGACGAAAATTTTCGACCGACGTGGGATCAGTTCTATGGATCGCGCGGCGCAGTCAATCTTGGTTTCAGCGGCGATACGACGGCTCACGTTTTGTGGCGGCTCCAGCATGGAGAGATCGAGGGGATCGCGCCGAAAGTGGCGATCGTGCTCATCGGAACCAACAACACAGGCTGGGCGAATCACACAGCCGAGCAGACCAAGAGTGGGATTGATGCTGTCATAGCAGAGCTCGAGCAACGATTGCCTCGTACGCGCATTCTGCTGCTGGGCATTCTGCCCACGGAAATTTCTTCTGAGAAAACCGAGCGAGATCGTGAGGTGAACATGGCGCTCGCGGCCAGCTATGCGTTGAACCCTCGCGTCACTTATCTCGACATTAGCTCGATCTTCTACAAGAACGCCTCGGTAAATCCGCAGATCTTCTATGACCCGCGCTTGCAGAAGCCTGGCAAGCCGCTGCATCCGGACACGGTCGGCCAACGGATGATGGCGGAGGCAATTGAGCCAACCCTTTCGCAACTCATGGACGAAGGGCCGCGAATCCCGTTGCAGGCAATGACTGCTTTTAATACGGCGCTCATTCCCGTTTCGCAGCTGGAGCAGGATTCGTACGATTGGTATGCCCGGCACTTCACTGTGTTGGCGACACAGAAGCAAATGCAGCCGCGTGTCGTATTGATCGGTGACTCCATCACGCACTTCTGGGGCGGCACACCCCTGTCAAATCATTTGAATGGTCCGTTGGCATGGAAGCACGCATTCGCAGACACGGCCGTCCTGAATATGGGCTTCGGCTGGGATCGCACACAAAATGTTTTGTGGCGATTGCGTCAGGGAGAGTTCGAAGATCTGCATCCGAAGTGGATCGTGCTCAACATCGGCACGAATAATTTCGTAAACACGGCGCATGCTCGTGCGAACACGCCGGAAGAAACCACGCAAGGCATCGAGGCGATCTGCAATGAACTGCGCCAGCGTTCACCGAACAGTCGAATATTGTTGATGGCCATTTTCCCGCGCGGCGCATCGCCAGCCGATCCGATACGCACGCCCATCGAGGCGACCAACCGGCTACTGAAGCAACGCTATGAGAGCGATCCCGTCGTCAAGGTGCTGGATGTGAACAAACAGTTTCTGGCTGAGGACAAGTCGATTCCTGCAGCGCTGATGCCTGATCAAGTGCACCCTTCAGAGGCGGGTTACAAGATCTGGGCAGATGCGCTCATCGAAGCAGGTGTCCAGCACTGAGAAGTGCGCAAGAACGCGCGGTGATGAACTACGACCCGGAGGATAAGAAAATTTTATGTCAGCGATCACGGGGCGATGCTTTTGCGGAGCCGTTCGATATGAATCCTCAGCCGCGCCGGTCGCGGTGCGTGCATGTTGGTGCCGGGACTGCCAGTACCTCGCTGCGGGTAATGCGTCCGTCAACGCTATCTTTCGGACCGATGGTGTACAGATCACCGGACAAACCGCTGAATACCTGAGTACAGCGGAAAGCGGCAACATCGTGCGACGGCGCTTCTGTCCGCAGTGCGGCACGCACATGTTCGCGCATTCGAGCGCGCGTACCGAGGTGATGGTCGTGCGCGTGGGTACGCTCGATGATCGAGAGGGCATTCGTCCAGCGGGATTCATTTGGACGGCCTCAGCGCCAGCATGGGCGCCTATCAATCGCGAGCTGCCATGTTTCGAAGGGCAGCCGCCACCCGTAGCTTCTCGATAGAACGATCAGACAGGCGCGATGAGAACGAGGACCTGTTATCTGATCCCGTGAGCGTCGCGCTTGATCAGCGATTGCGCCGAAATGTTTTTGCCGAGCTGCATCGGCGCCCTTCCACCTTCGGCAAGTGAGCGGGTTCTCCTTCGAACTCGTAGCAATCCAAGCATCTCTTATCGCTGGTTGCTCCACGGGCGGCGCTCGTAGGCATTCCGTCTTCATTTCGCGCGCGGTTCGCTCGTGGAATTTTTACAAAAACTCGCATCTCTTTGTCCCATATCGATCGAGTGCGTCATGCACGGGTTGAAGTGCGATTTACCCCAACAGCGTGGCGGGAACCCGCACGAACAGGGCGCGTTAGTGGCCACAGACTTCGATTGATGACTACTTCTATAAGAAGGTCTGGGGAGATTCGCTTGCCGAAGTTTCTGCTTGTGGGGCCATACGACCCGCATTGTGGGGAATACACATTTCTTGCTCCACCTCTGGGTGTCTGGCGTCTCGCCGGAGTTTTAAAGTCGCACGGGATTCAGGTCGAGGTGTTCGATCCGAATTGCTGCGAGGGTCCGCCTGACCAGGCCTTTGAACTCAAGCTGCTATGCGACTCGTGGGATGTAATCGGCATCTCAACCACGGGCATGACGCTGCGATTCGATCTGGAGCTTGCGCATATCGCTCGCCGGATGGCGCGCGACGCAATCATCGTCGCTGGCGGCATGGAAGCGACGTTCAAGCCTGAGCTCATGTTCGAACTCGGGCCCTTTGATCGAGTGGTCTTAGGGGAAGGCGAGCAACCGTTGCTGGAGCTTGCTGCGCGATTGCGAGCGCAGCAGTCGCTCGGCGGGATTCGAGGAATGGCTGAACGTCAGGCAGACGGTAAGGTGCTGCGACTGCAGCAACCCGCCCTCACTCGTGAGCAGCTTCGCGATGCGATCTTCGCGACGCCTTACGAGAGCATGCCTTACGAGGCCTACTGGGACCGGCTCGAAGCTGCGTATCGAGTGGGTGCGCTGCCTTCGAAAGCGGCCCGCGAAGCATCGCTGGCGGAAATCCGTTCGGTCCGCTTGATCACGCTCAACTACTGCCCGATGGGTTGCACGTTCTGTTCGTCGACGAACTTTCTGCACGAAGCGCAAGGCGAAGTGGCCGCCATCGCGCGGCTGGATGCCGATGAATGCATTCAGATGATCCATCGCATCGTCGCCGCGCATCCTTCAGTTCGAACCATTATTTTCCAGGACGATATTTTCGTCTTCACCAAGGATCGTCGGGTCATTGCCCTGTGCGAGGCCATCGTGGCTGCAAAGGCGCAGGGATCGATCCCTCGTGACCTGCAGTTCATCAGCACCAACCGGATCGATGCGATGTCGCTCGAACGTCTCGAAGCGATGAGGCGTGCGGGATTCCGTGTTCTTGGTTTCGGTATCGAGAGCTTTTCGCCCAACGTGCTGCAAGAGTTCAACAAGGCGCAGATCCATCGCCACATCGAACCGATGCTCACTGCGACTCTCGACATGGGGATTACGCCCTTTCTCGATCTGATCCTGAGCTCGCCGCGTGCATCGATCGATGATATCGCGCATACCTTGCGCGAGGCCTATCGATGGGTGAGGCAGGGATGCGAGGTCGGCATGTATCCCTACGTCATTCCTTTTTCGGGTGCCGCGTTCGCCCGCGATCTATCGCTTCGTCCGCATACGCAATACGCGCGGCGCCACATCAATGGCACGAACATCGAGTGGGAACAGGCAGCGAAGATCCTGCCAATCGATCCCGATGTGCGTGAGTTCATCTTGCGGCTCGAAGCCGATTTCGAAGCGCTGCTCGAAGCGTATCAGGACCGTGCTGCTCATCTGCCTTCGCGAATACGCTCACTCATGTGGATCCTCGCGTCGGTTCCACTCCTCGCAGAGCGCGGCATCATCATCGCGACTGAAGTGGAAGTGCGCGCCGAACTTGAAGCGCGCTTGCCACAGGTGAGGCGAGCGGCGGCACCGCGGCTCGCTGCCAGCGTATGAAAATCGAAACGCCCTGGAGTCTGATTGCACCTCTGGGCGTATGCGCGCTGCTGGTCGGATGGGTCGTGCTGTCTGCTGCGAAATTACAGACGGCCAGCTTTTCGCTCCTGATCCTAGGCCTGGCGAATCTGATCGTTTACACCGATGCGCTCGATTTCATCCTGCGCCTGCATGTGCGTCGACGTCATATCGCGACCGCCCCGACCGAAGAGAATCGATATCTCTCGATCGACGTGGTCTCGGCCATGCCATTGGGAGCGCAGTCGCGAGTGCCTGTGCGTCCCTACGCAATCATCGCCTCGATCTTCAATCTGGAACCATTGCTCGACGAATTCATGGATGCGTTCGCGGCTTATCGCGATCGGGTCTGGCTCATCAGCGATGGCTCGACTGACGATACGGTTCTGCGTCTGGTTCAGGCAGGCTGGCGTTGTTTCGATGAGGGAGTGAATCGTCGTAAGCCGGGCGCGCTGCGCAGGTTGCTCGAGCGGCTGCCCGCCAATATTGAAACGGTCATGGTCGTCGATCCGGATATCCGTATCCGTGGTCGCGATGGCGGCAGTCATATCGATTTCGATCGATTCATTCGCGACTTTCAGCAATCCGGTGCTGCGGCCGTATGCCCGCGCGTGATGATCGAGCCAGACGGATTTCTCGCGCGCTTCCAGGCATTCGAATACGCATTGGCGTTTCGCATCGGTCGCGAAAGCCTGGCGGACTACAGCATCACCTCGGGCGTGTCCTGCTATCGACGCGACGCTTACGAACGAGCACTCGCAGAGCATTCTCAGTCCGTCTACGCGGAAGATCTTGAGAACGCACTCATCATTCTCAGCCACGGCGAACGCATCTACTACGACGGTCGCCTTGTGGTTAGCACGGAAGGGCCGGGCACCGTGCCACGCTGGTTTTCCCAGCGCGTGGGTTGGTACTACGGATTGTTCAAGGTCTACATCGAACGTTTCAGGCGTATCTGGACGATTGCGAAACGCACGCCCTTCTCGATGTATCACTTCGTAATCTACCTCGGTGGCCTGTCATTGGTTCTTCATCCCCTGAAGATCGTGAGTGCCACACTGCTCGTCATCAGTTTCGTGAGTGGCTTCGACAATCTCTTTTTCACGAACGCCTTTCCGCGCAGTGCATTGATCAATCCTGCGTACTTCATCGCCGCGATCGGCAGTTATCTGGCGCTCGGTGTGTTCGCGTTGTTCACCGTCGTGCCCAAGCGCGAGCGTGGTTACATCGCACCGATCATTCCGCTGTATCTGTTTTACGCGATCACACACATCGCGCCGATGACTGTGGGCTATCTGAACTGGATCACCGTCAAGCTCGCAGGCCGGCGCGTGTTCCACGATCACTACGAGCCGGTGCCGAGCGCAAGCACCGCACTGCCGCTCGAAGAGAAGACTCAACTGATTCGGAGGGCATCGTGACCGTACGTGGTGTGCCGGCGCCGGCAGACTACCTGCCGAGCAGCTACTGGGAAGATCGGGCCCGACGCTTCGCAGCGCAAGGCGCGGGGCTCGCTGCCGTTTGCTCGTATGGAATGCCGGAGTTCTATAACCGATTCATTCACTGGACTCAGTACCTCGCTCTCAACCGCTGGATCCAGGTGCAGCGTGGCACTCGCGTGCTCGACGTCGGTTGCGGAGTGGGGCGCTGGAGTTCGCTTATGGCTCAGCAAGGTGCTCAGGTCACCGGGATGGATCTGAGCCCCACCATGATTACAGAGGCGAATCGTCGCGCGAGCGCTGCAGGTCTGCAGGATCGATGCGATTTTCGTGTGCAGGATCTGGCTCATCTCGATGCGGGTCGCAAGTTCGATCTGGTTCTGGGAGTTACGGTTCTCCAGCACATTCTCGATGCGCAGAATTTGCGTTGCGCGGTCGAGCGAATGGCCGATCATCTCGCGCCGGGCGGACGCATGGTGTTGCTGGAGGCCGCGCCGACTCGACTTGCTGACCGATGCGATACGACAGTGTTTCGCGCACGCGAGCGCAAGGTGTACCTCGATCTGTTCGCATCCGCCGGGCTGGACGTGGTTGCGATGGCCGGCGTCGATCCCGCGCCCTTCAAAACCTGGTTGCTGCCGTACCTGCGACGAATGCCGAAGCGCGTCGCCATGATGGCGCTCATGTTCGTCACGTTGCTGTCGGCGCCCATCGATCTGCTTCTGGGTCGCCGTTGCGTGAGCCGCTCGTGGCATGCGGTCTTCGTGCTCAAACATACGAAGGAGAATCTGCGTGGCGTTTAGTCGGCGATCTGCTATTTCCGTCTGCGTGCTGGTCGTCCTGGGTGTGGTCGCCGCACTCGCGTATTGGCATCAGTCGCAGCAAAAAAAGCCGGGACAGGCGGCGGACAGTGCAGCCATCAACGTGACCAGCGGTGAAGATCGCGGGCCCGGCAGTTTGCGTGAGGCCTTATTCATTGCAGCTTCCGCGCATGGCGAAGCAAGCATCACCGTGCAAGTTCCCAAGATCACATTGAGGACCCCGTTGCCGCCCATCGTCAGTTCACGTGGCGTACGCGTACAGGCTGCGCAATCCGGTGCCGAGATCGACGCATCCAACCTTTCCAGCGGACCTGTTTTCGATGTGCCAGCGGCGAACGTGTCGATCGCCGGTTTGCACATCCGCAATTGCAAGGGTGCGGGTGTCTTGCTTCGCGCAGGGCATTTCCGCATGGAGTCCACCACGTTCGACCGCTGCGATATCGGTGTCGACATTGCGGAGAATGCGAACGAGGTTCTGCTCGAAGGCAATCGATTCTCCGGCAATCGCATCGGCGTGAGGTTCGCAGGATCGAATCGCAATACGACGCTCGTGAAGAATGAATTCAGTGGGCATCGGGACGCGGGCATCTGGGCTGTGCGCGCGGAAGCGGACAGGGCAGGGCCCGCCATCAGCGTTCGTGAAAATCGTTTCAACAAGGAGCGCATCGGCATTCTCTCGGCCAATGTGGCCATCGCGCTCGAGCGCAACGAGCTGCTCGACAGCGCTGAGATGGCGATGCAGTTGACCGGGACGGGCGCAGTGGCAAGAGGCAATCGCGTGAGCCGAGGCGATGGTATGGGCATCGTCGCGGAGAACTCGCGCGGGGTCGTGATCGAGAACAACGAGATCGACGGCCTGACCGCCTACGGCATCATGATCAAGTCATCCGCTGATGCGCTGGTGCGCGGCAATCGCGTACACAACTGTGGCTATGGGCTGGCGTTCGTCATCGGTACGAGCCCGAGCACTGCGATCGACAACACGATCATCGAGCCCAGGTCCAACGGCATCGATGTCATCGGTGACTCACCTGTGCTGCGTAACAATCGCGTACTGCGCCCGCGGGCATTGGCCTACAAAGTCGTCGACTTTGAGAGCGGCGGACACAAGATCCGTTCGCAGCCCTTTCTCGAGGGGAACAACTTCAATGCGCGCGGCATGATTGTGGCTGACGGTGACACTGCTCCCAAGGCCAGCACGGTTCTATCCGATGAGCGCTAGTGATGCCACTCAGGTCTTGCAGACAACCGGCGCGTGGAGCGATCCCCGCGTTCATCTGCTCGATGACACCTGGCTGCTCACTATCTTCGCGATCCTGCTGGCGACGGCACTGCCCTGGCTGGCCGGCGCGTTCGACATTCACTTCATGGCCGCAACGTTCGGTCTGCTCGCGCTGGGTGCTATTCACAGTGCGTTGAGTGTTCTCGTCCGTCCGGAGCGTCTGAAGGATCGACGCGCACTTCTCACTTCGATACACGTGGCCGGTGTGGTCATCGCAGGTTTCGTATGGATGCAGGCCGGTGGCTTACAGAACCCGGCTTTCCTGATGGTGTTTGCGCTGCCTGTCGTGGGTGCGATCTTCCTTTCTCGCTGGCAGCCGTATCTGATGGCACTCGTCGCCGTCATCACCGCCGCAGCGGTTGCCATCGCGCAAGCCCCCGAGCTGCGTTGGTATGTGCCTGGCCTGAGCGCTGCAGGTGCGTGGTTGGGAAACATCCTCGGTCAACAAGGCGCTGCGGCTGTCGGACCGTTCGCTGGATTCTATGCGCCTACCACCTATTACCTCGTACTGCTCGAAGTGTTCGCAGTATTCGTGTTCGCCTGCGCGATCGCTGCCGAATATCTCGGCACTGTGTTCGAACGACTGCATGCACATGCGGACATCGCTCGAATCGAGGCAGAGCGCAGTCAGCAGTTCTGGTGGACGCTGATCGAAGAGTTGCCGACACCCGCGATTCTGGTCGATGCCGATACGTTGCATGTCGTCTCGGCCAGCAAGTCAGCCAGCGAGCTTGCGTACAACGAGATTGCCAGTGGCGCCAATCTCTTCGACACAGTTCGGTTTTCATATCCGGAAATGGTTCAGGAGTTGATCAGTCAGGCGGGCGGCACGTTGCCGCTCAGCATGATCCAGATCAGCGACGGGTTGCGCGCGACGGAAGTCCACGTACAGCACGTTGCCCGAAAAGGCCGGCGTCTGGCGCTTGTGTCGATTCACGACAAAACCGAAGAGTTCACCTCGAAGGCGGCACTCGATGTGTCGGGTCAAGCCGCGCTGGTGATCGATTCGCGAGCACGAATTCTCACCTTCAACAAACCCGCGCGTGCACTCTTCGCAAATGTGCAGGCGAGCATGGATGCCTCGAAGCTGCTGACGTTCACGGGAATGCCTGAGCGATGGTGGGAACTGAGTCTGGGTGGCCGTCGCAAAGCTCAAGTGGAAATTCCGCCGCGCATTTACGAGGTCACCACTTCCACATCGCCGTTGCCTGGTGAGGAAGAGCGGCTCTACATCGTCACGTTTCTTCCTGTGGCCCGCGCGCCAAACGGCACTCGCATCGGTCTTGGCCAGACGGCGCAGCTCGCACAACTCGATTCGACCGGCACGAACAGAACCCTGGTGTCGCTCCGATGAGAAAGATTGCTGCTCTTTCAATGATTGCGGTGCTCTTCACACCCTGTGTTCGTGCCGCCGAAGTGGACGCGCGCCCGCCGGATCGCCTCACCCTGGCCGCGAACGGTTCAACGCTGACCGACACCGATGGTGGATATGGTGGCTCGCTGAACTGGCTGCACTACTTCACGCCCGATGTGATCATGGGTCTCGGCGCGGAACATCAGACCATCGCGGATGCGCAATTCTCGTTCGGAGCATTGCGCGGCTCGTGGGGATATGGCCAGCCCTCATCGAGATTCAATGTGTACGGTGAAGTGCAGTACGGTCAGGGCGATGAGAACAATCGCGACTTCGACTACAAGGTCGGCGTGTTGAGCTTCAGTCAGAACTTCGGCAGCAAATTGTCGGTGCAGCTGGAAGGCCGGCAGATCGACATCGATACGACTCACGGCAATCTTCCAAAACTCGGGATCACCTATTTGTGGTCGCCACATTGGCTGACGAACGTTGCCTACGCCAACTCGACGAGCGGCAATGTGAATACGGAGCTGACTACTGCGCGGGTGGATCACTATGGCCGCTATGTCAACTTCATCGTCGGTGGCGCAACCGGACAAGCCGATCCGGTGGTGCTCAATCTGCAGCCCGGGTTGACGCTGCCCACGAACGACCTGACTGAAGGCTTCTTCGGTATCGGCAAATCATTCAGTCGCGGTGAGGTGCTCTTGCTCGCCGATTATCTGAAGCTCGCGGACAGCGAGAAGGTGACTGTGTCATTGAGCTTCACGGCCTATGTGGGCTCGCGTGGTCGGCCGAAATGATCCGGTCCTTTCTCTCACGCAGGTCCGCGTGGCTGCCTACCGTGTTGGTGCTTGCCGCAGTACTGCTGGCCGGTGGCAGACTCATCTCGCTGAGCGTGCAGCAACGCGCCGATCAGATGCGAGTGTCGGCGGGTGCCGCTGTCATGCATTACGCCAAGTCGATCGAGGGACAGTTGCAGAAACTGGCACGGCAAAGCGAATCGCAGGGACGAGCTGAGCTGGATCAACTGCTTTCGAGCCTGCAATTAAGTCGTCTGATCGATCCCGAGTACGACTTCGAGCTGTCGAAGGTCGACGCTTCCGGTTCGCCGCCAAGGGTGTTCGTCAGCACGCGCCTCGAGCCGCTCCAGGACGGCATCACGGTGCGTATTCGCGCACCTTCGGGTTTCTCGCAGGATCTTCCCAGCGGATTTATGCAGCTCGCGATACGACCCAAGACGGGTTGGTATCCGGCTCGTGACCTTGCCGCCGCCATTGCGCTGTTAGTGGTAGTCGCCTGGCTGCTCGCGTTTGCGACTCACGATCTGGTGCACAACCTGCACAGAGCGCGTGAAGCGGTCACGCTGGCTCGGCGTCAGACTCAAATCGCGAATCGCAGGCTCGCCGCGGAAATCGAGCAGCGGGAAAATCTGGAAAAGAGTTTCGAGCACTCGCGCTATCACGATGGTTTTACCGGTCTGCCGAATCGGCGCTATTTCATGGACCAGCTCGACCGTGCGCTTCGCGACCTGCGCACCCGACGCCGTCGGCATCTAGCCGTAATGCTGATCGATATCGATCGCTTTCGTCTGATCAACGACACGCTCGGCCACACT
This sequence comes from Povalibacter sp., assembly GCA_045810085.1. Classification (GTDB taxonomy): domain Bacteria; phylum Pseudomonadota; class Gammaproteobacteria; order Steroidobacterales; family Steroidobacteraceae; genus Steroidobacter. Next base: position 2,337 of record JBJMWN010000046.1, on the reverse strand, counting down.
GCGGGTGATGAGCTCATCGTGCAGGCGGCCAATCGCTTTCAGAAAACCTATGCTCGCAGCGGTTCGGTCCTCGCGCGCTGGAGTGGTGATCAGTTCGCGCTGCTCGCGCTCGACGTGGAATCCACAGACGCTGCACTCGACATCGCCGCGCGTTTGCAAGCCACGCTCCAGGAACCGTTCGACGTTCGCAAGCACCGCATCAATGTCGCCTCGCGCATCGGCATCACCTGTATTTCTGGATTGCAACGCGCGGAGGACGTGGTGCGAGAAGCAGACATTGCGCTCTCGGTCGCGAAGCGGCACGAAACAGCCAATGCCGTTGCTTACGAGCCTGCGATGGGCGGCAGTGCCGCAACGCTGGTGAGCCTGGAAGCCGATCTGCATCTGGCACTGGAGCGCCGCGAGCTGCAGTTGGTGTTTCAACCGATCATCGATCTGCGTACGCAAATGCCCGTCGGTGCGGAAGCGCTGTTGCGCTGGCAGCATCCGGTTGAAGGACTGCTCACGCCCGATAAATTCCTCAGCGTTGCGGAAGAAGCGGGACTGATCGTGCCGATCACGCGTTGGACGATTGCGCGTGCATGCAAACTCGCCGGCGAGTGGCGTCAACGATTGCCGCGCGACCGGGACTTCTACCTCAGCATCAACCTGAGTGCGTCCGCACTGCGCGATCCTGAGCTCAGCAGCTATGTCGCCCAAATGCTGAGCGAAGCGAACATCTCGCCGAAAACACTGAAATTCGAGCTGACGGAGAGCGGCTTGATCAGTAATCCAGGGGCGATGCGCGAGGTCCTCGATGGCCTGCATCAGCTGGGTGTCGAGATGATGCTCGATGATTTCGGTACTGGTTACTCGTCCCTGAGCTATCTGCAGCTGTTTCCATTCGACTACGTGAAGATCGATCGCCCGTTCGTCGATCGTGCAGGTTCAGAGCGAGCGAACACGGCCATTGCGGCGGCGATCATTCAGATGGCGACCAGTCTTGGTCTGAAGTCAGTAGCGGAAATCGTGGAGACAGCGACTGCAGCGCGCGACCTGCAACGCATGGGATGCGACTACGCACAAGGCTATTTCTTCTGCGAGCCTCTTGCTGCAGAGGACTGCTTTCAGCTGATACGCGATCCTAACCGGGGACGAAACGAACGTGAGGTCGCGGCGGCCGTCGAAGATGACTCACCAACTTTGATGATTCCACAAGACAGCCTGCGTCTGATGGAAGACACGCTCATGATTCCTATCGCAAACGTTTCCGTGCCTGAAGGACCTGCACCAGATGAGCGATCCGAAAACGTAAAAGAGCGAACGCCTCGATCAGGACCATCGGGTAGGTCGCGCGGGATCAGCTGAACCGTTTGTTCCAGCTCTCTTCGCTTCGCTGCGGTTTGGGCCACAAGCGAGAAATTGGCAACTCCTCGCACGCTCAACTTTGCTGTCTCGCTCCGATGAAGACTTCGCTTTTGCCTCTTAGCCGTCGCTAGAATAATGCTGCGCGTGGGCATATTGGGTCGACGCTGGTGACTGCGCGATTTGTGAGGGCCAAAAACATGAAGAAGTCATCTGGTACCGGATCTCAGTCAGCATCGGAACTCATTTCACAAAGAATTGCTGAACTCGGCGACTGGCGCGGCGAGACGCTCAAGCGCATGCGCAAGCTCATCAAGCAGGCAGATCCAGAGGTGATCGAGGAGTGGAAATGGATGGGCACTCCCGTGTGGTCGCATGATGGAATCATCTGCACGGGCGAGTCGTACAAGAAGGTCGTGAAGCTCACGTTCATGAAAGGCGCGTCTCTGAAGGATCCGTCGCATCTTTTCAATTCCAGTCTCGAGGGAAACGCGCGTCGCGCGATCGACATCAGCGAAGGCGAGGAAGTGGACGATGCAGCATTCAAGGCGCTCATTCGCGAAGCCATCGCGCTCAACAGTTCTGGGAAAAAGAAAACTGACAAAAAACCTGCGAAGAAGTCAGTGAAGAAGTCAGTGAAGAAGGCGAAGTCCTGAGTAACTGAAAAACGCGTTCGACCAGCGGAGTACAGCGCTTGGGCTGAGTGGAGCGCCAGCAAATATCAACCACCAGTGTGCGCGACCCAGCAGGTGCGTCGGGCGACTTTGCCAGTCAACAAATCGACTCGCGCATTCGCTACTGGCTGGTCCCGCGTTTACTTCGCCTCGAAGGCGACTTCGTATTGCTGTTCAAGGGACGCTTTCTAATGAAGCGCCCAACGCACCACAGACCGGTGACACCCATTATGGTCGATGAATGTGATCGCGAGCTTCTAATCGCGGCGGAGTCGCGGTCACTTCGTTGCTGCCGGTAGTCGCAGTATCGACGTTGTTG
>JBJMWN010000045.1:0-43463 GCA_045810085.1 Povalibacter sp. | reverse complement strand
TGATTCATCAAATCGACTTTCGGCCGTACTCTCCGCACGGCTGCTTCATCACGCAGCGGCACGATCAGTTGTTCCTTGCCCGCCTTGACCCAGAGCGGGGTTCCGGCGATCTCATCGAGGCTCAACGACAACATACGTGCGATTGCCTCTGCAGGCGCTTCTCGCCAGGTAGGTGTGTTCGCTCGCAATGTCCAGCGGTCGCCCTGTGCTTTGACCGGAATGATTCCCGCCGTCATTTCGAGGGTGAGCTCGTCATCGCCTTGGCCGAGCGCTCTGCACGCGAAAGCCGTGCCGAGTGTGGGATGCCCAGCAAACGGCATCTCGTAATCAGGCGTAAAGATGCGGACGCGTGCGGTGGCGCGAGTCGAAGGGAGAATGAAGGTGGTCTCCGAGAGGTTGAACTGTCGAGCAAGCGCCTGCATGGTGTTCGAATCCAGCGCACTGCCATCCTCGAACACGCAGAGTGGATTGCCACTCAGGCGTTCGCCGTTGCGAGTGAAGACATTCAGGATGCGGTAAGCGAGCGTGGTCATCGATGCGTCCTCGAGTTCAGGCAGACGCAGTTTGCTGAGATGACCTGCGCACGTAAATGCACAGTGGAGGAAACCACAGCCCACACAGCTTCAGAGGGTGTCGGGCCGTTACTCGATCGGAGTTAAACCCTCGTGGATCAGACGCTCGGCGCGTGCGTAGTCCACCTGGTCGAGCGTATTTGCAGAACTCGTCAGTTCATCGAGGATGGCGCTTTGAATCGAGCCACGCTCATAGGCAACTCGATAAGGGATTTCATCGTGAAACATGACCATCGAATAGCGAGGCACGAATCGGTCCGGAAACCGCCGTTCGAGTTCAAGTGAGAGTGCCTTCTGCAATTGAAACTTAGGGTGACGCACCGTATCGCGCATCTCCTCGTAGTTCTCGAGTGCCATATCGGCAATCGCATCGGTGTTGGTACGTCGATGATTCTCGAACGTTCCGAAGGCTTTGGACCAATCGGACTCCTTACGCAAAAGGTCGTCCAGCTCGCGACAATCTTCGAGGGCGCAATTCATTCCTTGCCCATGAAACGGCGTAATCGCGTGGGCGGCGTCGCCGAGTAACAACAGACGATCTTCCAGCGACCATCGACTGCAGCGTACGGTCCCCATCACGCCAGTCGGATGATGGAAGAAATCGTTTGCGAGCTGCGGAATCATTGAAGCGACATCGGGAAAATGTCGGGCAAAGAAGTTCTCCACATCGCTTGCATGTCGCAGGGATGCGAAGCTCTCTGTTCCGTCTTGCGGCAGAAACAGTGTCATGGTGAAGCTGCCGTCAAGATTGGGCAACGCAATCAGCATGAAGCCGCCGCGAGGCCAGATATGCAGCGCATTCTTGTGCAAACGATGGCTGCCATCGGGGGCCGGAGGCAGGGTGAGTTCCTTGTAGCCGTGTTCCAGCAGCGTCTCACTGCACGTCACGTCCGCTTCTCTCGTCAATGCATGTCGCAAGGGTGAGCCGGCACCGTCGGCTGCAATCACGTGATTCATGGGAAGCTCATACAGCTTGGCCGTGCTTTCATCGCGCATGAGCAGATGCTTGCGCGAAAGGTCGGCATCCAGCACGGCCTGACGAAAGCGGATATCTACACCGGCAGCTTCCGCAGCATCCAGCAGAATCCGATTGAGTCCCGGACGTGATACCGAATGAATCACTTCGTGTTCGCGCTGACCGTAAGGTACGAAGCTCAACGCGTCATCTGAGGTGTGCAACAGCCGACCTCGCATGGGGATGAGCAGAGGAAGGATCTGCGTCATCACTCCCGCTTGCTCGAGAGCGGCGATGCCGCGGGCCGCGAGTGCAAGATTGATCGAGCGGCCAGCTGGAATGGCCTCGCGCCGCATATCGGGCAAGCGCTCGTAAAGAGTGATCTGATGCCCACGTTGAGACAGCAACAAGGACATCAACGTGCCGGCAAGCCCCGCGCCGACGATGGTGATCTCAGTTTTGGAGCGAGGATGAGTCGGCATGTCGTCCGGAATCAGGTGTTTTGACGCAAGGCAAGTTCGAGGGCAGCGACGAAGTGCCATACATCTTCGAAGCTGTTGTACATGGGCACGGGTGCGACTCGGATGACATCGGGCTCGCGCCAATCGCAAATGTATCCGTTCGCTTCAAGCCATCCATAAACCCGTCTTGCCTGCTGTGCCGGTCGATTCAGTCTGATGGATAGTTGACAGCCACGTGCTTCCGGATCCAGCGGCGTGATCACCGATAACGCGTGTCCGAACCGGCTGCGCAGCAACTGCTCCAGATACGCAGTCACTTTGACCGATTTAGCTCTGAGTTGCTGCAGACCCGCACGTTGGAACAACTCGAGCGATGCGAGCAGAGGGGCCGCCGCCAATACTGATGGATTGGAGATCTGCCAGCCTTCGGCGCCGGGCAACGGAATGAATTCCTCCGGCATCTGAAAGCGCGAATGCTTGTCGTGTCCCCACCAGCCCGCGAAACGTGGAAGTTCGATTGATCGCGCATGACGTGCGTGTACGAAGGCGCCGCCGATCGCGCCGGGTCCGGAATTGAGATACTTGTAGCTGCACCAGACTGCGAAATCCGCGTCCCAGTCGTGCAATGAGAGCGGCACGTTGCCGATCGCATGCGCCAGATCGAATCCCACGTGACAACCCGCGCGCCGTGCAGTAGCACCGATGGCTCGCATATCGAAGCACTGACCCGTCAGGTATTGAACGCCGGGCAGCATGACCAGAGCGATGGTTGAGCCTTCACGATCGATGAGGTTGCAGATGTCATCGGTCCGAAATAGTTCTTCGCCGGCGCGCGGTTCGATTTCAACGAGCGCTGCTTGAGGATCGAAGCCGCGCTGAGCGATGTGCGATGCAACTGCATAGCGATCGGAGGAAAACGCTCGCTTCTCGATCACGATGCAATTTCGTTCACGAGTCGGGCGGTAGAAACTCGCGAGCATCAGATGCAGATTCACGGTGAGTGAATTCATCGCCACAACTTCGGACTCTTCGGCGCCGGCTAGTCGTGCAAGCCCCGGCGTCAGATTTTCGTGATAGCTGAGCCACGGTCTCTGCGAGTCAAAGTGTCCTTCGACTCCGCGCTCGGCCCAGACGGCCAGCTCTTCATTGACGATGCGCGCCGCCGCTCGTGGCGCGAGGCCTAACGAGTGACCACACAAGTAGACGCTTTCGGTGCCGTCCTTTCGTTTGGGAACATGAAACTCACTTCGCAAAGACGAGAGAGCATCCTGCGAGTCGCGCGCGCGTGCGTCTTCCAGAGTGGGTGAGTCGTTCATGTGCGTAGCAGCGGATACAGGATCGGACGGCTCGGTGCAGCATCTGCTTCGAACGGTGCGACTTGCAGGTTCACGAGATACAACCCGTCTGCCAGCGAAGAGTCGATGAAAGCGAATTCAGTGACTGTCGCGTGCGCACGCGTCGCAGTGTGAGCATCGGTGCTGCCCGCCGCCATTCCCCAGAAGATCCGATGGGCAGTCAGTTGGCCTTGATCCGCCGCGCGATCCAGCGAAGGCAGGTCCACGATCAAGTGCTCGACTTTCAGCGAGACCATCCACTCCGTCGCTTCCGCGCTCAAATACGGTGGCATCGGACCGGCGTCGTAATTGCGAACGCATTTGCTCGCATCGTTCGGCAAAGTCCTGATGATCAGTGCACCGCCCGAACAAGGCAGATGTGCTCGCGCAGCAGCGGCACGCAGACTTTCAAGCGTGATGAGCCGATCGCCATCGCGTCCTGTCGTTCCGCCGCGCTCAGCGGTCGATTCGTACGATTCGGGCGTGACTGAGAGAAGGACACCCACGATTGGCGCGCGCGGTGCGACGGACCGAACACTTACGGATTCATGCGTGACATGTCCGAGGCACTCAGTGTGCGTGCCGTTGCAATGCGGTGTAAGGCTGTAACGCGAGCAGTTGACGCTCCCGCCTCGCTTCACGTCTCCAATGAAATCGCCAGCGACGAGTGGAGTTGCTCGGGCCGGTTCGGCACCAAAGAACGTCGGCTGCGGAGCATCGAATCGCAAAGGGATGGAGACGTCGGACGCTCTGGAGACATCCGCTCGCCACGTCCGGCCGTCAATCGAGACCGTCAGTTCCAGGTCCGAATGCACTGGTGCGGGTCGAGTCGCAGACTCGTTCATCTCAGCGCGCCGCGGCCACCGTGCCGCACGCCTGGCAGGTGCGGTTTTTGACCGACTGGTGAAAGCGATCGAACACCGGTGGTAGTTGCTTTTCTATGTCGCTGACGTGGAGGTATTCGGCATACAACGGATATTGGCAATAGTTGCAATACCACAGAAAGCCGTCTTGCTCCTCCGGACGTCGCTGTCGCTCGATGACCAAGCCGACGGTGTTCGCGAATCGCTGTGGAGAGTGCGGAACGCGCGCAGGCAATAAGAAGATTTCGCCTTCACGAATCGGTATGTCGACGCGCGCACCTTCCTGCATCGTTCTCAGGACCATGTCGCCTTCGAGCTGATAAAAGAATTCTTCGCCTGGGTCATCATGGAAGTCGTCGCGTGCGTTCGGTCCGCCCACGACCATGATGATGAACTCTGAATGCCTGAAGACCTGCCGGTTACATACCGGAGGTTTCAGATACTCGCGATGTGCATCGATCCATTCGCGAAAGTTGAAGGGTTTCAAGGCGGTCATGTCGTATCTCCGACTACCTTCGCAGTATAGCCTCGATGGATTCCACCCGGGCCCGCTTGCAAACTGGAACCTTCATCCGACAATGACAGTCTCAGTCGAGAACTTGCCATGAACGACTCAAACCCCTTGCCGAGGTGGTCTGCCAAACGATTCTTACGTGGGGCTGTTCTCCTGTCGTCTTTGCATTTGTCAGTCTGTTCGATGGTCGGCGCGGCGGAAACGGCCCCGGATTCCTATCGACCCACAGTCCTGGCGGTATGGAAGCCTCAGGAGATTGGCTTTCATTTTCAGAGTTTCACGACGTTCTATTCCTGTCAGGCGCTCGAGGATCGGATCCGGATGATCCTGCTCGCGCTGGGCGCAGGCAAAGACATCCGGGTGAGAAGCAGCGGTTGTGAAATGGGCAAGATCGCGAAGCTGCCTTTCGTTCGTATCCGACTCTCATCGCCGGTGGAAGCAACGCCTCAGGTGCTTGAAGAGCTGAAAGCGACTCGCAGTACCCGAGAGCTCACTGCGCGGGTGAGAGGAGAGCGTGCACCCGATGATGAGGAACGCTTCGATGCGTACTGGAAGCCAGTTTCGCTATTTCGAAGCAAACTGCGATTGGACCCGGGTGACTGCGCGTTGGTCGAGCAGTTGCAACGCGAAGTGTTTCCGAAGCTTGCGGTTCGCGTGACCAAGGATCAGGTGAACTGCATGCCGAATCAGGTCTCGATGACCATGCCGCGCATGGAATTGGAAGCACTCGTTCCGGTTGAGCAGGCCGCGCCAAAGGATGCAACGGAGAAGAAGCCGGGAACGAGTCCGCAGTGATTCACTCGTTTTCGATGCTCAGGCCCGCTGACGAACAGGGGATCATGACAGGGGCCTGACGTTCATCGAGGCGTACTGCGCACAGCGTGCTTCCCCACACGCATCCTGTGTCGATGCAAAGCACTCCACTTTCGTCGTGATACCCCAGAGCGGACCAGTGTCCACAGACGATCTTGAGCTCCCGCGAGCGTCGCCCCGGCACGAGAAACCACGGTTTCAAATGAGCAGGCGCCTGATCCAGTCTGCCCTTGTACTTGAGCTCCAACTGTCCGTCGTCTGAGCAGAATCGCAATCTCGTGAGGCAATTGGTGATGAATCGCAGACGCTCGGTGCCCTGCAGATCATCGGACCAGCAATTCGGACGATCTCCGTACATGTGCTCGAAGAGTTCGCGTGCACTCGAAAGATCACGCAACGCGTTCTCGAGTTCATGCGCACAGCTTTGCGCGAGCTGCAGGTCCCATTGAGGCGCCAAGCCCGCATGGATCATCGTGTAACCGAGGGCAGGGTCGTGATGCAGCATCGGTCGATGGCGTAACCAATCCAGCAACTCATCCCGATCGGGCGCGGCAAGGACGTCTGCCAACGTGTCCTTCTGTTTGAGTTTGTGAGTCGGCGAGAAGGCAACCGCCAAGAGGTGCAAATCGTGGTTGCCGAGCACCGTAATGGCGGAGTCACCTAAAGCTCTGACCTTGCGCAACACGTCGAGCGAGCGTGGACCTCGGTTGACCAGATCTCCTACCAACCAGAGACGATCGTGAGTCGGGTCGAATGCCAGGCGATCCAACAATCGTTCGAACTCATCGTGGCAGCCCTGAATGTCTCCGATCGCGTAGGTGGCCATATGAACACGCGGGCAGGGCAGGGGCGCTCTTGGTTGGAGGATCGAACAGAGAACGGTGTCGTCAGTCGCTCTGTTCCGACTCAGAAGAGTTTCTATTCAGGGTCAGTGCAGCAGTCCAGGCATTGCCAGACGCACTGGCGCAATCGGGGCATCGAACTGAGAGCCGTCATCGCCCAGCATCTGATAGCTGCCTTGCATGGCACCAACCGGCGTTTCCAGCACGGCCCCACTCGAATAGCGGAAGCCCTGGCCTGGCAGGAGATACGGCTGTTCGCCGACGACACCTTCGCCTCTGACTTCTTTCACCTTGCCATTCGCGTCGGTGAAAACCCAATGGCGGGTGAGCAGTCGGGCGGGCACTTCACCTTCGTTGCGAATGGTGATCGTGTAAGAGAACACGTAGTGACTCTCTTCCGGCTTGGACTGATCGTCGACGTAGTTCGTGCTGATATCGACGCGAATCTTGTGGCGGTTAGCTTCAGTCATGACACTAATTTCTAGAGAACGAGCTGATTGTAGCAGTCGCTCGCACAAAGATCGGTCCGGAAACAGATTTCGCCAGACCTCTTATGTCAGGACTGAAGTGTCAGGAAGATCAACACCGCATCGTGATCTAGTGCAATCGCACGGCGAGCACATCGCAAGGAGCCGCGTGCAACACGGTGTCTTCAGTGAAATTCAGAAGAATGGCTAATCCGTGTCGTTCGCGACTTCCGAGAACGATGAGGTCGGCGCCCAGCTTCTGTGCCGCACGCACGATCTCGGTCTTGATGCTGCCAGCCTCGACCAATTGCTGACTACCATTCAGGGACAATCGCTGCGCGAGTTCGCCCAGTTTGGCGCGTGCGCGATCAACGAGCTCGCCTTCGATTTGCACTGTCGGAAGGAGTGCCTCTCCCATCGGCTCTACAGGCACATACTCGACGACATGCAGCAGTGTGATCTGCGACTGATGGCATTCAGCGATCACCTTCGCGCGCTCACCGACAATGCTGCTGTCTTCGGACAGGTCAACGACCAGAAGAATCTTTTTGTATCCGTTCACGGGGCGCCTCCGGTTGCGAATGCAGGGATTATAGAGGCCTCCGCGCGTCGACTTCGATACGCGTTAGTGACCCGGGCTCTCCAGGTTTGCGAGCCTTGCGAATTGTTCGGGTGTGATTACTTCGGCTCGGGCCCCTGGATCGATACCCGCCGCAAGCATCTGCTCGGCAGACACGAGGGCACGTAAGGAATTCCGGAGTGTTTTGCGCCGCTGAGAAAAGGCGGCGGCGACCACTGCGGCAAATCGTCTCGGTTGCCCCAGATCGAAGGGTGGCGAGTTGAAAGGCGTCATTCTCACGAAAGTAGAAACGACTTTCGGTGGCGGCCGAAAAGCGCCAGGACCGATATCAAACAGAGGCTCCACTTGCAGCCAAGGCGCGAGCATGACGGAAAGCCGACCGTAGTCTTCATCGCCCGCTTTCGCAGCCATCCGGTCGACCACTTCCTTTTGCAGCATGAAGTGCATGTCGTGGATCGACTCGCGCTGCTCGATCAATTTAAAGAGCAGAGGCGTCGAGATGTTGTAGGGCAGGTTACCCACCACTCTCAGGTCTCGATCACTGCGCAGTGTCGCGAACTTGAAGTCGAGCACGTCGGCCTCCTGGACGTGTAGTTCGCCCTGGCCCGCGACGCTGCTGCCGAACTGCGTTCTCAGGTGTGCGATGGCATCTCGATCGATTTCGACAGCATCCAGCCGCTTCAGGCGGCTCAGCAGCGGTCGTGTGATCGCACCGAGCCCTGGGCCGATCTCCACCATTGCATCTTCCGGCGAGGGATTGATGCTATCGACGATGCGCTGGATGACGCTGCGATCGTGAAGGAAGTGTTGGCCGAAACGCTTGCGAGGGACGTGCATTACGAACCTGAGGCCGGCTGCGTGAGCGTGAGCGCGAGTTCGATCGCAGCGATGAGGCTGCCGGGATCTGCACGACCAGTGCCTGCGAGTGACAGTGCGGTTCCGTGATCTACGGAAGTCCGCACGATAGGCAAACCCAGCGTGACGTTCACTGCGTCACCAAAGCCCGCGTACTTGAGGACCGGCAAGCCTTGGTCGTGATACATCGCGAGGACTGCGTCCGCCCGCTCGAGTTGGTGCGGCGTGAATGCGGTGTCCGCGGGAACGGGTCCGATCAGTTCGATGCCTTCGCCGCGCAACGACTTTAGCGTGGGCTCGATAGTTTCGATTTCTTCACGGCCGAGGTGACCGGACTCACCTGCATGCGGATTCAATCCACACACAAGAATGCGTGGCCGCTGAATACCGAACCGCGTTCGCAGGTCACGATCGAGGATGCGAATGACATCCTGCAAGAGATCGCGCGTAATCGCAGCGCTGACAGATGCCAGCGGCAGATGCGTTGTGGCCAACGCAACCCGCAGCCGCTTGGCGACGAGCATCATGACCGGCAGAGGCGCGTGCGTACGCTCAGCGAGGTATTCGGTGTGGCCCGAGAAAGGAATGCCTGCGTCGTTGATGATGCTCTTCTGCACCGGGGCAGTGACCATCGCGGCGAATTCACCGCTCAAGCAACCATCAGCGGCGACATCGAGCAGATCCAACACATAGCTCGCATTCGCCGCATCGAGCTGTCCGGCGCGAACCGCATTTCGTACCGGACGATGCAGCACCTGGAGCGCGCCCGAGCGATGAGGTTTCAGATCTACAGGTGTGTAGTCTTCAATGGCAATTCGAATACCTGATTGCGCTGCACGCTCGCGCAGCAGATTCCTATCCGCAGCCACGACGAGTTGGCAGGGCCAGTCCTGAGCAGCGATCTGGCAACACAAATCTGGACCAATGCCTGCGGGCTCACCTGAGGTGAGGATGATGCGAGGTGCTGAGTGAGCGGAGCCCTGGCTCATGCTGCGAGTCGTGTACTGCTTAGAGGCATGGGCCTAAGCGTACACGGCCCGCAGATGCAGGGTCACATCCGATATTCGACGAACGCTTCGTCGCGCAAGCGGCGCAGCCAGAGCTCGGTTTCTTCTTCCGCTTTCGATTCACGAAGCTGTGCGTAAACCTGCTGACGTTCCTTGTCCTGCGTAACGTCGTGATCACGTCGTCCAAGAAGCTGAACGATGTGCCAGCCGTACTGCGATTTGAATGGCTTGCTGATCTCGTTGTCCTGCAAGGCATCGATCTGCTTCTGGAACTCAGGAACGAACGTTCCCGGACCGGCCCAGCCAAGATCGCCACCATCGGCTGCAGAGCCGGGATCTTTGGAAGTGACTGCCGCGATGGCAGCGAAATCTTCGCCTTTCAGAACGCGATTGCGAATGTCATTGAGCTTCTGTTCAAGCGTCTGATCGTCCTCGAGCTCATTCGTGGTCAGAAGGATGTGCCTTGCATGCACCTGCGCGACGACGGCTTGCTGAGTTCCGCCACGCATCTCGTTGAGCCTGAACAGGTGAAAGCCACTGGGCGTGCGAATGGGTTCAGAGAGTTCGCCCGGTTTCATCTTGGCAATCTGATCGGCCACGATCGATGGGAGCTGCGAGCCTTTGCGCCAGCCCAGCGAGCCACCTTCGATGTTCGTGCTGCTGTCTGAGTACGTCAGTGCGAGCTGCGCGAAATCTTCGCCGGCCTTCGCCTTGTCATAGGCCTCACGCATGCGCTTCTCACGCGCCTCGATTTGCTCAGGTGTCGCGGTCACGGGGACCGATACCAGGATGTGTGAAATGTTGTATTCGGAATTTTGATTCGGCGAGTTCTTCGCACGCGTCATTGCCTGTTCCATCTCTCGCGGCGAGATGTTGATGCGAGCAATGACATCGCGCTGCCGCAGCATCTGCAGCGTCATTTGCCGACGGATCTCTTCGCGGTAGGTACGGTAATCGACGCCTTCCTGCTGCATCATTCGGGGCAGGTCAGCGAAACTGACTCCATTCTGGCGCGCGATGTTGTCAAGCGCGCCGTTGAGCATTTCGTCGGAGACCTGCAGCCCGAGTTTGTTCGCGCGCTGCATCTGGATCTCTTCCATGACCAGGCGCTCGAGCACCTGTTTACGAAGTACATTGCGCGGCGGCAGATCAGTGTTCTGCTGACGCAATCGAGCGGAGATTTCCTCAGTCTGCTCGTCGAGCTCGCTTGAAAGCACCACTCCCTCGTTGACTACTGCCGCGATGCGATCAAGCAGTTGGCCGCTAGTCGAGAGGTCGCGAGTCTGCGCCAGAAGACCTGAGGTGAAGACCAACAGGCTGGCCAGTGTCAAAGCACGAATGAAGTTCATAGGGAAGTCACGTCTCAAGACCGCCCTTGGCAGGGCGGAGGCGTAGTTATCAAGCGGAGCTAGCGGTCGACCGAGTATCCCCCAATCGATCTTTCCAAGAAAGCGTCTGCGCCCACTCCGACACTGGATAACCCGTTAAGTTCAAGCTGCAGCAGGAAGCTGGTATCGACATCGCCGTCCCTGTTGCTGACATAGCGGCGTCCTACAAATCTCAATCGCCAGCAACAAGCCCGATATTCGAACCCGGCAAACTGGTCCAGAGTGGTTTGATCCTCCAGGGAATAGACCATTCGAGCATATGCGCTCCAGTTCTTCGAAACGGGCCACGCAAGTGATCCCTCGACCTGCTCGATGTTTTCACGTCGGAAGCGGTAGCCAACGTTGACGACGCGATCACTCCCTGGCCGGTACTGAACATTGAGATCGCCCTTTTCGGAACGTGCATCACCGGGATCCCACTGCACGCCCATGCCAATGTTCCAGTTGTCGTATGCCGTGAGGGCGAGTTCCGCAACGATGTCTGATGACTCAGTGTCTTCCAGCGGGACGCCTGGAAGCGTGACTTTTGGTTCATCGAAGTAGTAAGCCTGTCCGATCGTGCCGGAGATGAATTGCTGGCCTGATGCAGTATCAAGGAGCCGCGAAGTGATGCCGACACTGACTTGATTGGCATTGCTCAAACGATCCGGGCCGATGTAACGATTGGTGCGAAAGAGCTGCACCGGATTGAAATCAGGTACGCCGGTATCGAAGACGGGCAAGTCATCCTGATTGCGATAGGGCACATAGAGATACATGAATCGCGGCTCGAACGTTTGCAGTCGCTGACCGCGACGGCCCCAGTTCTTCTCGAAATTCACACCGCCATCGACACTCAAGATTTGAGCGGAACGGTGCGGATGCGTCGCTTCGCCCGGAGCCGCGTCTTCGAGATCGTAGGCGGTATATCGAAAGCTCGCAGCGGGCTCCAGATAAAGTCCGGCTCCGCGCAGAGGCATACGAATTTCAGGCGCAACATCGAGCCGCAGTCCGGTCACACCATCGTCGCGAAGAAAGTTCGATACCTCGCCGTCCACGCCGAAGGTGAGTCCATAAGGCTGTCCAGGGAAATACCCTCTGATGTCGAGCTGCGGCAGTACGGTGTAGGGCCGATCCAGCTGATCGATCGACGTATCGATCGTCTGGAAGTTCTGGGCGCGCAGGCTTCCGAACCAGTTCTCGTCCAGGTACTGAAGATTCGCAACGCGATCCAGGTACGTGACACTGGTGCCTTCAGGTCCCATCCCGAAATCCTCGAACCACTGATTGTCACTGACGTCGGTCGCGTCGATTTCCAGCCGTAGGTGATCAGTGAAGTCCGATTTGTCGACGAAGTGCACCAGAAGCCGGGAGTCGCCGAAGACCTGGTCATTCGGCAAGTAGTCCGAGGTGAGAGCTCCTCGCCCGAACGCAGATAGGTAGCGAAATTCGGTGTTCAGCCGCAGGCCTCTTTTGGAGTACCACGTCGGGAGAAAGGTAGCGTCGTATTCAGGATCAATGTTCCAGTACCACGGCACTCCGAATTGAGTTCCGCTTCGTGAAGATGTTCCGAAGCTCGGAAACAGGAACCCGGTCTTGCGCTGATCGCTGACCGGGAACGTGATGAATGGGGTGTACATGATCGGCACACCCTTGAAGTCCAGTCGTACGCCGCGGCCGATGCCCATCCCTGTGCTTTGATTGATATCGATGTCGGATGCGTGGAGCAGCCAGTCTTCGTTGCCAAGCGGGCAGGTCGTGTAAGAAACCCCGTTGAGCTTCAGCAGGCCCTGTGTGCTCGCGTCGATGTGTTGAGCTGACCCTCGGGCTTGCTGTTCGGTGAGTTCGAACTGCGCGCCCTCGAAAGCGATGGTTCCCTGAGGGGCGAACTGTCCTCCTGTACCCTCGACCTTCATCGCTGGATCCGAGTACTGCACGCGGTTCTTCGTGGCGAACGTCTGCGATTTAGGATCGTAGGTCGCATCCGTGGTCGTGAGATTGCGATCTCCCTGCGTGATGCTGACGTCTCCTTTGAGGTCCCAGGTGCCTTCCCGAGTCGCTTCGAAGCTGTCCATCTCCAACTGGATGTCAGCTTGTGGATCGACGGCAGCAACCTGCGGTGCAGTTACGGGAGCTTTCTGTTCCGATCTCTCCTCAGGCTCTGGACAGTCACCAGCCGTGCTGATCGAGCAAACAAGCGCACTTGCCAGCGAGAGTGAGAGCGTCGCGAGCGCGGAAACGCGCATCGGAAATGTAGCTTTGGTTCGCAGCGAGTCAGGCATCGCTTGGGATTATAATTACTGTGCCTATTCGGGTCCGACTATTTGAACGTGAAGTCATGGTCGGTTCACTGCAACCGTCCAACATATCGAGAGCCGCGTGTCAGTTACATCCACGCAACCACCCCCTGCGAACCCGCCACATTCATCTGTTGACGCACGCCTTGAACAGCTGCGCAGCTGGGTGCAACAGCTGTTCGGATCACATGATTTCCTCATCGCTCCAGCATCCGCTGACGCCAGTTTCAGGCGTTATTTCCGCGTGACTCGCGAGGCGCAGACGTGGATCGCAATGGATGCGCCGCCCGAAAAAGAGAACATGGAGCCGTATATCCGCATCGCGAACATGCTCGTTGAAGTCGGCGTGAACGCACCACGGGTGCTGCACACGAACTTCACCGAAGGTTTCCTGCTCAACACGGATCTCGGTGGTCGGACATATCTGACAGAGATCGACGCTGTTGGCGATGTCGATAAGCTTTATCACGACGCCATGGATGCGCTGGTGCAGATCCAGGCGAACGGCAAAACGCATGCAGCCGGATTGCCGCCTTACGACGAACCCTTGTTACGTCGCGAGATGCAGCTCTTTCCTGAATGGTTCTGTGCGCGACATTTGAAGCTGGAGCTCGATGCTGCGGAGTCGAGCGGGCTGCAGAATGCCTTCGATGCGTTGGTCAAAGAGGCGCTTCTGCAACCGCGAGTGTTCGTTCATCGCGATTACCACTCGCGAAATCTCATGGTCACCAGCGGTAAATTCGGAGCCAATCCCGGAATTCTGGATTTTCAGGATGCAGTTCACGGGCCGGTCACCTACGACCTGGTCTCTTTGCTTCGCGATTGCTACGTGGCTTGGCCCGCAGAGCGCGTAACCGAGTGGCTGTCGCGCTTTCGCGAAGTGGCCCGAGCGGCCGGGGTCGATACAGGACCTGATCAAAAAACATTTCAACGCTGGTTTGACTTCATGGGTGTGCAGCGCCACCTGAAAGCGATCGGTATCTTCGCCCGGCTTTGGCATCGGGACGGCAAGCAGGGCTATCTCAAAGACATTCCCCGCACATTGAACTACGTGCGAGTTGCCGCTGGCGCCTATCCTGAGCTTAATGGATTGCGGCAGATCATCGACACTCGCGTCATGCCCGTCCTCGAAGCTGCGATTCCATCCACATGAAAGCGATGATTCTTGCTGCAGGTCGCGGTGAGCGAATGCGGCCGCTTACGGACAGTGCACCCAAGCCTCTTCTGGCTGTCGCTGACAAACCGCTGATCCAGTATCACATTGAATCTTTAGTTGCCGCGGGCATTCAGGACATCCTCGTCAATCTTGCGTGGAAGGGCGAGATGATTCGCGAGCAGCTCGGAGACGGCGAAGCTTTCGGTGCGCGCATCGCGTATAGCGATGAAGGTGATGCGGCGCTCGAAACTGGTGGTGGAGTCTTCAAGGCTTTGCCTCTGCTCGGTGAGAAACCTTTTCTGGTCGTGAGCGGCGATGTCTGGACGGATTATCCGTTCGCGAAGCTGGCGAATGTCCTCATGGATTCAGACGTTGCTCATTTGGTCGTCGTCCCGAATCCAGATTTTCACACGCGTGGTGACTTCGCCTTGCAGGGAACTCGGTTTGTGCAAGAAGGCGCGCGTTACACGTACGCCAACATTGGTGTATTCCGGCCTCAGTTCTTCGAAGAGTGCAGACCGGGTAAGTTCGCACTCGCGCCGCTCATGTTCAGCTGGATCGCTCGCAACCGCGTCAGCGGTGAGCTGTTCGAAGGAGGGTGGCGCAACGTAGGCACGCCAGAGCAGTTGAAGCTGCTCGATTCAGAGTTGCGATCGGCTTCATCTGTCTAGCGGCGTACTACACATCCGTCCATCTGCGTAGAAGGTTGTGATAGACGCCTGTGAGTTGTACCAGGCTCGGATGCTGAGCCTGATCACGATTCAAAGCTTGGATCGCCAGGTCCAAATCAAATAGAAGTGATCGTTGGCTGTCTTCGCGGACCATGCTCTGGATCCAGAAGAAGGAAGCGACGCGCGACCCACGCGTAATCGGATTGACTTTGTGCAGACTGCTCGCGGGATACAGCACCATGTGGCCGGCAGGCAGCTTGATTGCATGCGGGCCGTAGACGTCTTCAACGACCAGTTCTCCGCCCTCGTATTCCTCGGGGTTGGAGAAAAAGAGCGTTGCCGATAAATCGGTTCTCACGCGATGCGGCGTGCCACGAATCTGGCGTACTGCATTATCGACGTGCAAGCCGAACGAGTGTCCAACTGCATAGCGATTGAACAAGGGCGGGAAGATCTTCGCGGGCAGTGCGGCTGAGATAAATAGCGGATTGCGCTCCAGCGTAGCCACGATCATCTCGCCAAGGCGACGAGCAAGAGCTGAGTCTTCTTCGAGTTGCTCATTAGCTTTCGCACGACCTGACTGATGCCCGGCAGTCACGCGACCATCGATCCAATGCGCAGCACTCATCTGCTGCCTCGCTTCAGTTACCTGAGCCTGTGTCAAAACACCGGGTATCGCGATGATCATGGAGGGACTTGTTCAGCGATCACGAAAAAACGAAAGGGCCCAGCCCGGCCTCCACGGCATTCAAAGGTCCAATCAGAAGTTGTAGTTGGCCGAAAGCGTGAATGATCGACCTTCGCCGGGAGTGGCCCACGCCAGCTCCTGAGTTCGGACGCGAACCAGATAGTCCTTATCGAACAGATTGTTCGCGTTCAGTTGCAGATCAAAGTTGCGGTTCACACCGTAACTGACCATCGCACGATGCACGATGTAGCCGGCAGCCGTGTACAAGGGCCCGTTCACGTTCGTCACGCTGTGTTGGGTGACGTGCACTTCGTCTTGATAGGTGAGTCCATAGCCGATCTGAATGCGGTGAGGAAGATCGTAGGCAGTCCATAGGCTGAACGCATTTTCGGGCACGTTCAGCAGCGGATCACCCCGGGTGTAATCCATGCCTGCTGACGATACGAAATCTGACGCGCCTTGCAGAACTTCGCTTTCCAGATAGGTGTAGTTGGCGATGACAGCCCAGTGATCGTTGACCTTGCCGGTGACACCTACGATCAGACCATCGACTCGCGCCTCACCATCGAGTTGCTGCTGGCCGGCCGGATTGTCGGGATTGCCTGGATCATTGACACGATAGTTCGTGCGCTCATTTCTGAAAATGGAAGCAGTGGCAAGCATGCGGCTGTCGAAGAGATCCCACTTGAATCCAAGTTCATAGCTGATCGCTTTCTCTGGATCGACGTTGCAGTTCGCCCCCGTGTTCGCCGTGCTCACCAACGTACACGAGCCATTGACGGAGGCCTTCGAAGGTGTCGTGGAGTTGCCGTACGCCACGTAGATCGATCCGCTCTCGACAGGCTTGTAGACCAATCCCACGCGATACGAGAGAAGCTCGTCATTGTTGTCAGCGGGAGGAGTCTCCAAGGTCGCACCGCCACTGGAAGGCGTCGCATAGGCCACTGCAGTGGTTGTGCCCTCGTTGTTCTCGAAACGCACGCCGCCATTGAGCTCCAAATGCTCGTTGAACTCGAGCGTGTCAAACAGATAGAGAGCTTGATTGTCGAGCTCGCCCTTTTGAGTCTGACTGCGAACGTAGTTGCGAGGACCTGCGTACAGCGAGTCTGGATCAGCGATGCTCATCACCGGCAGAACTGGATTTGGCAAAGCGCCATCTGCGGTTCGCAGCACGTTGCCGGTATCCAGATTGAATGTCTCGTGTGAAACCGACAACCCGGCCACCAACGTGTGCTCGATGAACCCGGTCGCAAACGTCTTCGTAAAGTCCGTCTGATTGACGGTCAGGGTGTTGTTCGTGTCTCGCAGGTTTCCACGTGGGCCGCTCGGCTGAAATGAGCCCGCCGTGAGTCCAGGAGGACATGCTGTACCGCTGGGCTGCAGGCTGGTCGATGCAAGGCAGAAGGTGCCCTGAGGAGGATCGACAATAGAGACCTGACCGATTCGCTCCCAACGCGTGATATTGCGTACTGCAAAGCTGTCATCGATCCGATGGTCGAGCAGCGCAGTAAACATGTCGACGTCGATCTCTTGAGAATCGACATTGCGATAGCCGTAATAGGCGCTGTAATCAGCACCCGGTAACAGCTTGCCTCTGAAGGTGGGCACGCCGTACTGCGGGACGTTGTCGTCTTTCTGATGCAGGTAGCTGAGCGTCAAAGAGGTGTCGGTGCCAAGACCAAAAGCAATGGAAGGCGCAACACCCCAGCGCTTGTTCTGCTCGTAGTCGCGATCGGCCACATCATTTCGATGGCCCATCACGTTCACACGCACTGCGGCTGTTTCGCCGATCGATCGGTTGACATCGCCCGTCAGTCGCCCGTAATCGTCCGTGCCGGCAGCCGCGCTGAATCGACTGAATGAGTCAAGCTGCGGCGTCTTGCTTACCAAGTTGACTGTCCCGCCGACCGCACCGGCGCCCGAGTACACGGAATTCGCGCCGTTGATCACTTCAATCTGCTGGAGATTGAATGTGTCGGAACGCGTGTATTGCGCACTGTCGCGAATCCCATCGCTTGTGATGTCGTTACTGCCAGCGAAGCCGCGCAACGTGAGGCTGTCACCGTATCCGCCGCCGCCTTCGCCCGCGCCGAATGTAATCCCCGGAACCGTGCTCAACACGTCCCGCAGCGACAATAGGGCTTGATCGTCGATCACCTGGCGCGTCACCACAGCAATGCTTTGTGGCGTGTCCAGGAGCGACTGGGTGTACTTAGGCGAGGACGGGAGGTCTTCCTTATAAGAGTCGTCCACTTCAGCTCCCACCGCGATCTTGGGCAATTGCTGAACTTCAGCCGCGAGCGCGTCCACCGAAATGCTTGCCGCTTGCAGGGAAGTAAAGATGGCAATCGCCAACGGCGAATACCGCGACGGATATGACGTGCGCATTGACTCTCCTGATTAGGTCGCAGAGCACGGCTGGCGCATCGAGCAGCTGGCTAGTCTGCATTGGTCAATGCGACTATAAGTGCGAATCGTTCGCATTTGCAACAACAGTAGGGTGCGTGCATGATCGGCGTGATTCGCAAGCCACCCCGAGAGCTACTGCCGTGACTGTTGAGGATCGAGGGCTCCGCTGGATTGCTGCTGTTGCCATTGTTTCGGCGCACGCAGCTTTGATGGGGGCTTTGCTTTTCGTCCGACCGCAGCTTGAGCCACGATCTGCCGAACTGCCGATTGAAGTCCGGTTTGTCTCGAGCCCCGAGCCGGAGCATCGGGACTGGCAGCCACCCAAAGTCCAGACAATCATGCTTCCAGAAATCAAGGCGCCCACGCCCGTGGCCCCATCCGTGGAGAGTGTTACGGTCTCAGCGACCGAGCACGTGGCCTCAGCATCAGCTCAGAGTGTTATTTCAGAAGGCGCCAGCGAAAAACCGACCGTTCCTAAACTCATCTCTACCGTTGAGTATGTCCGAGAGCCGCTCCCGCGCTACCCACCTCAGTCACGCAAGCTGCGAGAGCAAGGTCTCGTGGTCTTGCGTGTGCTCATTGATGAGAGTGGTGCCCCGTGCAGTGTCGAAGTTGAAACTTCGAGCGGTCATGAGCGACTTGATCATGCTGCTCGCGAAGCTGTGTCACGCGCAGCATTCCGCCCTTATGTCGAAGATGGGCTCCCTCGACGGGCGTTTGTCCTCATCCCCATAGAGTTTTCCCTCAGCCGCAACTCTGCATAGCGAGTGACACCTTCGCAGCCTTTGTTGGCGCGCTGCAGTAATTGGATGTCCTGCAAGGTTTGCGGAACAAATATGCTCAGTGGCCGTCTAGAAAACCAGCAGGCCAGCGAGGGGGAGCAGTGTTGCAAAGTCTTCGGCAAGATTTCCGTCAACATCGCGTTGCTGAAGCGAGCGCTCAAACAGCGCGTGTTTTTTTCGAGTGTCACCAAAGCGGTGCGGCGGTTTCGATCCTTTATATTCCTTTTAGGAGTGCTTGCCTTCCTAGCTGAAACTTTATACCTTGCGCGGCGTTTCTGCGGTCTGCGTGGACTGTAATGTCAATTCCGTAAAGCTACGGAGTGTTCATCGACGTTACGTTGACCCGTTCGACCTCGAGGAACGGGGATGTATGTGCAGACACATACAAAATAGAGCGACGACCAGATTACGGTTGAGCATTTAGTAGAAAGCACGGGGCTGACTCAGACTCCGTTTTTTTAAACTTGAGCGCACAGCATGGCCTACGCACCACAAGCAAACTCCTCCTTCTTCACGCGGCGTGGAATCGTCTTTTTAGTGATCGTGGGTTTGCACGCGGGCTTCTTCTGGTTGCTCGCGAGCGGTATGTCTCATCGAGTCGTCGAAGCGGTGCTCGGTCCGATCGAGACACGCATCATCGAAGACAAACCCAAGCCGAAGGATGAGCTGCCGCCTCCGCCACCGAAAATTGAAACACCGCCACCGTTTGTTCCACCGCCCGAAGTGGCTATTGAAATTCCTTCGGACGCACCTGCGACCGCGATTCGCCAGACGACCCAAACCGCGCCAGTTGCTCAGCCTCCGCCGCAGGCAGCACCGGTCGCAGTTCCACGCACAGCACCAAAGTCAGATCCGCGACGTCCGCTGACACAGCCTGAATATCCGCCTTCATCACGTCGTGCAGGCGAGGTCGGCACAGTGGTCCTAGAGGTGTATGTGCTCGAGACTGGCCGTGCCGGAGATGTGCGCGTGAAGACTTCAAGCGGATTCCCGAAGCTCGACGAAGCAGCCGTTCGCGAAGTGAAACGCTCGTGGCGTTTGCAGCCGGGAACCGAAAATGGCAAACCCGTTCCGATGTGGGGGCAGTTTGCCGTCACATTCAAGCTCACGGATTGACGCAAACTGATAGAAGATTGATTTAGAACTTGAACCCGTTGATTTTGGTCATAGCCCCCAAGTAGAGGACATCGTTCCATGGCTCCAGATGCAGCAACAACTCAGGTTGAGAACCCATTCGGCCTTACGGCTTTCGTCAAGCAGCTCGATCCCGTTGGTACCGGAGTGCTGGTCATTCTGATCATCATGTCCTTGGCTTCTTGGTACATCCTCCTCACCAAGCTGTGGGATCAGCGTCGCCTCCGCAAGGATTACAACGAAGTCCACAAGGGCTTCTGGACCGCTGGCAATCTGCGCGATGGCATTGCCAAGCTGAGCAAGGACAACGTCTTCAAAATGGTTGCAGAAGACGGCGTGCGTGCTGCCCAACATCACGAAGGTCGTCTCACTGATCAGATCCCGCTCCACGAGTGGATCACCGTGTCTCTGTATCGCTCGGTTGACAGCGTCAACAGTCGTTTGCAGAACGGTCTTGCGGTGCTCGCCACTGTGGGTTCCACCGCTCCGTTCGTCGGTCTGTTCGGCACGGTGTGGGGTATCTATAACGCGCTGATCTCGATCTCGCTCGCCGGCCAAGCCAGCTTGGACAAGGTGGCAGGTCCGATCGGTGAAGCTTTGATCATGACCGCGCTCGGTCTGTTCGTCGCTGTACCGGCAGTCATGGGCTACAACTGGCTGCTCCGTCGCAACAAGGACATCCAGGAAAAGCTGCGTTACTTCACGGCCGATCTGCATTCGTATCTGGTCAGCGGTGCTCGCGTCGACACCACTCCGTCTGCTGCTGCTCCTCGTCCGGGCGCAACAGCTGCTGGTGCTGCGGTAAGGAAGTAATTGGTTTCCTTATCCGGAGCTGAAAGATGAGCAGTTCATTTACAAGCCTGAACGTTGACGTCGAGGAAGAAGAGCGACCGATGAACGAGATCAACACGACGCCGCTTGTCGACGTCATGTTGGTGCTCCTCATCGTGTTCATGATCACGATTCCTGTGATCACTCAGACAGTGCCGGTCGAGTTGCCCAAGATCAGTAATCAGGCGACGAAGACCAAGCCCGAGAACATCAACATCTCAGTCAATCGAGATGGCCAGGTGTTCTGGAATGCTTCGCTGCTGGCGAACAACGACGACCTTCTGACTCGGCTGAAACAGACTGCTCAGGTGAAGCCGCAACCGGAAGTGCATGTGCGAGCCGACCAGCATACGAAGTACGAGTATGTGGGGCGTGTGATTCTTGACGCTCAGCGAGCGGGCATTCTGAAGGTCGGGTTCATTACCGAGCCCGGTCCGACAGGCCGCTGATTGCGTCCGTAGAGAATACTGAGGTAACTGCTCATGGCAATGAATGTAGGCGGCGGCGGTGAAGGCGAGCCGATGATGGAAATCAACACGACGCCGTTGATCGACGTCATGTTGGTTCTGCTCATCATGTTCATCATCACCCTGCCTGTGATGACGCATGCGGTGAAGCTGGATATGCCGCGTCCGAATAAAAATCCTATCCCGCCCACTGAAATCATCGAGCCCATCCGGCTGGATATTGATTGGGATGGTGCAATCATCTGGAACGGCAACCAGGTTCAGCTCGAAATGCTCGAGAGCTACTTTTCCAACGAGGCGAGCAAGAACCCGCAGCCTGAGTTGCACGTGCGACCTGATCGACGTGCCAACTACGATACGGTCGCCAAGGTGCTGGCGATCGCGCAGCGCAGCGGTATGCAGCGAATCGGATTCGTCGGCAACGAACAATTCATGGACTAAAGTTGCCAGTGTTGTGACGGGGTGAACTTCTTCACCCCGTCGTTCGTTTCAGGGCAAATTCATCGTGGGGTCGCTATCGTTCAGTTGCGACTCCAGACCGCCAGATTGACCTTTTGGGAAGAACCCCTTTTTTGGGAAGAACTATGACCCGAGTAAGAAGTATTGCGGTTGCATTGAGCTTGGCGCTTGGGATGACCTCCATGAGCGCAATTCTGGTTCCAGGAACCGTTCTGGCAGCCGAGCAAGCCAAACCTAAATTGAGCAAGGCAGTGGGCGTGCCGCTGCAGGCCGCTCAGAAGGCTATGGCCGCAAAGCAGTGGGACGCTGCATTGGCTGAGCTCAAGAAGGCTCAGGCCGTGGAGAAGCGGACCCCGCAAGAGGACTACCAGATCGACGAGTTCCTGGGCTACATCCTCGTTCAGCAGAAGAAGTATGGTCAGGCCGCACCTGTTTTTGAGCGCATGCTCAATTCGGGTCTGGTCCCGCCCGAACAGGTCGACGATCGCACCAAAGCGGTCGCGCAAATGTATTTCCAGGAGAAGGAATACAAGAAGTCGGGGGAATGGACCAAGAAGTGGCTGGCGAAACATCCTGGTGATGAAGACATGACCGTGCTGCTGGGCCAGACGCAGTATCTGACCGAAGACTTCAAGGGCGCCGCGAGCACGATGTCTCAGGTCGTCGCCAACGACGAGAAGAATGGTCGCACTCCCAAAGAGAATTACCTTCAGATCGTCCTGAGCTCCCAGTTCAAGCAGGACAACAAGGACGGTGTGGCGGATGCGCTCAAGAAGATGGTGCGCTATTACCCGCAGCCCCAGTACTGGGAAAACCTCGCCGACACTTATCGTCGTAAGCAGACCAGCGATCGCGTTACCTTGGGCTTCTATCGCCTCATGAGCGAAGTGGGCGTGCTGAAGGACAAGGGCGACTTCGTCGAAATGTCTCAGCTCGCGATCGAAGCGGGTGTACCTGGAGAAGCCGAGTCGACGATGCAGAAGGGCATCGATAACGGCGTGCTTAAGAGTGACGACAAGACGGAGCAGAACCGATACACACGTCTGCTCGAGGCTGCAAAGAAGCAAGCCGCGAGCGACCGTGCTTCTCTGGCTCAGCAGGCCAAGGATGCAGAGAAGGCAACACAGGGTCAGCCAAGCGTCGGCCTGGGTCAGGCATATCTCAGCTATGGGATGTACGACGAGGCGATTGCTGCGATTCAGGCTGGCCTGAAGAAGGGCAGTGTTACAGACGCAGACGAGGCTCAGATCAGCCTTGGTATTGCTCAACTGAAGAAGGGTCAGAAGGACCAGGCTCGACAGACATTTAAGGCCATTAAGCCCGACAGCAAATGGTCCGATCTGGCCGGTTTGTGGGCGCTTCGCACCTATCAGGCCTGATCGGTCTCCTGATTGATCCAAAAGCCCGGCTTTCGCCGGGCTTTTCTTTTGGGGCTCTCGCCTCAATCGTTAGAATGCCGGACTTACACGTTCCCTCGGTGATCCCGCCCAGTGAGTGAATTCAAAGGCATCCCGGTCGTGACGACCCGCAGCGGCGAGAAATACCGCACGCCGCAAGGGTTCTCAGCCATCAAGGACGGCATCAAGTCGTCCACCCACTCGGATCCCCTGGTGCTTGGCAGGAAGCCCCAGTGGCTCAGGGCTCCTATGCCGGCAGGCTCGAAATTCGACGGTGTCCGAGCGCTGGTCAAAGAGCATCGACTCGCGACTGTGTGCGAAGAGGCCAAGTGTCCCAACATCGGCGAATGCTGGAATGCGGGAACCGCCACATTGATGTTGATGGGTGCGGTCTGTACTCGTGCTTGTCGATTCTGCTCCGTGGATACCGGCAACCCGCACGGCTGGCTCGATAGTGAAGAGCCAGCCAATAGTGCGAGGACCGTGCAGCTGATGCGACTGAAGTACGTCGTGCTCACTTCGGTCAATCGAGATGATCTGCAGGATGGCGGGGCGGCTCACTTTGCAGCCTGTGTTCGCGCGATCAAAGAATTGAATCCAGCGACAGCGGTGGAAGCGCTCACCCCGGACTTTCAAGGCAACATGCACGATGTCGAAACCGTCGTGAACAGCGGCTTGGAAGTCTTCGCGCAGAATGTGGAAACCGTTCGGCGCCTGACGCATCCAGTGCGTGATCCACGAGCCAGTTACGAACAGACACTGCGTGTACTCGAACACGCAAAGAAGAGTCGGCCCGACGTCCTCACAAAGACCAGCCTGATGCTGGGGCTCGGTGAAACAGATGATGAGATCGAGGAGACGATGACCGACATTCGCGCTGCCGGGGTCGACATACTCACCCTCGGTCAATACCTGCGGCCGACGCCCAATCATTTGCCAATCGAGCGCTGGGTCACGCCGGAACAATTCGATGCGTACCGCGAACGTGCGCTGGCAAAGGGATTTCTCGAGTGCGTCTCTGGGCCACTTGTTCGATCAAGCTATCGAGCTGAAAGGGCGCTCGAGCGCAACAACGCTGGCCTGACCAAGCCTGGGCAGCCTTAGTCATGTCTGCAGCGCGAGCGTCAGCCGATTCGGTAGACGCGCTTCCCGCGCAGAAGCCTGCACAGCTGCGCTGGTTAGGGCAGGTCGACTATGAGCCGACCTGGCGTGCGATGCAGGCGTTGACTGAACAACGCGACGCTCTAACGCCCGACCAGATCTGGTTTCTCGAACATCCGCCGGTCTTCACCTTAGGCATGAACGGCAAGCGTGAGCACGTGCTCGCGGCAGGTGACATTCCGTTAGTGCAGATCGACCGAGGCGGGCAGGTGACCTATCACGGACCCGGTCAGCTGGTCGTATATCCATTGATCGATGTACGTCGGCTCGGTATGGGTGTGCGTCAACTCGTCGTGGCGCTCGAGAACGCGGTAATCGCGACTATCGCACAAAGTGGAATCCAGGCTTCGGGCCGCCGCGATGCGCCAGGCGTTTACGTTGGGGATCGCAAGCTCGCGAGCATCGGACTGAGAATTCGACGAGGCAGCAGCTTTCATGGTCTGGCTCTGAATGTCGGCATGGATCTCGAGCCGTTCACTCGCATCAACCCGTGTGGCTTCTCCGGATTGCAGGTGACCGATCTTCGATCGCTCGGGGTTGAGACCACGACTCGCGCAGTTGCCGATGCTCTTGCACCTCATCTGCTGCGAGAACTTGGCATCACCGCCAGACAGGAATGGATCTGACCGCACGCGGAGTTCTTCAATGAAGGCTGTTGTAGTTCACTCGTTCGATCCACCCAGAATCGAAGTTGAGGAAGTCAGCAACTCTTCAGTACCCAGTGGTCATGTCAGAGTTCGAGTGCATGCCGTGGGTTGCGGTTTCCCCGATGCTTTGATGATGGCGGGCAAGTATCAGGTCAAAGCAGAATTGCCCTTCACTCCAGGCACAGAAATCGCGGGTGTAGTTTCCGAAACAGCGGGTGATGTCTCGGACATTCAGCTTGGCTCATCTGTATTTGCAACGGTGAGCAACGGCGGCATGGCGGAAGAGTGCATCGTACCGGCCAAAGCACTCATTTCAATTCCTGAGCACATGTCCATGACGCAGGCAGCCGGGTTCCTCGTGAACTACGGAACGACGTATCACGCGCTGGTTCAAAGGGCCAGGCTGCAGAATAACGAAGCGCTCCTGGTGGTGGGAGCGAGTGGCGGTACTGGGATCGCGGCGATCGAGCTGGGCAAAGCGCTCGGTGCTCGTGTTCTCGCAGGAGTGGGAAGCGATGCGAAGATGGAAATCGCCACGAAGCATGGCGCTTATGCTGCGTTCAACTACAGCGAGCGATCGGTCAAAGACGCCGTTGCAGATTTCACGCAGGGACGTGGAATCGATGTTGTTTACGATCCCGTGGGATCTGCACTTGCGGAGCAGTGCGTGCGAAGCATGGGCTGGAACGGTCGCTATCTTGTGATCGGCTTCGCGGGCGGCAGCATTCCCTCTATTCCCATGAATCTGCCATTACTTAAAGGGTGCTCAATCATCGGCGTGTTCTGGGGCGCGCACACCCGTCGCGAGCCTGCGGTTCATGCGGAAAATCTCGCCGCGCTGCTTCGTTTGTTCGATGAGGGGAAGCTGAACCCCGAGATCATGGAACTCGAAGGGCTCGGAAGTATCCACGAGGCGCTTACCTTACTTCAGGAGCGCCGAGCAGTCGGCAAGATCGTCATGCGTGTCGACGGCAGTAATCACTGAGCTGCTGCTCGTCCGATCCAGAGTGCCGCTTACAACGCGACGAGCACGCGCTCACAGGAAGTGAGTTCCTGATACAGCGCATCGAGCTGTGCTTTGCTGTCCGCACGAAAGGTGAAGGTCAGGCTCAGGTAGTTACCATCCTTGCTTGGTCGCTCTGCAATTCCTGCAGGATCGACGCTTCCTGCATGCTTCTGCACAATACCGAGGACCAGACTCCGGAAGTCATCGTTGTGCCGGCCCATGACTTTCAACGGGTAGTCACAAGGAAACTCGAACAAGGTGTCTTTAGCTTCTGACATCAGTGCGCCGTGTAATGGAGGAATCACCTGAGAATGGTGGCCGTCAGAATCAAATCAAGCCTGAAACGCAGGCGTGCCTGCCAGGGTTGAGCGCAGTGCGACAAAAGCGCGGGACATCTTGTGCCACCACGGCCCCGGCTGTCCTTCTCCTATCTTCAAGCCATCGATGCGAGTGATCGGGAGCACGTCACGAGTCGCTGCCGCGATCCAGACCTCTTCGGCGCCGCGCAGATCGCTCACATCGAGCTTTTTGATCTGCACGGGCATGAGATGTTCGGCCAGTTCGAGCACGACATCGCGCGTTGTGCCTGGCAGGATGCGGTGGCTATTGGGTGGAGTGATCAACACACCTGCGCGCACGACGAAGATCGTCGTTGATGAGCCTTCCAGCACTTCGCCGTTTTCGACCGCGATCGCTTCCTGAGCACCCGCCTCCGCAGCGCGCTGTTTCATCAATACGTTGGCAAGAAGGGTCGTTGCCTTGATGTCGCACCGTCGCCAACGAAAGTCTTCGACAGTGATCGCGGACAAGCCGTTTTCTTGTTGTTCTGCGCTCATTGCGGGCAGCAGCGAGGCCATGGCGAATACCGTCGGCTTCGCGTCCTTGGGAAAAGCGTGATTGCGTCCGAACTCCATACCGCGAGTCACTTGCACGTACAGGTACATATCTGCCCCGCCGTTACGACGCACGAGTTCTTCGAGCAGTGCGCACCATTCCTGGTGAGAATGAGGCGAGGGCAACCTGATCTCGCTCAGGCTGCGGGCCAACCGATCGAAATGCTCGCGGAAGCGAAACATCCGGCCGTTGAACACGGGCAGAACTTCATAAACGCTATCAGCGAACAGAAAACCGCGATCCAGCGGAGAGATTCGCGCCTCACTCAGTGCAACGAACTCACCATTCAGATAGCAGACAGGAAGCGGCATCGGGTGCTCGTCGAATCAATGCATCCAGAGTTTCACATCATCGGTGAGCCGACCGAAAAACCCGGCCTGCGCCACATCCGCGACTGGATAAAGAGGGTACGTGCCGATCTCCTGGCCTTCGCGAAGCAGTCGGAGTTTGCCCACCACTTGTGATTTGCTCAGCGGAGCGAGCATCGGCTCTGGCATATCTGCTGCGGCAGTCAGCGTGTTCTCCTGACCGCGCGGGAAGGTGACGTAAACATCCTGCGTGACACCAAAGCTTGCGTCATCCGCGTCACCTCTCCAGACCGGCGTCTTCACGATGGCCTGGCCGGCGGCAAACAACTTTCTGGTTTCGAAGAATCTGAATCCATAGTTCAGCAGTGCAGCGCTCGCATCTTCACGTGCGCGAATACTCGGTGAGCCCATGACGATCGAGATGATCCGCATCTGATCACGCTTTGCCGATGACACCAGGCAATAGCCTGCGGAATCGGTATGTCCGGTTTTCAAACCATCGACACTCGGATCACGCTCGAGCAAACCATTGCGATTCGGCTGAGTGATCTTGTTCCAGGTGAACTCACGCTGTGAGTACCACTTGTAGTACTCGGGAAAATCACGAATCAACGCGGCAGCAAGCGCGCCGATGTCCCGCGCGGTCGTGTAGTGCTCAGGCCCAGGCATGCCTGGAGCATTCTGGAAATGCGTGCTCACCATGCCGATCTTCTGTGCGTATTGATTCATCAGATCGACGAACACCGGCTCGCTCCCAGCGACGTGCTCCGCGAGCGCGACGGTCGCATCATTGCCGGACTGCACGATCATTCCTTGGACCAGATTCTCGACGCTGACTTGCGTACCAACGTCGACGAACATGCGCGAACCATCCTGCGAGCGCGCGTGAGGGCTGACCGTGACCATATCCGTGAGCTTGATGCGGCCATCCTTCAGCGCATGGAATACCGCGTAGGCGCTCATCAGTTTGGTGAGACTTGCAGGCTCGAGGCGTTCGTTCTCGTTGGTGGCCGCGAGCACCTGACCGCTGACGAAATCGGTAAGGAAGTAACCACGCGCCTGCACTTGCGGCGGTGCGGGAATCGGAGGTGCTTTCTCCGCCG
Organism: Povalibacter sp.; assembly: GCA_045810085.1. Classification (GTDB taxonomy): domain Bacteria; phylum Pseudomonadota; class Gammaproteobacteria; order Steroidobacterales; family Steroidobacteraceae; genus Steroidobacter. Next base: position 15,423 of record JBJMWN010000045.1, on the reverse strand, counting down.
CTGTTGTACCCGCGGGAACATTCGGAATAGGTGCTGCAATGCTCGTGGTCTGGGTCGTGACTGCTGGATCCGAGCATGCGCTCAGCACGGCAACCAGCAGCAGTAGGAAGCATCGACCTGGGCGAAGGAGCATGAGGAGACTTAGCCTCGAGAGTGCGAAATTGGGGGCGAATTCTAACCAGCACAGGGGCTGGAATGTAGACGAAAAGTGGCGATCCGCAGGCGGCCTGCGGATCGATGCTGACGATCAGTCGAGTGCCAGGCGCGCGTCCGTAACACCGAGTGACTTCAGGCGTGCGACGATCCGATCGAACTGGACCACATTCGGGATCGGCCCGATGCGTACGCGGTACATCTGCTTGCCGTTCACATCGTCCTGTCGCACGAAGGCCTTATCGACACCTTGAGCACGTAGTTGAGTGAGAAGCTTCGATGCATTGGCTTCGGCGCTGAAGGCGCCCGCCTGCACAAACAGCGATGTCGTTGCGGCCGGCGCAGGTCCTGGCGGCGCTTCCGGTGTGATTGCACGAACTTCGACGAATGCAGTGCCATCGCGGAGAAAGTCCAGCTTTGCGGCCGCCGTGTAGGACAGGTCAATGATGCGGCCGTCCTTGAACGGACCGCGATCGTTCACGCGCAGCACCAGACTGCGACCGTTCTTGAGATTCGTCACCTGCACATAGCAGGGCAACGGCAATGTTTTATGGGCGGCCGTCATTCCATACATGTCATACGGCTCGCCGTTCGATGTCTGCGCTGTGTGAAAACCCGGGCCGTACCATGAGGCGACGCCGCGTTCGACGTAACCGGTCGGTGAGGTCATGACGAAGTAACGTTTTCCGAGAACGTCGTAGAACGGCGGATTGCCCTTCGCCGAGCGCGGTTCGATCTTGGGGACGACATCGGGGATCGCGGACAGATCTTTAGGAACTTGCGGCGTTGGTGTAGGCGCCGGCGCTTTCGGAGGCGGGACCGCAGATCGCGGAGCGTGTGCGACGCAAGCCGCTAACGAAAACAAAGAAACAAAAAGGATGGCTCGCAGAGTCAGCTCACCGATTCGTTGCGCGCGCGTGATCATGGAGACGTGACCTTCGCCGTGGCCTCGACCGCCTGTCCCAGATCGTGCACCGCCATCGAGTAGAGCAGGCTGCGGTTGTAGCGCGTCACCACGTAGAAGTTCTGAAACGCAACGCGGTATTCGGGTCCGCTCTTGCCTTGCGCGACGATCAGCATCGCAGGTGCGTCGGGCGGCTGTCGCGTATCGAATCGCACGCCTTTGTCACGCAGCGACTTCACGGTCTCGTTCAAGTCGACCTTGCCGACGGTGAAGCGACTCAAGTCTGGATCTTCGAGAGATGCCGGCACGACGACGGGTTCACCATCGCGCCAGCCGTATGCGCGAAGGTAATTGGCAACGCTGCCGATGATGTCATCCCAGTTCGACCAGAGGTCGCGTTTGCCATCGCCATCAGCATCCACTGCGTACTTGCGATAGCTGCTGGCGATGAATTGCGGTGCTCCCATCGCGCCTGCGTAGGAACCCAGTGCAGTCGCGGGATCGAGGAACTCTTCTCTCGAGAGCAACAGGAACTGACGCAGTTGGTCACGAAAGAATTCGCCACGCGGCGGATATTCGAAAGCGAGTGTCGTGAGTGCATCCACCACGCGAAATTTTCCGGTGAGCTGGCCATAGAGTGTCTCGACTCCGAGGATGCCAATCACAATGTCTGCAAGCTCGTCATCTGCAATCGCTTTCAATCGGGACTGATGCGCCGTCGAGAACTCGATTCCCTGCTGAATTCTCTTCGGAGTAAGAAACTGCGCGCGGTATTCAAACCAGGGAGCGACTCGCTCTGCTGGGCGCGTCATCGCATCGATGATGGATTGTTTGGTCTGTGCGCCGGCGAGTAACTGTTCGAGTTGCTTCGCATCGAAGTCATAGTCCCGGCGCATCTCATCGACGAATGCCCGAACGTCTTCGCGCGTGCTATCGACTGCCGCGGCCGGAAAGCTCAACGAACTACAAAGAACAAGAAAGGTGAGGGCGATGGGCGGTGCAGTCACGTCGTTCTGACAGCGTGGATGGGCGATGGTTGCACGAGTACAGGCGAGCGTGCTCGCGGCAAGAGTCGCTCTTCAGCGACCCACCAGTTTTCGTTTCGTGCAGAGCGACATCAGAATACCGAAACCCGCCATGAGGGTCACCATTGAGGTACCCCCGTAGCTCACCAGCGGTAGCGGTACGCCGACAACCGGAAGCAATCCGGTGACCATGCCTGCATTCACAAAAACATAAACTGCAAACGTCAATGCCAGGCTGCCTGCCGCCAGCCGCGAAAAGGTGTCCTGCGAATCAGCAGAGAGATACAGCGCCCGACCAATGACGAAAAGATACAGCGTCAACACGGTGACGAGACCCAACAGTCCCCACTCTTCACCGACAACGGCGAAAATGAAGTCGGTCGAACGCTCCGGCAAGAATTCGAGCTGCGCCTGACTGCCGTTCAAATAACCTTTGCCGAATACACCGCCTGAGCCGATCGCGATCTGCGATTGAATGATGTGATAGCCGGAGCCGAGCGGATCGGTTTGTGGATCGAGGAATGTGAGCACGCGCTGACGTTGATAGTCGTGCAACAGGAATTGCCACGCTACGTACCCCGTCGGAATCAGCAACGCGACGACGCCTGCAATCAATTTCGCCGAAAGACCCGCGAGCAGGATGACCATGCCGCCGCCGGCCGCCACCAGCAGGGCTGTTCCAAGATCAGGTTGCTCGGCAATGATGGCCGTGGGAATCACAATCGCCGCGCCCACGATCAGGACGGAGGTAAAACTCGGAGGAAGCACTCTATCGTTCAGATACCACGCACATGCGAGTGGCACTGCAAGCTTCAGGATCTCGGATGGCTGGAAGCGCACGAAACCGAGATCGAGCCAACGCTGCGCACCCATCGCGATATCGCCCGTGAGCATCACGACGAGAAGCAAAATCAAGCCGAGGACATACACCCACGGAGTGGCGGCTCGAATCAGACGAGGCGGAATCTGTGCAAGCATGATCATCGCTGCGACGGCCAGTGCGAAGCGCAACAACTGTGCTTCGAGCATCGGCACGCTGCGACCAGAGGCGCTGAACACCACGGTGATGCCGATAGCCGAAAGAAGACACAACGCCACGAACAACGGACCATCCAGATGCAAGGCCAGCAATAGTCTCGCGGTACCTGTCAGCGTTCGCTGCGTGCGGGATGAATCGAGTGCGCCCAGTTCCATCGTTAATCCTCACTCATGGGGGCGACGAGGCGCCGCCGCTGCGGCTTGGGCACGTTGAGCAGCAGCTGCCGCCGCTGCTTTGCGCTTCTCTTCCTGCTCCAGCCACTGATCGGGTGTCAGCATGTAAGCGTCCAGGATGCGTCGCGCGATTGGCGCAGCAACGGTACTGCCGCCCGCAGCATTCGAGCCGGGTGGTGGACGCGCATTCTCGACGACCACGGCGACTGCAATTTTTGGCATGGCTGCATCGGCGGGTGCGAGGGCGATGAACAGCACATGATCACGCAGATGTTCCTGGAGCTCGCCCGCCTTGCGAACGCGCTCGTTGGCCGCGGCTTTAAAGACCTGTGCCGTGCCGCTTTTTCCGCCAATCAGATAAGCAGAGTTGGCGGCGGCGGCGCGCGCCGTGCCGTAGGGTGCATTGGCCACATCGATCATGCCGCCGATGGCGACATCCCAAGCGCCCGGGTCCGCGGTTTTGATTGGGGCAAGCGCTTTCGGCGGGAGTTCACGAATCTTTCCCGTTTTCACGTCGCGAATGGCTCTGACCAATCGCGGTTGGAAGCGTTGACCATGTGCAGCGATCGTCGCGGCGAAGTGGGCGAGCTGGAGCGGTGTCGCGGACATGTAGCCTTGGCCGATGCCGACACTGATCGTGTCGCCCGGGTACCACATTTTCATTTCCGGCTGTCGAAACGCTGCCTTCTTCCACGCCGTCGATGGCAACAGGCCGGTTTTTTCACCCGGAATATCGATTCCAGTGATCGTGCCCAGTCCGAACTGTGAAAGGAAATCATGGATGCGATCGATACCCATGAGATTCGCCATGTCATAGAAGTACACGTCGCACGAAGTGGCGATGGCTTTCCGCATGTTTACGACGCCATGGCCGCCTTTGTCGTAGTTCCAATCGCGCCATGGGCGGCTCACGCGAGGCAATCGAAACAGTCCATGACACATCTCCGTGTGGTCAGGCGTCACGATTCCGTATTGCAAGGCGGCGAGCGCCATCAGCGGCTTTACTGTCGAGCCAGGCGGATACACGCCGCGCAGTGCACGGTCGAACATCGGCCGATCAGGATCTTCAGTCAGCGTCAGATATTCAGACCGGCTCAATCCGCGTGCGAACAGATTCGGATCGAATGCGGGTGTGCTGACAAAAGCGATGATGTCTCCGTTGGACGGATCGATCGCAACCGCTGAAGCACGCTGACCGCGCAGTGCTTCTTCAGCCACTTGCTGTACGTGCTGGTCGATAGTGAGAAACAGATCGTTGCCCGCCACGGGTTCTTTGCGAACCAGGTCGACGTGTGCGCGTCCGATGCGCTCGACGCTGCGGCCCTGTGCGTTCACGAGCAGTTGTTGCAACCCCGCCGTCCCATGCAGCTGTTGCTCATACGCCCTCTCGACACCGCTCTTACCCGTGAGCGAGGTGCCGGCATAGTCATCGATGTTTAGCGTCTTCTTATCTTCTTCGCTGATGGCGCCGACATATCCGGTCGCGTGCACGCTGCTCACACCCAGGGGGTAGTAGCGCGTCAATCGAGGGCGAACGTCCACGCCGGGATAGTCATGACGGCGAGCGGCGAATCGCGCCAGCTCTTCTTCATTCAACTGCAGCTTGATCGGCACGGCGTCGAAGATGCGACGACTGCGAATGTCCTTCTTGATCGCGGGAATGTCATCGGGCTCGAGCAGACCGATACCGGCGAGCCCCGCCAACGTGACGTCCAGATCGGCCACCTGTTCGCGCCGCAACTCCAATTGATAGGAAGGAGCATTCGTCGCAAGCGGCACGCCGTTGCGATCCAGAATCAATCCTCGATTCGGCGGAATGGGTTCGATCTTGATGCGATTACCTTGCGACAGCTCGACGAAGTAGTCGTACTTGATCACCTGCAGCCAGACGAGCCGCGCGATGACTGCCGCAATCGCAAGCGTGATGACGATCGCCGCCGCAATAGCACGCGAATCGAACAGCTGCTGTTCGGAGTGATGGTCCTTGATGCGGACGGAGCGGGACATGGCAGGCTACAGGTGACTGGCTACTGGCGATTGGCCAGAGAAATAGGAACTAGGACCGCCGACGGGGCGGTTGCCCCGATCATCGTCTCCTCCGGTTCCACGTGTCGAGCATTGCGACCATAAGTGGCCACATCAGTGTGCTGACGAACACCGGAAGCCAACGCATCCACGTCGTCACTGCGGGACCGATGATCCCATCGATCCAGAACACGACGAATTCGTAGGCGGCGAGGAAGCCGAACACCCAGAAGGTCTGGTGATAGATGGGAAGCACACGCATGCGCAGTTGAAACTTGTGGACCAGATAAGCCACCAGCAGAAAAGCGATCGCATGCTGACCAAACAAGGGGCCCTTGATAATGTCGAGTGCGAAACCGCAGAGCCACGCGAACATCAGACCCGCGACACGCGGAGCGCTCAACGACCAGTAGATGACGAGCAGCAACAGCAGATGCGGCCGTGCGGGTCGAATGGCTTCCGGAAGCGGAACGATCGCCAGGATCAAGCCGATGATCGTGGTGATCGTCAGACGCAGGCCGCTTGCATGACCGTCGGCCATCAGGCGTCACTCCGCAAGTCAACCGAATTGAACGCTAAAGACTGCATGGTCAATCGGTGCGCTCAGGCGGAGCTTCGGGCTCAAGTGCAGGCGTCGTTGTCACCGGACTCTCCGCTTCGGGTTGACTGTCCAACGCGCCACCCTCTGGAGCTGATGGCACAGTCGGCTGCGCAGCTGGAGGTTGGGTTGATTGCGCTCGCGTCGTATTTGCCGCTTTTTCAGTCGAGCGTTCGAACCACAACAACAGCACTTCACGAGAACGATCGAGCTGTGCCAGTGGCTTGGCTTCGACCACCGCGAACGTTTCTGCGGGATCGCGCTCAACCTTCGTGATCGTCGCCACCGGATACCCCGCTGGGAAGATTCCATCAAGTCCGGAGGACACCAGCAGATCATCTGGCTTCACATCCGACTCAGCCGTAAGAAAGGGGAGGCTGAGCCGGTGAATGTCTCCAGTGCCGACCGCGATCGAGCGGATGCCATTGCGATTCACCTGGATCGGGATCGCGTGCTCGTTGTCACTGATCATGATGATCTCGGAGCCGATGCGATCGACCTGGGTCACTTGCCCAACGATGCCAAACGCATCCAGCACGGGCTGACCTTTGAACACGCCGTCATCGCTGCCCTTATTGATACGAGCTCGGTGGCGGTAAGCGTCCACATCGATTCGCACGATCTCCGCGATCATCGTCCGCTCACCGATGCCTTGTGACGCGTTACGAATCGCGCGAAGCCTGCGGTTCTCCTCTGTCAGTGCATCGAAACGCAGCAGTTTGACCCGAGCTGCACGAAGGTCGTCGGTCAGCTTCGTATTTTCCGTGCGCAGTTGTGAGCGATCGGAAAGGCTTCCAGTCAGCCAATCCCAGATCTGAAAGGGCGTTTGCACGACGGCGTAGAGCGGGTTCATGGCGGTTTGCAACCACGAGCGCGTTTGCTCCATGTAGCCGCCGCGATGATCGAGCACCATCAAGGTAATCGAGAGCACCGCAAGGAAAAAGAAACGCGCTCCGAGCGGAGGACCTCGGCCGATGATCGGACGACTGTCGGAGCTTAGGGTGACCACAGGCGGGCTGCTGGCGGTTGGCTACTGGCCCACGGCCAGAAAAAGGAGAGGGAAACGCGTCGAGCGAAAGCGGATCGATCTCGAGGTTGCTGTTCGACTCATCTAAAACGAAACCGTTCGCCTATTCGAGGTTGAACAATGCCGGGCCATGCTCGTCGATCAACTCGAGCATACGTCCGCCGCCGCGGGCCACGCATGTGAGCGGATCTTCGGAGACCACAACCGGCAGACCCGTCTCTTCCATCAATAACTTGTCGATGTCGCGTAAGAGTGCGCCACCGCCCGTGAGCACGATGCCGCGCTCTGCTACGTCCGCGCCGAGTTCAGGAGGTGTCTGTTCGAGCGCTACTTTGACCGCGCCGACGATGCCGGCCAACGGTTCCTGCAACGCTTCCAGAATCTCATTCGAATTGAGCGTGAAGCTGCGCGGCACACCTTCAGAGAGGTTGCGACCCTTCACTGAAATCTCGTTGACCTGCTGACCAGGATAAGCCGAGCCGATTTCGATCTTGACGCGCTCCGCAGTCGCCTCACCGATCAGGATGCCGTAGTTGCGACGCACATAGTTGATGATGGCGTCATCGAAGCGATCGCCGCCGATGCGAACGGACGAGGCGTACACGATGCCGTTCAAAGAAATGACTGCCACTTCTGAGGTGCCACCACCGATGTCGAGCACCATCGAGCCGCGAGCTTCATGCACCGGCAATCCGGCACCGACTGCAGCGGCCATCGGTTCTTCAATAAGACGAACCCATCGAGCGCCAGCACCTTCGGCTGACTCTTGAATCGCGCGACGTTCCACCTGTGTCGAGCCATACGGCACACAAATGAGTACGCGCGGGCTGGGGCGCATCAAACGATTGCCGTGAACCTTCTCGATGAAGTACTGCAGCATCTTTTCGGTCACGGTGAAATCGGCGATCACGCCGTCTTTCATCGGGCGAATCGCAGTGATGTGGCCCGGTGTGCGACCGAGCATGTTCTTGGCTTCCTGACCGACGGCTTCGATCTTCTTGCCTGCACGACCTGGCTCTTCACGAATCGCGACGACGGATGGCTCGTTGAGCACGATGCCTCTGCCGCGAACGTAGATCAGTGTGTTTGCAGTACCAAGATCGATCGACAAGTCGTTCGAAAAATAGCCGCGAAGGTTCTTGAACATGTTTGTTTTGAGCCGAACGACAGGGGGCAAAAAAAGTGGCGGTACTCTAACAACGGGTAGGACTTTGCACAAGGCGAGGTGTATGATTGCGCGCGCTTTTTTCCTAGATTTTCCCCGGTTTTTTCATCAGCTCGGAACTCGTCAATGAGTCTTACCCGTAAAGAAGTCGAGAACATCGCTCATCTTGCGAGGCTTGCGATCACTGAAGCCGAGACGGCGGTGTATGTCGAAGGCCTCTCGAAGATCCTCAACTTCGTCGAACAGCTCAATGCTTCGGACACAGGCGTCGCTGAGCCGATGGCTCACCCGCTCAAAGATCAGGTGCAACGCATGCGTGCGGATGAGATCGCCGATCGCGACCAGCGCGAGAAATATCAACGCAACGCTGCACGCGTCGAAGCAGGTTTGTATCTCGTTCCGAAGGTGATCGAGTGAGAACTGCGTCTCGCTGTACGGCGCGAATTGCATGAGAAAGACATGCTGGCGCGAGCAGAACCAAGCGCCTGGTGTTAACCGTCAACCGCAGAACTGCAAGAGTCCATGACCGAACTTCATCATCACACACTCAGTGAGTTGGCTGCTGGCCTGCGTGCGCGCCGATTCTCCAGCGCTGAGATCGCGAAGCACTTCCTGGCTCGTATCGAGCGCTTCAATCCCGAGCTCAACGCCTTCATCACAGTCACGGGCGATCAGGCTTTGAAGGCTGCAGCTCGGGCTGATCAGCAGCTGTCGAGCGGCTCGGCAGGTCCGCTGACCGGCGTGCCTATCGCTCACAAAGACATTTTCTGCACCGACGGCGTTTTGACTACTTGCGGCTCTCGCATGTTGTCGAACTTCGCAGCGCCCTACGACGCCACCGTTGTTGAGCGTTTGTCGCATGCCGGCGTCATCATGCTGGGTAAGGCGAACATGGACGAGTTCGCGATGGGTTCCTCGAACGAGACCAGCTGGTACGGTCCGGTGAAGAATCCCTGGGATCACAACAAAGTCCCCGGCGGTTCATCAGGTGGCTCGGCTGCGGCCGTTGCAGCACGCATCGCTCCGGCGGCCACGGGCACTGATACCGGCGGTTCGATCCGTCAGCCTGCTGCGTTGACTTCTCTCACCGGCATCAAGCCCACCTATGGACGCGTCTCGCGTTACGGAATGATCGCGTTCGCCTCGAGCCTGGATCAGGCCGGCACGCTCACTCTGTCTGCTGAAGATGCGGCATTGCTCCTCAGCGCGATGGCTGGATTCGATCCGCGCGATTCGACCAGCGTGGATGCGCCCGTTCCTGACTATGTCGGTTCACTGGATCAGCCTCTCGAGGGCCTCAAAATCGGTCTGCTGAAAGAGTTCTTCGAGAAAGGACTCGACGAGGCAAATGGCAAGCTTGTCCGTGACGCGCTCAATGTCTATGAGGCCATGGGTGCGAAGTTGGTCGAGGTGAGCCTGCCGAATTTGCCTCTATCGGTCCCCACGTACTATGTAGTCGCGCCGGCAGAATGTTCTTCCAATCTGTCCCGTTTCGATGGCGTGCGCTTCGGTTATCGATGCGAGAACCCGACTGATCTGCTCGATCTCTACAAACGCTCGCGCGGCGAAGGCTTCGGTGCCGAAGTGAAACGCCGCATCATGACGGGCACCTACGTGCTCTCCGCGGGCTACTACGACGCTTATTACCTGAAGGCGCAGAAGGTGCGTCGGCTCATAGCGGATGACTTCGAAAGAGCATTCAAAGATGTCGATGTGTTGATGGGCCCCACCTCACCGACGCCTGCATTCGACATCGGCGCGAAGGTCGACGATCCCATCACGATGTACTTGAACGACATCTACACGATCGGCGCGAACCTCGCGGGCTTGCCAGCCATGTCGATCCCCTGCGGATTTTTAGGTGGCTTGCCGGTCGGCTTGCAGATCATCGGCCCACATTTCGCCGAAGCCAGGCTCTTGAACGTGGCGCATCGCTATCAGCAGGAGACGCAATGGCACAAGCAGATCCCGCAGGGTTACGAGTGATTGCAGCCTGGATGCCCCAAGCTCAAATCAAGCGAAGCTCAGTTCATCTTAATTTGCTGTGACTAGAGCTAGCGCCCAGTCCCTAGTCTCTAGTCCCCAGAGCCTTCAGACACTATGTCCTTCGAAACAGTCATTGGCCTCGAGATTCATGCGCAGCTCTCCACGAAGACCAAAATCTTCTCGAGTGCTTCAACGGCGTACGGGGCGGCGCCGAATTCGCAAGCCAATCTAGTCGACCTGGGTTATCCAGGCGTGCTGCCTGTCCTTAACGGCGAAGCTGTCCGCATGGCGACGAAGTTCGGTTTGGCCATCGGCGCGACGGTGTCACAGCGCTCGGTCTTTGCGCGAAAGAATTATTTCTATCCTGATCTTCCCAAGGGTTATCAGATCAGCCAGTACGAGAAGCCCATCGTCGAGAAAGGGCGCATGGATATCGTGCTGGAAGATGGATCGCGTAAAACGATCGGCATCACGCGTGCGCATCTCGAAGAAGACGCGGGCAAGTCGTTACACGAGGAGTTTCCGGATTCCAGTGGCATCGATCTGAATCGCGCAGGCACACCGCTTCTGGAAATCGTTTCAGAGCCTGATATGCGCTCGGCGAAAGAAGCGATCGCGTACTTGAAGAAGATCCACACGCTGGTGCGCTATCTCGAAATCTGCGACGGCAACATGCAGGAAGGCTCGTTCCGTTGCGATGCGAACGTCTCGGTACGCCCGATGGGTCAGGAGAAATTCGGCACGCGCTGCGAGATCAAGAATCTGAACTCGTTCCGTTTCATCGAGAAAGCAATCAACTACGAAGTGGCGCGCCAGATCGAGATCATCGAAGGCGGTGGCAAGATCAAGCAGGAGACGCGTCTTTACGATCCTGACAAGGGTGAGACGCGGGCACTGCGTTCGAAGGAAGAGGCCAACGACTATCGCTACTTCCCGGATCCCGATCTGCTGCCTGTAGCGATCGATGCTGCATTCATCGAGAAAGTCCGAAGCAGCTTACCGGAGCTGCCGGATCAGAAGGCCGCGCGTTACATGGAGAAGTTCGGTCTCTCTGCGTATGACGCTGGCGTTCTGACGGCGAGCCGCGAGATGGCTGATTTCTACGAATCAGTCGTGGCACAGCTGGGTGGGCACGAGAAGCTCGCGGCGAATTGGGTGATGGGAGAGCTCTCCGGCGCGCTGAACAAAGACGTCATCGAGATCACGGAGACACGCATCGATGCGAATCGATTGGCGGGTCTGCTCAAGCGTATCGTCGATGAAACGATTTCTGGAAAGATCGCGAAAGAAGTTTTCGAGCAGATGTGGGCGCAGGGCAGTGATGCCGACGCGATCATCGAAAGCAAAGGTCTCAAGCAGATCACCGATACCGGCGCTATCGAGAAAGTGATCGACGACATCATGACTGCCAATCCGAAACAGCTGGCCGATTACCGATCTGGCAAGGACAAGCTGTTTGGCTTCTTCGTAGGCCAGGTGATGAAAGCCACGGGCGGCAAAGCCAATCCTGCGCAGGTGAACGATCTGCTCAAGAGCAAACTCGCCGGCTGAGTCTTCGGTGAGCCTCATCCGCTGAGGCTCGCCAGTTCAGAACGTGTGCGACATGCCGATCAACGGCACAGGCAGTATCCGCGCTCGTCGGCGTCTTCTTAACTCCGTCTCAAGCCACGAGATCGGCAATCGACAGCGGTGTAGTCAATCCGCGCCCGATCCGACTTGTCTCGAGCTTCCAGATCGTCTGCGTCGCGAATGGGACGGGCTGGAATCAGTTGCTCGCATCCCCATACATGGGCCGATCATCTTTCTACGGCTACACTGCCGACTCTCTCCTGGCGGATTCTCCATGCACGATCGCGACTGCCTGCACCGGTTTCTGTTTGAGCACTATCCGATCCGAGGTCACATCGTTCACCTCGACGCGTCGTGGCGGGCTCTGTTGGAGCATCGGGAATATCCGACGGCGATTCGGGACACCTTGGGCGAGGCGGTTGCTGCATCTGTGCTGCTTTCAGCCACACTGAAATTTGACGGCACGCTGAGCCTGCAGCTGCAGGGTCACGGGCCCATGCATCTGATGCTGGCGCAGTGCTCGAATGAGCTCGGCGTGCGTGCCGTGGCTCGCTTCAAGGACGAGCAGAGCGCGGTTGAGCTGCCCGCAGATCTGAGTGCGTTATCGGGCGAGGATGGCCGGCTGATGGTGACGCTGGAAAACGAGGATCTGTCGCAACGCTATCAAGGCGTCGTACCGCTCGAAGGTCCGCGGCTTGCGACCTGTCTGCAAGGCTACTTCGAGAACTCCGAGCAGCTGCCCACCCGTTTGTGGTTATACGCGGACGAGAAGGGCGTCTCGGGCATGCTGATGCAGCGACTCTCTGATGACAGCGTGGTTTCTCGGACAGGTGCTGTCCTGGAAGGGGAAACGCGGCCGGACTTCGATGACGCCTGGCACAGAGTTCAGCTGCTCGCCGATACGTTGAAGCCCCAGGAACTCCGCACGCTGACAGATCGGGAGATCCTGCGGCGCCTGTTTGTCGAAGATGACGTCCGGATTTTTGAGTCCTCGCCCGTATTTTTCCGTTGCCGCTGTTCGCGCGAACGCGTGATCGGAATGCTCCGCAGTTTGGGCCCTGATGAGATCAAGTCCGTCCTGGCAGAGCGAGGCAGCGTCGAGGTTCGCTGTGACTTCTGCAACCGCGCCTACGAGTTCGATTCCGTTGATATCGAGCAGGTCTTCGCTGCTAGCCTGCAGCCAGAACCGGGTCCAACTCGCCACTAAACAGGGAGTTGGCCTCACTTCCTGCTGAAAGATCCGAACTGGTCTTTCTTACTCCGAAACGAAGCGTGAACCCGACCCGGGCTTGCCGGATGGGTGCGTATGGCCGTATGTTTCACCCCTGTATAAACATTTCCTTATGTGCTTAAGTTGATGGGAAAGCCCTTCCTACCTGCCGTTGCAGCTCTTCGCGCCGCCGCCGAGCCCACTCGTTTGCGGCTGTTGGCGTTGCTCAATCGAGGTGAGCTCACGGTAGGGGAAATCTGCGAAATCCTGGGCCAGAGCCAGCCCCGTATCTCACGCCATTTGAAAGTGCTGAACGATGCGGCCCTGCTGGACCGTTTTCGCGAGCAGAACTGGGTGTACTACCGAACGCCACCCACGGGTGACGGTCGCGTCACCGTCGAGCGTCTTCTGGAACTCGTAAATCCCGACGATGACGTGCTGCAGCGGGATCGCCGTCGCCTGGAAGGGGTGGTCGCCGAACGCAGGCGCCTGTTGTCCGAGAGCGCTGCGCCTGCCGCGCTGCCGAGCGATGTGGATCGAGTGGTCCTCGCTGAGTTGTCGAGCGAACCGATCGGTGCGCTCCTCGATGTCGGCACTGGCTCTGGTCACCTGCTCGGATTGCTGGGCAGGCAGGCAAGTCGCGCTGTCGGCATCGATATCTCGAGCGATGCACTCCGGCTTGCACGCTCCAACGTTCACAGCGCAGGTCTGGGCCACTGTGAGCTGCAGCATGGCGACATGTATGACCTGCCGTTTGCGCGCGCCCTGTTCGATACCGCGACCATCGATCGCACGTTGGCGCAGGCCGATAAACCTGTGCTGGCGCTGGCTGAAGTGGCACGCACGCTCAAGACGAGTGGCAGGGTCATCGTGATCGAGGATTTCGATCGTTTGAGTGAACGCTCAGGTCAGAGCCGCGCGAATCCGTTGGCGATCGTTCGCGATTGGTTTGTGCAAGCTGGATTGGAATGCGATCGCATTCATCCCGTGGACACGGACCAGGGCTTGCTGCTTGTTGCGGTTGGAAGACGATTGGCGGCGGCTCACGCAGCCGCTTGAAGAAGACGAAGTCGAAGAGGCGAATTGCATGTCCGTTGAACAATTGAAGGATCGGATCGGGAATGGATTGTCGAATCTGCGCGGTCGACCGACCGTCTCGTTCGAGTTCTTTCCACCCAAAGACGAGCAGATGGAAAAGACGCTGTGGGAATCCATTCAGCGCCTTTCACCTCTGCAGCCGCGATTCGTTTCAGTCACGTATGGCGCAGACGGTTCGACGCGTTCGCGCACACACAACATCGTGACGCGCATTCAGGAGACGACTGCGCTGACTGCCGCGCCGCATCTCACATGCGTCGGCGCACCGCGCGAAGAGATTCTCGAGATCGCTCGCAACTACTGGGCGCACGGCATCCGACACATTGTGGCGTTGCGTGGCGATCCTCCGCAGGGCGTAACCCAGTATCAACCTCATCCGGGCGGCTTCGCTTACGCGGTGGATCTGGTGAAAGGTTTGAAGACAGTCGGTGATTTCGAGATCTCGGTCGCAGCCTATCCCGAGGTTCACCCGGAAGCACCCAGCGGCCCCTTCGACTTGGAAAACCTGCGAGCGAAGATCGATGCCGGCGCTGATCGTGCGATCACGCAGTTCTTTTTCGATACCGACCGCTTCCTGCGATTTCGTGATCAATGCGCGAGCTCGGGAATTCAGGCTTCGATCGTGCCGGGCATTCTGCCCATCACCCGGTTTCCGCAACTCCAGCGCATGGCTCGAACGTGTGGTGCATCGGTGCCGGAATGGCTCGCTCATCGCTTCGACGGCCTCGATGAAGATGCTGAGACTCGCCGACTCATCGCCGCGGCTGTGGCGATCGAGCAGGTGCAAGCGCTCGAGCGTGAAGGCGTGAGTGAGTTCCACTTCTACACTTTGAATCGCAGCGAGCTGACGTATGCCATCTGCCATGCATTGGGGGTGCGTCCTGCACCGTCACTCGTGGCCGCCGGCTAACGACGATCGTCCTCAACAAGCAGTCCAGTTCCCAGCAGTCCAGTAGCTCCCTTATGAACCGCAACGAACGCATCGCCACTTTCCGCCAGCTTCTCACCGAACGCATTCTGGTCATCGACGGTGCGATGGGCACGATGATTCAGAACCGCAAGCTGACTGAAGCCGATTATCGCGGCGAGCGATTCAAGGATTGGAAAAGCGATCTGAAGGGCAACAGCGATGTGCTGGTGCTGACCTCACCTGATGTGATTCAGGACATTCACCGCGCTTATCTCGAGGCCGGTGCGGACATTATCGAGACCAATACATTCACCGCGAACTATTCGTCACAGGCCGATTACGGCATGGAAGATCTGGTCGCCGAGATCAACTTCAACGGAGCCCGAGTAGCGCGGCAGGCTGCGGATGATTTTTATGCCAAGACTGGGCAGGTGAAATTCGTCGCCGGCGCACTCGGCCCCACGAATCGCACGGCTTCACTTTCGCCCAGCGTGTCGGATCCAGGCTTCCGCAACATCGACTTCGATCAACTTGCAGCGAC
>JBJMWN010000044.1:0-30693 GCA_045810085.1 Povalibacter sp. | reverse complement strand
CGACCTCGTGGACGAGAAGGACTGGGGCGTTCTCGCCGACCATGGCTTGCATTGTTCGATGGCCTGGAACACGAGCCCCGGAGGCATCCCCAATGGTCTGAACGATCCCGCCAACCACGATGACATCGTCAAGGGGATCATCGACGCGATGCCGCGCGCGAAGAAGGCGGGGGTGCCTAACATCATCGCGTTCTTCGGCAATCGCAAAGGCATCTCCGATGACGATGCGATCAAGAACTGCGTGAGCGGTCTCAACCGCATCAAGAAAGCGGCCGACGAGCACGAGGTGACGATCTGCGTCGAACTACTCAACAGCAAGATTGATCACAAGGATTATCAGGGTGATCGCACTTGGTTCGGCGTGGAGGTGGTGAAGAGAGTCGAGTCGCCGCGCGTGAAGCTCCTCTACGACATCTACCACATGCAAATCATGGAAGGCGATGTGATCCGCACCATCCGCGACAACCACCAGTGGTTCGCTCACTACCACACCGGCGGTGTGCCCGGCCGGCACGAGCTCGACGACTCCCAGGAGCTGAACTGGCGCACAGTCGCGAAGACCATCGCCGACACTGGATTTACCGGCTATATGGCGCACGAGTTCGTACCGACGCGGGATCCTTTGACCTCGCTGCGTGAAGCAGTCGCTCTGTGCGACGTGTAGCGGGATCGAACCGAAGTGAAGAGGCAAGCCCTTCGGCAAGGTAAGCAGTCGATGAAGAGGCGAGCCCTGCGGGCAAGGTGAGCAGCGGATGAAGAGGGAGGCCCTGCGGGCAGGGTGAGCCATAGGCAGGGTAGCCGCGGAGACGCGGCAGGCAAGCTGACAAGGTCAGCAAGCCAGAGTGGGATCGAGAGTAAGCCCTTCGGCAAGGTAAGCAGTCGAAGAAGAGAGGAGCCCTGCGGGCAGGGTAAGCATCTGCAGGCAAGCCGCCAAAGCCCGGCAGGCGAGCCGAGAATTCTCGGCAAGCCAGAGCGGAAAAACACAATTTCCTTTCTGGCCTGCCAACGCGCCGTTGGCTTGCTTGCTCTAGGCTCGCTTGCCAGTGGCTTACCTTGCGCGAAAGCGCTTGCCTCTTACTCCTACCTTCTGGCCTGCATCGGCTCGCCCGCTCAACACGCTTGCTTTTTTCTTCGCCTCTGGCCTGCCGGTCGCCGGCTTGCCTGCCTTCGACTCGTTTGCCAACGGCTTACCCTGCGCGCGAGCGCGCTTGCTTCCAAATCTTGCGTCTCAATCTCTTCTTGTTCTAACGTCAGCTCATTCTTCGTCGCCACGGATCGGCACATGGCTTCTCCAGCTTTCGAATCACTTCGCGTTTGGCATGACGCTCGCGAACTCGTGCGCCACATCTACTCACTCACCAAGCGCGGAGGATTTGCATCCGACTTCAGCTTTCGTGATCAGATCCGACGCGCAGCTCTCTCTGTGATGTCCAACATCGCAGAAGGGCACGAACGCGGCGGCACTCGAGAGTTCGCCTACTTTCTAAGCATTGCGAAGGGATCATCCGGTGAAGTGCGCTCGCAGCTTTATGCTGCGGAGGATGTCGGATACATCGAACCCGCAGAAGCGGCAAAGCTGAGAGGTATGGCGGCTGAAGTCGCTAGGAAGATTCAGGCGCTTGCGGATGCGAGAGGCAAACGAGAGGCGAGCGCTTCGCGCAAGGCAGCGACTGCAAGGTAGCCGAGAAGACTCGGCAAGCCAGAAAGGATGAATAGGCAAGCCCTCCGGGCAGGGTGGGCCATGGGCAGGGTAGCCGCGAAGCCGCGGCAGGCGAGCCGAGATTTCTCGGCAAGCCAGAGCGGAAAAATCACAATCTCCTTTCTGGCCTGCGCGCAGCGCTTGCGTGCCTTTGGCCTGCATGCCAGTGGCTTACCTTGCGCGACGCGCTCACCTCTTTACTTCCGGATCTGGCCTGCCAACGCGTCGTTGGCTTGCTTGCCGCTGGCTCGCCTGCCAACGGCTTACCTTGCGCGCAGCGCTCGCCTCTTAGTCCTGGCTTCCATCCTGCGATACACGTTCAGCGAACGAGCATCGTCATGCCGGCAAATATTCCGTAACGCGTTGACTCGCGATTCAATCCAACCAGAGCGCCGCCATCGAACACGAGCGTTGGCGTCGCGGTAAACGACAACGCACTGAGAAACTGCGCCACACCCTGCGTGCCCTGCTGTGCGGCCCCAGAAAACTCACCAGCAAGTCCCCACTTCCCCGCAAGGTCGTGCGAAGCCGCAACAGCCCACCCGATCACATCGCGGCTCGTGCCGACGTCCGCAAAGCCGAGGCGCGTGTAACTGACATTGATGTCGACGTCGCATCCCTTCGCCTCCGTGCTCACGATGCCGTTCAACGTGTAGTCGGTATGGCTGGAGCTGTGGTCATGCGAGGCTGTGGGCAACGCCACGCCAGCTTCGAGACCGATACCTGTCGATTCGGACACGGCATGATGGAATTTCATTGTGACGGAGGTGTTGCCCCAGCCGCTTACAGTGTCACCTTCCTCGCGATCGAGCACGAAGCTCTCGCCGCCGACGAGAATGCCAATGTCGTCGGTGAACGCGTACTTCAAAAGGTATGGAACGCTGCCGTGGCGCGCATCTCCCGGGTCGCGCCCAGCGTAGCCGCCGGCTTCCCACTCGAAGTGTTGCGGCGCTGGCAGATCGGCGGGGTTCGATACGGTCGGGCGGTACGGAGTCGCCTTCAGTTCATCATCGGAATCGGCTGCGCTCGCGCCAGTGACCTGCAGCAACGTCCCGACAACGCTGAGGATGCGGTAGTGGGCTTTCATCACAGCAAACTTTAGATTAACGGTGTCAGGTCTGCACATTCCTGGTAGTCATGTTCGCGCGATAACGCTGTGCTGTGCGCGCCAGCGACGCAAGCAGAGTGGGTGCCTGTCCACGAGGCAGTTCGTTTTACAGCCGCCTGGCGACGCGTCATCGATTCAATTGGCTCATTCGCCTGTTTTGCCTGTCCGGCACGGATGACCCAACGTGGATTACGTATGCCGCGGGGCAGATCCGAATGGTCCCCTACGCATGCCCAGCTAAACTCTTCGCACGTCCGCCATGAGCGGATCCGGCCCGGCTCGCACGTGGGAACATTGAACTCGGAATCGGCATCCATTGATCTAAACCTCGGTACTTCATCGAACGAGGTCATTGCCGTTGACGTGCTGAATGCGCTGACTGCCAGTATCGCAGTCCTGGATCATTCCGGCGTCATCATCGCGGTAAATGACGCATGGAAGCGCTTTGCGCGAGAGAACGATGGAAGCGATTCTGCGGAATTTCTGGGGTCGAACTATCTGGTCGCCTGTGAAGCGGCGATACGCGACGCGGATCCAATCGCGGACGCTGTGAGCGCGGCTTTCCACGCGCTCCGGTGTGGCAACCAGGATCAATTTACAATTGAGTATCCATGTCATTCGCCAACAATGGAGCGTTGGTTCGAGATGCGGATGACTCGTTCACCGCGCAGGCCGCACTACATAGTTGTTGCTCACGAGGACATCACGTTGCGCAAACGGATGGAGGCCGAACTGAAGGGCGCAAAACAAGCCATCGAATCATTTAACGCTCAGCTGCAAGAAGCGCTTGCGCGCGAACAACGGCACGCGCGCACTGATGAATTGACCGGCATCAACAACCGTCGCCATTTCTTCGCCCTTGCCCGACACGCATTCACCGTAGCCGTTCGCTACCGCCATCCAATCAGCGTGGTGCTTCTCGATCTCGATCATTTCAAGGAGATCAACGACCGATGGGGTCATCAGGTGGGTGACGATGTACTCAGGCACGTGGCCAACATCGCACAGCGCCATTTGCGGAGCGCCGATATCCTGGGTCGCTACGGCGGTGAAGAGTTCATCGTGCTTCTGCCGGACAGCACCGCAGAACAATCGAAAGTGGTTGCGGAGCGAATTCGTGAAGAGATCGAAAGAGGCAGCCTCGAAACGGCGAAGGGATACGTCGCTTTGACAGTCAGCGCGGGGATCGCTGACACGACTTCGGGCGGAGACGAGAGCATCGAGCGACTCATCGGATTCGCCGATCAGGCCATGTACGCTGCGAAGCTGACCGGACGCAATCGCACCAGCTTGCATACCGGCGGCGCCAGCACGTCTCAGGAGCACGTCCCAGCAAGCAGCACGTCAGGACATCCATCCATTTCCCTGTGAACTCAGCAGATGATCGCTGCTCCGCGCGTTGATCGCACACATATATATGTCGGCACCTAAAAATTGAAGCTGCCGATGACCTACTCACGCATGAGAGGGAAACGGTGCCGGTTTGGCTTATGTGAATTATCCATCGATGCGCTGGTGGGAATGTCGAGAGAGAAGTCTTTGTGAGAGCTGAGGCATGAACCTTGCGATAGGCAAGGCAGGGAGCGCCGTCCCCTTATCTCGACGTAATGATTTTCCTCCTCGACGGGTCTAGTGCTGCAGTTCAATCGCTGCAGCTACTCAAGGAATTTCATGCCACATCTCTATCGGCCCAAGTCGACCAACGCTGTTGCTGGGGCAACCATGGCCACTCGTGCCATTGCTGCGCTCTTTGCCACTGCTGCTGCTCTTGGATCTTTGCCTGCGTCGGCAGCGCAGTCCGACGTAGAAAACTTTGCGTTAGCGCATACGAAGGGACTGATCGCGCGTGAGGTGAAGCTTGAGTCTGCCGAGTACCTCGGACGCAAGGCAGTTCGACTCACGCGAGATAGTGCAGGCCCCGGCTTCGCGCTCGTAGATGGAAAGGAGTTTCAGGACGGAAGCATCGATGTCGACGTCGCGATCAAGCTCACTGGAGCGGCTGCCGATCTCCCGGGCCCTGGGTTTGGCGGAGTGGCATTTCGCGCTCGTCGGGATGCATCTGCTTTCGAACTTTTCTATGTCCGGCCCGGCAATTCGAGTTCGCACGATCAGCAGATGCGCAATCACTCCGTGCAGTACTCCTCAGAGCCGCACTACGACTGGTACAAGCTTCGATACGACTGGCCGTGGTTGTACGAAGCTCATGCAGTCATAGAGGAGAATGAATGGACTCACCTGAAGATCGACGTGTCGGGACGCACAGCATCCATCTATGTCAGCGGCGCGGTCACGCCAACTCTGGTGGTTGACGGGCTCAAGGGCGAGGATCTGCGTGGCGCCGTGGCTCTGTGGGGATTCCCGGGTCAAGACACCTATTTCTCTAATCTCGTCATCACTCATGTAACTCCGCAGTCGATCCAAAATGGTTCTGAGTTCGCGGGCCTCTGGAATGTGCGACTGAGAACAGACCGAGGGATCTTCAAGGGCGTGCTCAAAGCAGAACGCATTGCAGACAAGCTTTCAGGAACTTGGACTGGAGACTTGGGCCGAGCTGTTCCCGTCGCAGGCCAGTGGCGAAATGGTTACGTTGAATTCGACTTGCCGGTAGAAATGCCTAACCAGCCAAACGTTGTGAAGGGGAATGCGCATTTCGCTGGGTGGGTCGACGGTGAGGCTGCTTCGGGTACTGTAAGGGTGGAAGGCCTCGCTGCAGGGCGCTGGTTAGCCGAAGTACAGCGACACTCCGCGGAATAGCTTTCGATGTGGTCACGGCACGCTCTCGCGTGCCGGGCCGGGGCTTCACGGGTTAGTCAGTCAAGGGCGCGTGGGGTTATAAAAATTCAAGCGCCTAATAGCGTCGCTTCCGATTAAAGATAGTTCAGCAAGAAGCCCGGCGCTTTGACGCTCACGTACACAGCGCCATGTTCCAATTCTGCCTTCTCCGATTCGGAACAAACTTCTGCCGTGACTCCGCGGCCCACGACCGAAGCGCTGCGTCGATGTCCGCGTTGACGTATAACGTACGCCGGCGAAACATCGAGGTGAACCGTGATTCTGCGCGTGCTCTTGCTGTCTATCGTCGCGACCACGGCCTACGCGGCTTCTCCGCCGCAACGCTATCAGCCCGAATGGGATTCGATTGACTCGCGGCCGACGCCTGAGTGGTGGACTGACGCGAAGTTCGGAATCTTCATCCATTGGGGCGTGTACTCGGTGCCGTCCTTTGCGCCCAAGGGCGAATATGCCGAGTGGTATTGGGAGCGCATCGGCAGGCCAGGCAATCCCGATCCGAACTCGAGCGATGCGAGGATTCGTCGCGAGACGCGCGAGTTTCATAAGCATCACTACGGTGAAACGTTTCAGTACCCGGATTTCGCAAAGAGCTTCACCGCAGAACTGTTCGATGCGAAGCAGTGGGCACAGACTTTCAGGCAGGCTGGCGCTAAGTACGTAGTGCTGGTGTCCAAACATCACGATGGTTTTGCACTCTGGCCTTCGCGTGAGGCCGATGCGAGCTGGGGCCGCGACTGGAACTCCGTTGACATAGGTCCGCACCGAGATGTGGTTGGAGAACTCACTTCAGCCGTGCGCGATGAGGGACTGGAGATGGGGTTCTACTTTTCGCTCTACGAGTGGTTCAATCCGTTGTGGCTCTCCAAAGACTACGACGCGTATGTCGAGCGGCACCTGTTCCCACAGTTCAAGGATCTGGTGACGCGCTATTCACCCTCAGTCATCTTCTCGGATGGAGAATGGGATTTACCCTCGCAACGCTGGCGCTCGCCGGAGCTTCTTGCCTGGCTGTTCAACGAGAGCCCAGTGGCTCAGCGAGTCGTTGTCAATGATCGTTGGGGCGGCGACACGCGGCATCGACACGGTGGCTACTACACCACGGAGTACGGTGCAGGTTTGCCGGGCGCAACGCATCCGTGGGAAGAGAATCGCGGGTTGGGACATTCCTATGGCTTCAATCGGCACGAGCAACTAGCCGACTACGCGACAGGTCAGCAGTTGTTGCTGACGCTCATCGACACGGTGAGTCGGGGCGGCAATCTGTTGCTCAACGTCGGGCCGACTGCAGATGGTCTTATCCCAGTCATCATGCAGGATCGTCTTGCTCATCTCGGTCAGTGGCTGAAGTACAACGGCGAGGCAATCTATGGCACGCGTACCTATCGCGACGGCGCGCAGTGGACCGCGGGTCGCAAGCAAGAGCTCGATACCTCGAGCAACTACCGCGCACAGTACGACGTCGAGAGAATCACGCTGAAACCTGCTGCTGGCGAAGCACGCAAGGAAATACTGTTCACGCGAAAGGGTGCTGTGTTGTACGCGATACTGCCGCGCTATCCGCAAGGGGAGCTGGTACTACGCGACCTGAAGCTTGCGAAGAATGCGCGCGTCACGCTGCTCGGCAGCCAGCACGACAATGTGTCGTGGAGGCAGCAGGGCGCGAATGTCATTCTTGCAACGCCGCGAATCGCGGATGGCGAATTGCCGTTCGATGGGCCGCGCACCTTCAGAGTCGAGGGCGTGCAATAGATCACTAGCCGCACCTTTGAACTCCAACCCTTCGCGCATTAGACGCGCTTCGTTCACACCACTAACAAGCCTCGGAATCCTCGCGCGGCGTAATAGGACTCGGCGCCGTTGTGATACAGGAACACTCTGCCGTAGCGCCGATCGCAGAACAGAGCGCCACCTCGAGATCGAACATCATCGGGTGTCTTGATCCAGCTGGATGTCTTCGTATCAAGCTCATCAAGTTGCTGAAGTGCCCGATACTGATCTTCGGTCAACAGCTCGATGCCGATCTCAGCAGCGGCTTCTGTGGCGCAACCCGGCGGTTTGTTCTGTTTGCGCGAATCGAGCGCCGCACGGTCGTAACACAAACTTCTGCGACTCGTCGGGCTCTCGCGTGCGCAGTCGCAGTACGTGATCTGTCCCGTCTGTTTCTCGCGTCCGATCACGTCCGGCTCACCACCGGTCTTCTCCATCGCATGAAGTACATCCAGTGCACGTGTGGAGTTCGTGATTCTTTCCTCAACCTCATCCCAGGCAACGTCCTCGTGCCGATGCATGTGCTGCTCGAAACGATCTTTCAATGTTCGAATCAGTTTCGATCGGTCTTGTGCTTTCACGAGTTCGCACTCAACTGCCTGTCGGACGCTATCGATCATAGCCGTCGTGCTTGATCAGGTGAACATCGCGACTGAACCGTCATGAGCGCGAACTCATTGAGCCCCCTCTCTCGTGACGTACGCGTGCACTGGCCGCTCAAGATAAGTCGACAACACGATATTGCTTCGAGTCCTGATCGCTTTTGGATGAACGCTGGCTGCTGCGACACTGCAAATTCAGTTCAGCTGTTTGAAGACTCGATTAGAAGTTGCATCGCTTGAAAAGGTGGATGTCCGCAGCGTATTCGGTGCAACGTGACATTCGACAATCGGTGCATGTCCCTAGACGCAGGCCTACATCGATGTAAAGGATGTCGACTCGCATCTAACTTCGCCTGGCGATTGTTCGCTACGAGTCGCATTTCATAGTAGCTAAGGCAGACGCCGTACCGTACGATGCGATCTGTTCGTTATGGACGGACGTTGCTTAGTCAACAGGACGGCATTTATGAAGCTTCCTCGATTGATGGCTGTGCCCGACGAATCTGGACTCACGCCTCTGAGGGCCGACGTCCTCGTGTGTTCCGAGCGTAAGCAGAGCTTCGCAAGAACAGCGGCAAAAAGTTCGCGAAGCAACCTCGCGCGAATTCTTGCTACGGCGGCCGTCGCAGTGGCGGCCGCTTCGGCGGCGCACGCAGACCCGACACGCGGCGCTTGGTTGTCGCCAGCAGCCGATAACTGGCCTCTCATTCCAATTCACGCAGCACTGACGCCTGACGGTCGTGTGCTGACGTTTGGCACGAATGGACTCGGCGCCCAAACCGGATACTTCATCTACGACATCTGGGATCCCGCAGACGGTCTGTCTGGTCCTCATCTCACGCTGGACAATCGGACTCTCACCGACACCTTCTGCAGCTCTATGGTGATTCTGCCGGGCAATGGCGACATCCTGATTGCGGGCGGCGACAACTGGGATGGAACGGCCACGACCAACACAGGCAACAACAACTCCAATCTGTTCGACCCAGGCAGCAACACGCTGACTCGCGCCAGCAACATGAAGCGGCCTCGATGGTATTCCAGCGCAACGACGCTGATGAATGGCGAGGTCTATATCCAAGGCGGCAGAGGTGGCTACACGCAGCCGGAAGTGCGGCAGAACAACGGCAGTTTTCGCAGCCTCACCGCCATCGATACGAGCACCTATTCCTACTACTATCCGCGCAACTTCCTCGCTCCCGACGGGCGTGTGTTTGGATTCGACGTTGCCGGAAAGATGTACTACGTCACAACCGCCGGCGTCGGTGCGATGTCGCCAGCCGCACAGCTCGCAAACCAAGGAGCGTATTCCTCTTCAGCCATGTTCCGGCCGGGCAAGATCCTGCAGGTCAACGGGTATTCCAACCAAGCGATCGTGATCGATATCAACGGTGCTCAGCCGGTTGTTACGCCCACCGCTTCCTTGTCATCACGGCGCTCGTGGGGTAACGCCACTGTATTGCCAGATGGCCGTGTGTTGGTGACAGGCGGCAGCTCGTCGCCCAATAAGTTGATCAACGTGAACAACTCAGCCGAGATCTGGAACCCTGCCACCGGTACCTGGACGCTCGGAGCGAGCGGCCAGCGAGCGCGCCTCTATCACTCCGTTGCGCTGCTGTTGCCGGATGGTTCCGTGATGGTAGGCGGCGGAGGTGCAGCGCCTGACGCGCCGGTGAACAATCTGCATTCCGAGATCTACTATCCGCCGTATCTGTACGATGCGCCCGGACATTTCGCGAGTCGGCCCTCCATCACCTCCGCGCCAGACACGCTGTTGGCAGGTCAGCCTTTCACCGTCGGCGTCAACAGCACCACTATTCAACGCGTAACGCTCGTCAAGACGGGCGCCGTTACGCACAGCTTCAATATGGATCAGCGCTTCGTGGAGCTCGCATTCACTGCGTCGGACAAAGTGCTGTCCATTGAGATGCCCTCACGCGCCACGGATATTCCGCCTGGCTACTACCTGCTGTTCGTGATCAATAGCGCGGGCAGGCCCTCTAGAGGGCGCATGGTCAGGGTCGGCGTTGACACGATCGCTCCGCGGGCGCCGCAGAACTTGGTGCTCGCACGCGTCACCAGCAAGGTGAAGCTGACGTGGACCGCGTCGACTGATTTGGGTGGCATCTTCGGATACACCATCCATCGATCCACGAATGGCAGTCTGGGGCCAGAGATCGCGCGCGTGTCAGCGACGACGTGGACTGATGCAACGGTGGAGGAAGGCGTAGGTTATGCGTACGCGGTGAAAGCGTTCGATTCGGCTAGCAATTTCAGCCCTGCGTCCGCGCTCAAAACCATTGTGCCGTTCCAATTGCCGACCACGCCGGGCAGCTTCACAGTCACACTGACCAACGGCGATCCGCGACTTAACTGGACGGCATCGACAGACAACGTCCGCGTGGTGGGCTACAACATCTATCGCTCCACGAACGGCGCGCTGGGCCCGTTGTTCGCTATGACTGCGGCTGCACCGTGGGTCGACTCGTCAGCAACGGCGGGTGTGAGATACACGTACGCGATTCGAGCGCGTGATGCCGCCGGCTACTTGAGTTCAGCCACAGCGCTCAGGACGGTAACGGCGCTATGAAGACACGTCGGCCGCATCCTGAGGGGATGCGTAGCTGGCGCATGAGCGCGAGCGCTGGCGCATTGGCACTCCTCATATCATTGAGCACTTCATCGTCTGGCGCGGCGCAATCAGAACAGAACGATGTTCGCCTCGCGCCAACGCCTCTTGAGATCGCGGACTTCGAGCTCCTTGACCAGCATGGACAACCTTTCCGGTTCAGTGAGCGTAAGGCCCGAAGTGCGCTCATCTACTTCGGTTTCGCACATTGCCCTGACATTTGCCCGGTCACGCTGCACAAACTCAAGTTGCTCACAGAGTCACTTCGACAGGCGGGCGGATCGATGCCCGATGTCATCATGATCAGCGTCGACGGCGATCGTGATACGCCCGCCGCTGTGAAGGCGTACCTGGAGCCTATCTCGAAGGACTTCATCGGTCTTACCGGGGATGTGCTCACGGTCCGCGCGATTGCCAGAAACTTCTCCGCCGTGTTCTTCAAGGGGCTGCCATCCGACGATTCTGGGCGCTATCTCGTCGAACACACTTCGCAGGTTTATCTGGTCGATGCCCAAAGCAGATTGCATGCCACGTTTTTCGACGCATCCGTCGAACGAATGTCACAAACAGTTCGCGCTTTAGACGCGCCCGGTGCGCATTGAAGCCGCTGCTCTTGTACCCAGCTCAAACTTGTTTAGTCGAGGTGAGCATTGAAGGCCCGCCGCGTCGCGTAATAGATGTTCTGCACGTCGGCGAAGATGGCAACGCGTTTCACTCCGTTCAATCTCCGCTGTCTGCCAATGCTACCTGCCGCATTTCCTCGCGGCGAACGGCTTCCTCCCGGGCCTCATCGATGGCCAGCATGACTTCACCCACATCGGCGACGGTCTCGTCTTTCACGAAGACGCCGGTGAGTTGTGTTTCGGGTTTGAGTTCGCCCAGTTCAAAGAGCGTCCACATCTCTGGGGCGTATTGAGTGGTCAGCAGTTCTGGTGCGAATCGGCCCAGCGTTTCAGTAATGTTCTGTACATCGCGCTGAAGCATCATGAATGCGTTGTTGTTACTGGCGGCGTTCACCGCCTGAGGTAGATCGATGATCACTGGCCCGTGTCGGTCGATCAATACGTTGAATTCCGACAGATCACCATGAACAAGTCCGCTGCATAGCATGCGTACGATCTGGCCGATCAGGAGTTGGTGGTACTCAACAGCGAGCTCTGAGGACAACGTCACTTCGCCGAGACGCGGTGCCGATTGGCCGTCCGCATCTGTCACCAGCTCCATGAGTAACACGCCGTTGAAGAAGCCAAACGGTTGCGGTACCCGCACGCCTGCCGCGACCAATTGATAGAGCGCGTCGACTTCCGTGTTCTTCCACGCGGCTTCCTGTTCTTTGCGGCCGTAGCGCGAGCTTTTGGCCATCGCGCGCGCATCACGACTGCCGCGGACCTTGCGGCCTTCCTGGTACTGGGCACGCGCTTGGAAACTGCGCTGCGCCATGTCTTTGTACACTTTGGCGCATCGGATCTCTGATCCGCATCGCACGACGTATACCGATGCTTCCTTGCCGCTTTTGAGCTGGCGCGTGACCTCATCGATGATGCCGTCATCTATTAGTGGCTGCAGGCCCTGGGGAGTTCTCAATCTTTTCTCACGGTTGACACTTGGCGGCGGGAAGTTACAGGGTTTCGCGCGATTCTGCTGCCTGGCTGCCGTGGCCCTAGACGCATCAGCACCAATAGGCAGTTGTTTGATCATCCATCGAGGCCGTAGAGTCGGCTGAGCTCGAGAGCCGAGCCGAGAATGAGCCCGTCAGAACGACGATCGCTGCAGGTGCAACGATGATCAGTCCGGGACGTTTAGCGCGGATCGCATTGTGGGTCGCTTGCATGCAGACACCGCCGATCTGGGCTGCAGAGACCTGTGAATGCCCTGACATTGCAGACTTGCGAAATCGTGAGTCCGAAACGAGGGCTGCGATCAGTGCCTATCGAAACGCTGTGGTTCGTTGGGCCGGATCTCCGCCGAGTGCCAATGAGTCTTCACGCAAGGACTTCCAGGATCACGAGATCCAGACCGCGATCAATAGCGCGAGTACGTCGGGCACCAACAAAGCCGAGGGGCACACGGACGCTTTGTGCAAGACGAGCGTTGATGAATCGACCTCGTGCATGAAGGAGGTCGCGGCCCAGCACGAGCACGTCCACTCTGAGGCCTGCCACACCTCGCGAGAGCGAAATTTGATCGGGTTTACTCGCTGGTCAACGCTCGCAGACTATGCTTCCGAGGAGATCAGCGCTTATGAGGCAGAAGCGGCGTATGTGCACGGAGTGCTGGTGAATCTGCAATCCAAGTGCCAGTTGAATGTGGAAATGACTTCCGAGATTCGCGGCGGAACGGAAGTCGCAATGTCGAATGCTACGGGCAAAGTGGCCGCATCGTTTGGCGCGCCCGATCATCAGCGCACGACCGGTTACAAAGGCACTGGCGCGCTCGAGTACAAAACGCGTGATGTCGGGCCCCCGAAGAAAGTGGGCGACAAGATGCTGATGAAACTCGTGCCGGTGTGCTACGCAACATCAGTCGGAAAGGGCAAAACAGCATTCAATGTGCTTGATGGCTACATGTGGCGTAGCAATACGCCGCCGTACGAGCCACAGCTCGACTTGAGCTTCGAGATATTTCCAACTGATGAGAGCCACATCCTCAAGGGCGAGCGAGGTTGCCCGAAGGCGAAGACCAAGCAGCCGTTCTGGAGCGACAAATTCGTGATGGGAAAGACGACGACGACAGCCGCGAATCACATCCTGATCGATGGCTGGACCTTCAATCCTCGTCCGGGCGTGTTCGCCGAGAAAGTCATCAATAGTACGTGCGGTACACCGGCGGCGTTGCCAGGCCCACTCGCGGCCTATGGACCCGTAGCGTTATGCGCTGAGAAAACCACATTCACCGTGCGCTTGAAGAAGTAAGTTACCGGTTCGGTATTTCGGTGCCGCCACTCACTAAGCACGTCTATCTGGTCGATGCCGAAGGCAGATTGCATGCCACGTTTTTCGACGCATCCGTCGAACGAATGTCAAAAACAGTTCGCTCGCTGGATGAGCGTAAATGCCCGTTGAGTGATCAACGAGCAAAGTTTCGCCGACAAACACAGCAGAGCGCCATCATCGACGGCGCTCTGCCTGGCTATGGGCCGCTGCCGAAGTAAATAGAAGCAGCCAAGCTCCCGGCGTTGGGAGATTCGAAAGCAAGAATCGGAGTGCAAGCAAAGGCGGAGTGGCCTAGCTTTAGTCGTCATGGTACGAGCGGCGGCTGACATTGGCGGCGGGGTGGGAGCGTGAACTCCCGATTGGTACTACTCGTGTTCAGTTTGCTCATCGCATTCATCGTGGCGAGTGCCGCTGCGTTGGAAACGATGCCTGCGGGACTGTATGAGGTCATCACCGAGATCGGCATGCCCCACCTCGAAGAGAACCTCCGCTATGCTGTTACTCGAGAGACTCGCTGCTTCACAAACGAGGATCTCGCGTCAGCATTCCCGATTCTGAGTCATGCCTCACTCGCGGACTGCAAGCTGCAGCACGAGAGTTGGAACGGTGACGTCCTCTCATATCTCCTGGTCTGCGACGGTGGGCATGGAACGAGCGGTAGTGCGAGCTGGCAGATTGATGAACACTTGATCGTCGGTACGCTCAACGTGAAACTCGGCGGCAAGAACATGACATTCTTTCAGCGTGTGACTGCGAGGCCACTGGGGCAGTGCCCTCATTCGCCAAGTCCTGCCGGGACACCGAACTCTCGGTAGCTGCACTGCGATGACGCTGGACTGGTCAGGTGAGCTATCGACCGAAGAGACGCTAAGCGAACGATCTATTCCTCTGCGGTCTTTACGACAATCCGAGTGTAGTTGGTGTCTGCGCGATTGTTACCCTGTTTTGTCTCGACCTTATAGTCTTTGCCTCCTTTCAGTAGCATCTGAAGAACTACCGTCACACGACAAGGTCCGCCACCGCCACACTGAGTCTCTGCATGCCCTTTCTTTGTGTCGTCTACGAACACGTCCATCCACAGCTGCCCTTCGCTTGACTTGTCCGCGGACGCTTCGGCAGACGCGTCGATGACGTAATAACTGTCCTTTTGGACTCGAACCGAGCAGGCAGCTGCAACCTCTTTTTTCCCGCCACCCTGGCAAACGATCTCGGCCCGAGCAGTCTGCGAGTAAGGAAGTGTCAAAGCGAGGCAAGCGATCGCGCTAATTCCGAGTTTGGGTGACATAGACCCTCCGGCGGCCTGGTTGAACGTCGCCTGATCGAAACTGTTTGAACGAACAATCGTTCCCCCTCCGGCCTGGGCAGTGACCCTCGAGCTGCTGCTGGCAATAGGATGCAAGAACGTGAGCGGGTCGCGGATATTGGTGTTCAAGCTTTTAATGACGCGATCGCACTGGAACACGGTCGCACGTTCGATGCGGGTCCAACAAAACAACCGAAATTTAGTAGGCGCTGGGCCGCGGCGTTGAGCCGCGTTCTCGTCAGCGATTGATCGGAACGTTCGAACCATCTGCATAGCGTGAGGCGAGCATCAATCTTTCATTGATGGCTTCAATCAGGTCCTGAACAGTTCCGATTTGAGACGCGTATTCGTCCGGCACCTCGATCTGGAACTCATCTTCCAGGACCAGAATCATCTCGACTTCATCGAGCGAGGTGGCCCCGAGGTCGCGGACGATGTGTGCATCGAGAGGAATCTCCACAGGACGGACACAGAGCTTTTCTGCGAAGAGCCGAAGGACAGTCTGCTCGACATCTTTCATGCTTCACCCGCACACGTGCAATCAATCATCGAAGTGGACGTGCATAGCTGGCGTGTAGTCAATTATGAATGGTGCGGTTCGACGACGGGCGCTGTTTCGAAGCTGTGATAGGGCGGAGGCGAGCTCAACGACCATTCGAGTCCCACGGGCTGCGCGTCATCCCACACCTTGTCGCTCGCCTTGGCTCCTCCGCGAACCGTGCTGATGATCAGATACACGAACAGCAGCTGACTCAGACCGAAGCCGAACGCACCGATGGTCGACACGCGATTCCAGTCGGTGAACTGGACGCTGTAGTCGGCAATGCGACGTGGCATCCCAGCGAGTCCCAGAAAGTGCTGGGGAAAAAAGAGCACGTTCACGAAAATCGCGGAGGCCCAGAAATGGCACTTCGCTAGCGTCATGTTGTACATGTGACCCGTCCACTTCGGCAGCCAGTAGTACACGGCTCCTATGATGGTGAACAAAGCGCCTGGCACGAGCACGTAGTGAAAATGCGCTACCACGAAATAGGTGTCGTGGTATTGGAAGTCGGCGGGAACGATTGAAAGCATCAGGCCGGAGAAGCCGCCGATCGTAAACAGGAACAGAAACGCAAGTGCGAAAAGCATCGGCGGCTCGAAGCTGAGCGAGCCCTTGAACATGGTCGCCGTCCAGTTGAAAACCTTCACGCCCGTGGGCACCGCAATGAGCGCAGTCGATAGCATGAAGAACAGTTGCCCGGCGAGCGGCATGCCCACGGTGAACATGTGATGCGCCCACACGATGAACGATAGAAACGCAATCGACGCGAGCGCGTAGATCATCGCATCCAGACCGAAGAGCGGCTTTCGCGCAAAGGTTGGAATGATCTCGGAGACAATGCCGAAGGCCGGCAGGATCATGATGTACACCTCCGGATGTCCGAAGAACCAGAAGATGTGTTGATACATCACGGGATCCCCGCCACCTGCGGCTGCAAAGAAGGTCGTACCGAAGAAGTGATCCGTGAGCAACATCGTCACGGCCGCCGCAAGGACCGGCATGACTGCGATCAACAGATATGCGGTGATCAGCCAGCCCCACGTGAACAGAGGCATTCTCATCAGCGCCATGCCAGGCGCACGCATGTTCATGATCGTCACGATCACATTGATCGCCCCCATGATCGAGGAAGCGCCCATGAGATGAACGGCAAAGATCACCATCGGTAAGGAGGTGCCAAGCTGAAGCGACAACGGGGGATACATCGTCCAGCCGCCGGCGGGCCCGCCGCCGGGAACCAGCAACGAAGACAACAACAGCACAAAAGCGAAGGGCAGTATCCAGAAGCTGAAGTTGTTCATGCGCGGCAACGCCATGTCGGGCGCGCCGATCTGCAACGGGATCATCCAGTTCGCCAGACCCACGAACGCGGGCATGATCGCGCCGAAGATCATCACCAGCCCATGCATCGTCACCATCGAATTGAAGAACATGGGATCGACGAGCTGCACACCGGGAGCGAAGAGCTCGCTGCGTATCACCAAGGCCATCACACCGCCGGTCAAGAACATCACGAGGCTCAGCACCAGATACATGGTGCCGATGTCTTTGTGATTCGTTGCCAGCAACCAGCGCTTCCAGCCTTTCGCTGGGCCATGCTCATGGTCCGAGACATGAGTCTGCGCTGCATGTGCGTTGTGCATCGCTCTGCTCACTGATTCGAGATACAGCGCGAAGCATGTTCTTTCTCGAGCTAGTGACCAAGATGGCAGATAGCTGAGAGCGCATCCGCAATTCCTGCACAGCTGAAGGCTGAGTGTTTTCTTCCGAGCGCGTGTACGCGCCTACCCTTTGAGCTCTGCAGATAACCGCTGCTTCGCCCGCTGATCGCACACCTGTATGTCGGCACCCAAATTCTGGAGCTGCCGATGACCTACGCAAGCAAAACCTCGACTGCGGGACACGCCGTACTGCGACTCGGTGGCTCGATGCCAGGAGCCAACGCTTTTCAGTTCTTCGGGCGAACATGCTGAACGCTCGGCAACGCAATCTGTTAAGCGAGTCCAACGATCATGGGACGCCGCGGAACCTGTATGCGGATCTCGCCTCGCCGGTTCAGATCCCTTTAAGGTGACCGCGGGCACAGTGACACCATGGAGCTCGGATCTTTGGAGCTCGCAGCTCAAGTAGCAGGAGCAATCATGGCCACACTGATGCAGACCAACATAGCTGAGCCACGGCGCGCGTTCGAAGCGTGGGATCGCAACGGCGATGGCTTCCTGGATTCTGAGGAATTCCATGCGCTGCTGCGAGAACTCGATGGAGACATCTCTCGTGCCGAGTGTCTGCTCGTCTTCGAAGCCACCGACACCGAAGGTGACGGCTATATCGGTTTCAAGGAATTCGAGGCTTGGTGGACGAACTAGGATTTGCACTCAGGCAAACGGCTTCAGGATCAGGCCGAGGATCCTGCCTCGCATGCGCCACGCGCTGATGGCCTAGCTCGAAGCGTAAATCGCTCCAATCAAAATTCGGCTTAAGTTAAGGCCAGGTTGTGCCGATGAATAATCGAATGATCGGAGGTGTGCCGAAGCACCTCCGTGAGCTTTCGGATTTACGTCACACTATTAGCAGCCACAGGTTTGGCGCTTTCCCATGCAACCCCTGGCGCAAACATCGCATTCAGAAAAGGAAAAAGAGCTCGCTACCCGACCCTCTGGGCGTACTGCAGGGGAGGCGGGAGCAGAGACCGAAGCTGCCATCGTGGCAGCCTCTGAGGCAGTCGTTGAGGTTGAACTCGACTTCAATGCCTTTGCTGACCATGTGCCACCGACACAGCACGCAAAGCGTGTCGCTAGTGATTTCGATCCTTCGATCCAGGATTTCGCGGATCAGGCACTCGAGGTCTCGGCATTGCGCGCAGAGCTGAAGCGGCTCACTCGCGACTGCGATGCGTTACGCGAGACCGTCCGGCATCGTGAGTCTCTGGTGCAGACACTTCGCGAACAATTGTCCTCGACGCGTGCGGCTGCATCAGCACGCGTGCACGCAGAAGAGACGCAAAGCATCACACCTGAAGCGCCGCATCGTCCGGCGCCGGTCGTCACTCTGACAAGTTCCGAAGCCCTCATCACACCTGAGCACCCAGTACCTTCCGCGCACGAGGCAACTGTGACGCCTGGCCCGACCGCTGAGCACGACGGATCACGTACCGTTGTACTGGAATCAAGTCCGCCAGATGACTATGCGGCGACCATCACTGACATGCCGCAGATGATGCGAGATCCGGGCGCGTTGGAATCCACGCCAGGACGCAAATTGATTCCCGAACGTGAGGACGGGCAGGTGATTCTCTTGAATCGGGATGTCATCACGATCGGCCGCACACGGCAGAACGATATCTTCATTCCATCCCACGCAGTGAGTCGGGATCACGCTCGCCTACTGGTCGGCGCAAGCAGCGTCACTCTCTTCGATATGGGCAGTGCCAACGGGTGCTTCGTGAATGACGAGCCGATCAAGCGGCACAAGCTGCGCGACGGCGACCGCGTCCGTATCGGCGATCGCGCTTATCGCTTCGCCGATCATGTGCACCGTACGCGAACACGCGCTGCTTCGTAGTTGGATCCCATAGGGGAAAAATTTATTTTCCCGCATTCACGAACCTGAACTCGGTCAACCGCGCGACCGAAACAGGATGCGCTCGCCGATGCGTTGCTCGTTCTCCAGTATCGCGACGACTCCCCGTTGAATTGCTCGGGCAGTAGCCAGCGGTTCCCGCTCTTGGGTGCTACGCAGGCCGCGACTACTCGCCCAAAAATCCTGGGGCCTCGCGTTGCGTGTTGATAATTTCATAAGAACGCAGCGACGCGTTCGCATACCCAGAACATTGCGATGCCACCGATCGCGTACGGCATTGCATATGACATCCACGGTGGCTTCGCGACAGGCACGCGAACCAACACTTCTCGTGCACCAAGCGCGAATGCTACGAACAGCAACTGTCCAAGCTCGACGCCGACGTTGAACGTCAGCAGCGCCAGCGGAATGGCCTTCTGCGGCAAGCCCACTTGCGCAAGCGCACCAGCAAAACCAAAGCCATGGAGCAGACCGAAACTGAAGGCGACCACCCAGGGTGCGCGCGCTGTGAGTCCGGGTCTGCCGCCCAGACCGCGCACAATCTCAGCGGCGACGAACACGATGCTCAGCGCGATCATCGCTTCAACCGGTGGCCCTGGCACATTCATCCAACCCATCGTCGCCGACACGAGCGTGATGCTGTGTGCCAAGGTGAATGCGGTGATCGTCAAAAAGATTCGCTTGCTGCCGCGTACGATCAGCAGCAGCGCCAATACGAACAGCAGATGATCTACGCCGCTCAGAATGTGTTCGATTCCGAGCACCAGATACGACCACGCGACTTCAGCACTGCCGGAGGCGCGCTGCACAGTGAACTGAGGAGTTTGTGGCAGCAATCGCTCGACCTGGCTTGTTCCATCGCGGCGCTCGATGCGAACGATGACATCGGTGACCCCGCCCATGATGCCGTCGATCCTGAGCGTTTGATCAATCAGGCCGCCTGGTCGGGAGATCTGCCAGCGTTCGATATAGGCGTCGTCATGGACCACGCCTTGGGGCGCAGTCAGCTGCGTCGTGCCGTCTGGGAATTTTATTTCTATCGCAAGGCGCGAATCGCCGAGGGCCGGGCGCTTCCACATGACGTCGTAGCGATCTGCACCGTTCGCATCCTGACCGGCTTCGCGCAGCTCCAAATAGGCCGGGCGAAAGACATCAGCATGCGTCACGCTGGCAAAGCTGCAGATCAACAGGGCGATAAGGTAGCGAAAGGTTGTTTGCAGTAACGAGGCAGGCCGTAGCGT
Source organism: Povalibacter sp. (assembly GCA_045810085.1). GTDB lineage: Bacteria > Pseudomonadota > Gammaproteobacteria > Steroidobacterales > Steroidobacteraceae > Steroidobacter. The sequence goes on along the minus strand of JBJMWN010000044.1, from coordinate 10,495 downwards.
TTTCATCCAGCAGGACTCAACTCTGTTCCGTTCTCCATGCGCACCCTGTAGTTGGAACGTAGCTTCTTGTACATCGCCTGCTTCGCGTCCTCGCTGCGTGATTGCATCAGATCGCGTTCCACTGCCGCGCGCACATCGCTCAGCTTGGCTCGAGCCCCGGCGTCGCGCTTGTTGACCTGTACAAGATGCACACCGAAATCAGAATGGATGGGCCCCTGCCAACTGCCAATCGGCAACGTTTTCAATCTGTCGACGAGCTCCTGGCCAAACACTTGGATCATCTCGGTCTCGCGAGCGGCATTCATCTCCGCCGGAAGAAGCGTCGGATCGCCTTCGGTGGATTTGCCGCTTCTGAGACCACGAAGCGCAGTGGCAATGTCGCCATCGAGCTTGTCACCGTGACGCTGCGGATCGAAAAAGACTTGCTTCAGCGAGTAGACCGGCTCGATCTCGTACTCACCCGGATGCGCGTCCAGCCATGCCTGCAACTCAGCATCGGTTGGGGAGGGCGGCTCTGCGCTGTCGAGGATGAACTCGAGTTTCTGTCCGACCCGACGGCGCACGATCGGATCATCACGATCCAATGCCATCGCGATCCCCTCGCGATAGAAAACTTCTTCTCTGATCCAGTTGTCGATCAATCCTTGAAGTTCGTCCTTGCTGGCAGGGCGTCGCCATACGCGCTCGAATTGGATCTGCAGACTCTGGAGCTGGCCCTGTGAGATGACGATTTCATTCGGCGAACTCGGCACATCGCTTTTCAGCCAGCCATACAGACCGAACAAGGCAAGGCCGATCAGAAAGAAATGCAGAAGCGGTTCGCGTAGTACTCGGATCATCGCGTGTTCTTCCTCATTAAATGGTGACGCGAGTGAGGCAGTGAACACGACGCCGTGGCTTCAGCGACGCTGTCGAAACTCGCACGCATTGTCCTGGGTGAATAGGTGACTCGATGGCTGCAGGGGCACGCGCTGTGATCGCGCGAGCGGGTAGGCACTTTTAATCCAGAGTGCGCTTTTTTGATAGCGAGGGCATACGCAGATGGGGCCTACTCGCTGCACTCGCTACAGCGGTTTGAACCGAGTGGCCACGAAGGACAGAAAGAATGAAACTTGAAACGATCTCAGTTTCCGTTACAGCGCTGCTCGCAATTGCGCTAACGGGTCTGGCTCACAGCGCGGAAGAGACTCTCCCGGCGGAGATGCTGAAAGACTCATTCCCTGAGCAGAAGAGCTACTCACCCTACGCGGGCCGTAACTTTCCGACTCGGGTGTTCTTCGGCGATACGCACGTGCACACAGGTGCATCGATGGACGCTGGCGCCTTCGGCGCGCGAACGGGACCTGCGGAAGCTTTTCGCTTCGCTCGTGGCGAGGAGATTGCAGCGGCGAATGGCATGAAAGTGAGGCTCTCCCGGCCATTGGATTTCATTGTCGTTTCCGATCACTCCGACAACATGGGTTTCTTTCCCAAACTTTTTGCAGGTGATCCGAGCTATCTCGCCGATCCCACCGGCAAGCGCTGGTACGAAATGATTCAAAAAGGCGGGCAGGACGCCGTCGCTGTTGCCACCGAGGTGATCGATAGTTTCTCCAAAGGCACATTCCCGCCCGTGCTTGCCTCGATGCCCGGAACCGAGACGTATCGCTCCGCATGGGAGAAGGACATTAAGGCCGCGGAGCAATATAACGAACCGGGTCGCTTCAGCGCTTTCATCGGATACGAGTGGACTTCGAACACCGGCGGCAACAATTTGCATCGTGTAGTCGTGTTCCGCGATGGCGGCGAGAAGGCAGGACAGGTCGAGCCGTACACCACAATCAAGCCGCTGGGGAGCGACGATCCCAAAGATTTATGGAAGGTATTGCAAGCGTACGAAGACAAAACCGGCGGCAACGTTCTTGCGATCGCGCACAACGGCAATCTCTCTAACGGCATCATGTTTCCGGAGGTCGATTCCTTCACCGGCAAACCCATCACGAAGGAATACGCTCAGACGCGCGCGAAGTGGGAACACCTTTACGAAGCGACGCAGATGAAGGGAGATGGCGAAGCGCATCCTTTCCTATCGCCGACCGATGAGTTTGCGAATTATGAGAAATGGGACAAGTTCAACCTCAACATGAGCGTGCCGAAGCAGAACAACATGCTTCAGTACGAATACATCAGAACGGCGCTGCAGATCGGGCTGCAACTCGAACCCAAGCTCGGCATCAATCCCTACAAAGTCGGCCTGATCGGCTCGACGGACACACATACAGGCCTGGCAACAGCTGAGGAGGACAACTTCTTCGGCAAGCACGCAGGAACTGAACCGAATGCAAAGCGCATGGAGCATCCGGTCGGCTGCTTCGGCAAGAACTGTCTGCTGGGTTGGACGCAATCGGCTTCGGGCTATGCAGGCGTGTGGGCGACCGATAACACGCGTGAAGCGATCTTCGATGCAATGGAGCGCCGCGAAACGTACGCGACTACCGGTCCACGCATGATCGTACGTTTCTTCGGCGGCTGGGATTTTGGTGCGGCCGATGCACAGTTGAGGCTACCCGCTGAGGCAGGTTACGCAAAGGGTGTTCCGATGGGCGGCGACTTGCGAACCGCACCGAGCGGCAAATCGCCGAGCTTCCTCGTCGCCGCAATGAAAGACCCACTGAGCGGAAATCTCGACAGAATCCAGATCATCAAGGGTTGGGTCGATGCCAAAGGTGCTCGCCAGGAAAAGATCTATGACGTTGCCTGGTCGGACAATCGCAAGGCCGGCGCGGACGGCAAGCTGCCTGCGGTGGGCAGCACGGTGGATGTCGCGAATGCGACGTGGACCAACACCATCGGCTCTTCTGAACTGATCACGGTGTGGAAGGATCCAGAGTTCGACTCATCGCTGCGGGCTGTCTACTACGCACGCGTCATCGAAATCCCAACGCCGCGCTGGACTGCGTACGACGCCAAACGCTTCGAGGTTCAGGCGCCCGCTGGAGTGCCGATGACAACCCAAGAGCGGGCTTACACATCTCCAATCTGGTACACGCCCTGATAGAGATTTGCGTCCAGTCCTGCGAGCAATCCCAGAAGGGGGCTACTTCAAGCTGTCCCCGTTGGGACGATCAGTGGCAGCACCACGATAAAGACGGTGCCGCCCGTCGTGGGGCATTCGACAGTGAGCGTACCTGTATGCGCTTGCACGAGGCCCAGTGCGACCGACAATCCGACGCCGGTGCCGGCGCCGGTGGGCTTGGTCGTAAAGAACGGATCAAAAATCCGGCCGCGGATCTCCGCCGGAATGCCGGGTCCTGTGTCGGACACGCGCACTTCGATACGCTGCTCGTGGCGATGGAAGTGTGTGCTGATGGAAAGCACGCGCGGGCTCGTCGAATTGCTCATGGCTTGCTGCGCATTGACGAACAGGTTGATGAACACCTGATGGAGCTGATCGGCATCCGCCAGCAATTCCGGAATGTCGAGGTTCGGCTCGTACTCAACTGATACGCCGCTCGTTTCCAGGTTGTACTCCAGTACGTCCAGCGAAGCTTCGATGATGTCGTGCAGCCTGACTGCGATCCTTTGCTGTTGACGCTGACGAGCCATTGCTAGAAAGGTGCGAACGATTCGTTCGCAGCGCTCCGCAGCGGTGCGAATTTTGCGTGCACCCGTTCGCGTCACTTCATCGACAGCGGCGCTTTCCAGCATCATGGCGCGTCCGGCAACGACGGAGAGCGGGTTATTGAGTTCGTGGGCGACTCCGGCGAGCAGAGAACCCATCGACGCGAGTTTCTCGCCCTGCAGTAATGCTTCCTGCTGGCGAAGAATCTCTGCTTCGTTGTCGCGCAGTGTTCGCATTGCGTCCTGCAACTCGTCCTTTTCCTTGCGCAATGCCCTGTCGCGCTCGGCTACACGTCGTGTCATTTCATTGAAGGCGGTGGCAAGGCGCCCGAGTTCGTCGCGGCGCTGGATCGGAATCTCGATCTGCATTTCACCGCAGGCGACGCGCTCGGCTGCTCTGGTCAGTTGGCCGAGTGGTAGCGCGATCTGACGACGCATGATGACTGCAAGTATTCCGAGTAACAGCATCAGCGAGAGCAGACCGGGCCATAGCACCCATTGGCTTGCCTTGAACGCCTCTGCACGCACGATGCGGCCTGGCACGCTCGATGCGAAGTACCAGCCTGGCCCCTCGATGCGGCTGACGGCGAAGTAGTCGTCCGTGGCGGCGTGGTAGCTGGACACAGGTACACGATGATTTTCCTGGATCGTGTGCCATAGCGCGATGAGCCTCGCGTCGCCGCTGTCTTCGATACGGTACTTGCCGTTCGCCGCGATGATGTCGGGCATCTTGCCGGTGTGCGCCACCAGAGAACCGTCGGCCATCAGCACGCAATGCTCTGCATTCGGAAAATCGGCGCGCAGCAGATGCTCGACCATTTCGTCCAGGAAGAGGTCATTGTGAATGGTCCCGATGTGCCGTCCATCGAGATCGATCGGTGTGGCGACTCCAGACATCAACTTCTTCCACACCGGATCCAGGATCATCTGCTGGTACACGGTCTGCCGCGTCGGATTGCGTTCGCGATTCGCGCTGGAGACCCAGTCTTCGGCGTTCTGTGGAAAGTCCGCCGCGACTGTCATTGCCCACAACGGAACTCCTGGTGGGTCCGTACCGATGTTGATCTGTTCGGGCGCGGTGAAGTAAATATCACTGAACCTCATTAGCGCAGCAGGCTTGAACTGCTCGGCGATGTCGTGGAAGAGCACCATTCGCTGTCGCAACTCCGGATCGACTGGCGTGTCGCGGTGAATCCAGCCGCTGACGGACTCATGCCCCTGAATAGTTTCGCGTCGGCTGCGAATGGTCCCGTCGGGATAGCGAGTGAACAGGCGTTCGAAGCGGGCGAGGGTAGCGGTGTTGCGATATTCCGGATAGCTGGCGAGGACGCTGCGCCGTATTGCCTGCTGCATGTCATGCGCGAGCCTGAAAACCTCGCTCTCCGCCTGCCCTCGCTGGATGACATAGCGGCTGAGCTGATCGCTGGCGCGCTGCTGCATTTGCTGGAACATCATCCAGTAGCTCGCCGCGCTGGACACGGCGATGACGCACGTGACTCCAAGTGCGATCAACAGTAACGTCTTGCCGGTGAGACTGACTGAGCGTAACAACACGGCGCGGCCTCGGATGTGCTCAGGAAGCGGGTCGCGGTGTATAGATGTAACCCGCGCCGCGAATCGTCTTGATGGCCTGGGGTTTCTCCGTGTCGTACTCGATCTTGCGGCGCAGCCGTGTGATGTGCAGATCGACACTGCGATCGAACGGGTCGCGCTCGCGATGCTGCGTCATGTCGAGAATCTCATCCCGCGACAACACGCGCCCCTCATTTTTTGCGAAGGCGTGCAGCAGCTCGAATTCCATCGCCGTGATCGGAACGTCGTGCCCTGAGTCATCGAACAGACGATGTGAGCCCAGGTCGAGCACGCACCGGCCGAAGCGCACGCGGCCATCACCCAGACATGCCGCGCCCGGCGCCGAGGCTCGACGCAACACGCTGCGCACTCGCGCGAGCAGTTCTCGCAGATCGAACGGCTTGGTGATGTAGTCGTCCGCTCCCACCTCGAGTCCGACTACGCGGTCGATGACACGGTCTGCGGCGGTGAGCATGATGATGGCCACGGCATAGCGTTCGCGGAAATGCCGCGCGAGACTCAACCCATCCTCGCCTGGCATCCGCAGATCGACAATCGCGAGGTGCGCGGGACGCTCGACCATGGACTTGCGAGCCTGCTCGCTGTTTGCCGCCGCGCATATAGCGAAACCTTCCTGCGCGAGGTAATCGCAGACCATATCGAGCACGTCCGCGTCATCGTCCACAACAAGAATGGTAGCTGGGTCGCGCATAAGCGGGTCGATCATAGACCAAGGATCGAGCTGCGCATCGTCGTCTGAAACAATTGATACACAACCGTCTGGATCCGACATCACTGCGATACAGCGTCCTCGCAGCATCTGCCGTAGTTATAGTTTCGGGATCGTGCGGCGTGAATATCTTTTTGATTGCCCTGTTGACCGTGCTGTCAGGCGTCGGTGATGCGCAGGGATTCATTCATGCCGGCAAAGTCTGGCAGAACGGCCAGATTGATTGGTCTCATGCCCTTAAGTCCGCGGCAGGCTTCCAATTCGGCGTCATCGCGTACTGGCTCGTCCTGCGACTTCTTATCCAGCATGGAGTCGTGGCAGTGGAGGTGCAGACACTGTTCTGGTTTGGCGCGACGATCATCGGCATCGCGCTGCTGAGCGGACAGGCGTTGAGCTGGCCTGCGGTAGATCAGCTTGTAGCGTGCGCCGTGCTGCTGGGGATCGGATGGCTTCTGTACCGCACTGCGCGCTGAAGCACCGCGATGATGCTCGCGCGTCAGCGGCAACCTTCAGTCGATGGAATCCCGCAGCGTACCTCGCGACGTACTACGCGAAAGTCGAGTCGGAGGAACGACACACACTGCGCTTTCTCGTTCGGGAGGCTCAGAAACTTTCTTCGGCAGCGACGATTCTGGAATTTGGTGTGGGTCCCACACTGCACCACGTACTGCCTCTCGCACCCCGCGTGGCGCAGATCCACGTAGCCGATTTGTTGCCCGCCAATCTGGAAGCCGTGCGTCAGTGGTGTGTGGCGGAACCCGGTGCGTTCGAGTGGCGCGAATTTACGCGAGAGGTGCTCAGGTATGAAGGAATCCGCAGCCCCTCTGCAGCCGAGATCGACGCACGCGAGCAGTTGACGCGCGAACGACTCACCCTGCGATTATCTGGCGATGCCCGTCTGCGCCATCCGCTCGGACTGAAGTACTCGCGCCGGTACGATTGCGTTGTGAGTTGCTACTGCGCTGACAGCGCAACAGCAGACAATGCCGAGTGGTTTCGGTATGTGAGCAACATCGCAAGCCTGCTTGCCCCTGGCGGCCTGTTCCTTATCGCATCGCTGCGGAACTGCAGTTCCTACAGAGTGGGAGCCCGGCGGTTTCCGTCGCCTGCCATCGATGAACACGATATTAGATGCGCATTCGCGGAGTTGGATTTCGCAACGAGCTCCATAGAGTTACAGGTGTGCAATGTCCCAGAACAGGCACACCACGGCTTTGATAGCATCATGCTCGCATCCGGCCGGATGCGTTGATCGGAGTCAGGCGTAGTTCGCGAAGGTCTCCGCGAATCGGGAGGTCCGAGTCGCTGCGGTGGCCCACCCCATCACCTTGCGAGTGAAAGGCATCCGAGCTAGCGACTGGACTCTTCGATGTGAGCTCACCTGACACCGCGATGTTGAGGATTGATCATCCATGCTGAAGCAAGTGATTGTTCTGGCCCTGACGCTGATCGTGTCTGTCGCCCACGCACAGACTCCGGTCTTCGATCTTCATGTTCATCTCTGGAAGGGCGAGTCCTCGCTTCAAGAGTATGAGGCGCAATTGAAGTCGACCGGACGGGAAGTCACCGGCTCCGGTGTGATGTGGTTTGGCGGACCCAACCAGGCGCTGCAAGGCAAGCCCGAAGAGATACGAAAGAACAATGACGCATTGCTTGCGCTCGTGGCCAAGCACCCGAAGCTGATGCCGATCGCAACGGTTCATCCTTACGACGGGGCAGCGGCCATCACCGAGTTGGAGCGAGTTGCAGCGCTCGGCGTCAAGGTTCTGAAGCTGCACCCTCATACGCAGAAATTCGATGCAGCCGATCCACGCGTGCTGCAACTCGTTCAGCGCGCGGGGCGGCTGAACGTGATCGTGCTGTTCGACAACGCGAGCATTCTGCCCGGCGATTGCGAAAAGCTGTTCAACCTCGCGCTCGGCGCGCCCGAGACGAAGTTCATCTTTGCGCATCTGGGTGGGATGAACTTCCGTTTCTGGAACATCCTCAAAGCGGCACGAACTGCTCAAGGTTTATTTGCCGATAACATCTATTTCGATATTTCGGCGACCGTCGTACTCGTCGGAGGTTCGCCAATCGAGGACGAGTTCGTCTGGACGATCCGCAATGTCGGTGTGGATCACGTCCTGTTCGGCTCGGACTATCCGCAATATTCGGTCGATCAAAATGCACGCGCGTTCGAACATTTGGGCCTGAACGAAAGCGAGAAGAAGAAAATTCTCTTCGATAACGCGCAAAGCCTCTTCCGGCTTACAAACCCGAGCCGCTAGTTCCTGAGTTTGCCGGGGGCACCCGGCTAAGTGCTTCAGCGGCAAATATTGCCCCCTTTCGGTATATACAACCGTGGCGTGCAGGCAGCATCTTGGGGCATTCATCGTGCCAGTCACAAACGCCAGGTGTCGCATGGAACCGCAGAGCGCAATGTTGGGAAATCTCTCGTCATCGGGTCCGCTCGCAGTGATCAGTGCCCCTGCGAGCGACGGTGCACCGCACCCAAAATGGGAATGGGCAGCGACGCGGGTCCGACAACGCCGTGAGTTGTGCGATGAACGTGCCCGAACCCACGATGCGATCGCGGTTTTCTGGCAAAGGTCGGCGGCTCCGCTGGCATGGAGTATTGCGGTGCTCGCCGCGCTTAGTGCCCTGTCTGCAGTTGCCAGCGTCGCGATACCGGCGATCATATTCAGCATTCTTACCGCCATTGCCGCGGCGACGGCCGCGGCGTTCCAACCGTCCGAGACGGCGAAATCGCATCGCGCAGCAGCGAATGCCTACGAACGCCTTGCTCGCAAGCTGGGTGATGTCGAGGCTCTGGACCTGGGTGAATGCATACAGCACATACCGCAGGAGAAGATCGAGCCGGTGCGAACTGAAATCGCAAAGCTCGAAGAGGAGCTCAACTCAATTGAGTTGAGCCATCCGCCCGTCTCGAGTTCCAAACATCACGCGGGTAACAATTCACACGCTCTGAGTCATCCGCCAGCACCGACCTTCAAGCAACACGCCGCTTTCCACTGAGAGCCGCTTTCCGTTCACCTGGACAGTCCGCAGTTCGAGCGTGACTGAACGACGGAAGCTCGGGACATTTGAAGTCACCCGAGCAGGAAGCATCTTCGGCGCGCGATAAACCGATCGAGGATTACGACTGCACGCTGCCCGTTCGAGCAAAGGTCGATTCGCGGAATGCAACGAGCGGGACGTTGTACGGCGTCAATCTCCCGCGAGCATTCGTGCACAACTGTTGCTCAATCAATGGCGCATCCACGAGCCTACGTTCCGGCATTGTTGCCCGCAGTCGCAATTGACATCACTTGTCATCAGCGCACGATTCGCACGAACTTTTTGCGAGACGTACGGACAAGAAATAACTCAGCGACCACGGCACGCCTCGGATTGCGTTGACACCACCAGGTCCTGAGAAAAGGAGAAAACCATGAGATATGTCGTCGTTATCTGTTTGTTGCTGGCAGCCTGTTCCAAGACTGCGCCCACGGCTTCCCCGACAGCTTCCCTATCGGCGAATCCAGCCTCTGTTGAGCACGGTCAATGCGCGACCCTGACCTGGTCGTCCAAAGATGCTTCCGAGGTCACGATCGACCAGCAAGTGGGAAAGGTCGAAGCCAGCGGGACCAAGGAAGTCTGTCCGCTGAGTGATACGCAATACACGATCACCGCGTCGGGCGCGGGAGGATCAGCGACAGCATCCACGACTGTCGGCGTGTCTGCGTTGGCTGCAGCGAACGTGATGATTTTTCCCGAAGCAGCGCTGTTTGATTTGGGCAAGGCAGAGCTGAAGCCGGAGGGCAAGCAAAAGATCGACGAGTATCGCCAGCAAGCCCAGGCGGCGCTGAGCAGCGCAGAGCACGTGAAGATCACTGGCTACACCGACAACGTAGGCGGCGCAGACAGGAATGCGGCGCTTTCGCTTCACCGAGCGGAAGCGGTCCGTGACCATCTGGTCAGTGTCGGTGCCGATCCTCAAAAATTCGAGGTCAATGGTGCAGGGCCAGACCATCCGATTGGCGACAACAGCACAGAGGAAGGTCGTGCGCAGAATCGCCGTGTGGAGGTTGCAGTCGTCGGCGCGGAAAAATGAGGCAGTTCGGAGAATTTAACGAGAACAGATTTATTGTACAGAGATCACGAAGCTGAGCTGCGTCGAGAGGATCCTTCGTGCAGACCGAAGGATCCTCTGACGTCACGTTGGTAGATCTGAATTCTCGTTTCGAGTTGATGAGCAACGCGCAGGCGAACGATGCCCTGCGATTCAGAAACCGTGCGACATCGCACATCAATCAAAGGTGTGGTTCGCGAGAGGCGCAGGCGCATGTTCGCTTCGCATGAGTAGCGTGGGTGTTCCAGCGTGCCCTCACGACTTAGCGTAGAACCGCAGCTGTTGGGCACCAGACCCAAGGAGTAGGCTCCGGCCCGCTCAGTGGGATACAGCGAAAGGAAAACGCGAATGAACACGCGACTGAAGACGCCTTCGCCCGCGAACGAGGAAATCGCAGACAGCATCTCCTCCCGGCTTCTCGATGTCCTGATTCGCGCTGGACTGATCGTCGCCATGACGGCGCTCTGTTATCGGGTGTT
>JBJMWN010000043.1:0-14912 GCA_045810085.1 Povalibacter sp. | reverse complement strand
CGCCGCGATCGGAGCGCGTGCTTCGCGCGCGAAGAGTTCGATGTCCCCGATGATAGGCAGGCCGCGTCGCGCAGCTGCCAACATGAACGGCTCGTTCAACGACACACCCGGTGAAGCGATGACCTGCGTGGCTCCATCGAGCAAGCGCTCATCGAAACGTCCGACCGAAATTTCCGCGTCTGGAGCGATCTCTTTCAACGCTGGCAGCTCTGGCGGCGCGGCGCGGCTGTCCGTGACTGCGAAGGAAACATTTCGCGAACGCAGGTAACGCGCACACGACAAGCCTGTGCGACCCAAGCCGACGACGACACTGCGTCCGGCAAGCGGGCGAACCGCGGGATGTGTATGTACCTGCGGTGCCACCGTTATCTGACCTTCAACGTTGCGAGGCCGACCAGCACCAGGATCACGGAGATGATCCAGAAGCGCACGATCACTTTCGGCTCGGCCCAGCCCTTGAGCTCGAAATGATGGTGAATGGGTGCCATGCGGAAAATGCGTTTGCCCGTGAGCTTGAATGACGCCACCTGCAGCATCACCGAAACCGTTTCCATCACGAACACGCCGCACATGATGAACAACACGATTTCCTGCCGAACGATGACGCCGACGACGCCTAGTGCCGCACCGAGCGCGAGAGCGCCGATATCACCCATGAACACTTGAGCCGGATATGTGTTGAACCAGAGGAACCCGAGTCCAGCACCGACCAGCGTCGAGCAGAACACCAGTATTTCACCGGTGCCCTCGATGAATGGAATGCCGAGATAACCCGAGAACACCGTATTGCCTGTTGCATACGCGAAGACTCCCAATGCGCCACCAACCAGAACCGCAGGCATGATCGCGAGACCATCCAAGCCGTCGGTGAGATTGACTGCATTGCTTGCACCGACGACCACGAAGTAAGTGAGCGCGATGTATCCGGCACCGAGCGGAATCATCACGGTCTTGAAGAATGGAACGTACAGTGAGATTTCGGCGGGAGCCTTGTGCGTGTAATAGAGCGCGAACGCACAACCCAGACCCGCAACCGTCTGCCAGAAGTATTTGTAACGTGCGATCAGGCCGCGGCTGTTGCCCACCACCAGCTTGAGATAATCGTCCCAGAAGCCGATCAAGCCGAACGCAAGCGTCACGGCGAGCGTGATCAGCACAAAACGGTTGCTCATGTCAGCCCACAACACCGTGCTCGCGCCGATGGCAACGATGATGAGCGCACCACCCATGGTTGGCGTGCCGGCCTTCGGCAGATGCGACTTCGGACCATCGTCGCGAACGCGCTGTCCGATCTGTCGGCTCGACAACTTGCGGATCGTCCATGGCCCGACCATGAATGAAATGGCCAATGCGGTGAGCGCCGCCAGAATCGCGCGCAGCGTCAGGTACTGGAATACCCGGAACCCGGAATGCCATTCGCTCAGATAGTGCGAGAGGTAGAGGAGCATTCTGTTCTTCTTGTTTTCCGTTAATGCCCGTTGGCTGCTTTTGAAGATGATGCCGACAATGCAGCCGAGACACGCTCGAGGCGATTCGCCCGCGAGCCTTTGATCAGCACAGCGATGCCCGTGACGAGCGCGCCCCGCGCTTCATTGATCAGTGCATCGGTATCTTTGAACCACTGTGCATTCCGACCGAAGGCTTCGACCGCAAAGTGCGCGTGCTTACCGACAGCCAACAATCTTTCGATTCCCGACTGTCGCGCGTAGCGACCCACTTCAGCGTGCAACTCATCCGCGCTTTCCCCGAGTTCGAGCATGTCGCCGAGAATCAACCAGCGCTTGCCACTGAAGCTCTGCAACGCATCGAGCCCTGCTTTCACCGAACTCGGGTTTGCGTTGTAAGAGTCATCCACGAGGAATGCGCCGTTGATGGCAGGCTTGAGTTCGAGCCGACCCGAGACCGGACGCATCGCCGCGAGTCCATCGACGATTTGATCGAGTGTTGCGCCTGCAGCGAATGCGACTGCTGCTGCACCCAGCGCATTGCGCAGGTTGTGAAGACCGGCTAAAGCCAGCGTCGCGGGGCGAGTGCCCGCGGGGGTGACCAGGTCGAAGTCGATTCGGAATCCATTCGCATCGCTGAGCGATTGCACTTTGTGAGCAGCAAAATCGGCCGACTGCTCGATCCCGAATGTCAGTGCACGCTCTGCCGAGCGCGATTCCAGCCACATCGTGGCATATGCGTCATCTGCATTGACTACTGCGACACCATCGGCAGGCAGCGCCGTAAACATTTCGCCCTTACCCACTGCAACGCCTTCCAAACTGCCGAAGCCTTCGAGATGTGCGGCGCCTGCGTTGGTCACGATACCGATGCTCGGTTCGGCGAGACTCGCAAGATGGGCAATCTCCAGTTGGTGATTGGCACCCATTTCAATCACTGCGTAGCGATGACTCGAATCGAGCTCCATCAGCATGAGCGGCACGCCGATGTGATTGTTCAAGTTGCCGCGCGTGATCAGGCAAGCACCCAAACGCGTGAGGATCGCGCCGATCAGTTCTTTCGTCGTCGTCTTGCCGTTACTGCCCGTGACGCCGATCACCGGGATTTGAAACTGCCGGCGCCATTCACGCGCGAACACTGACAATGCGGCGAGCGAATCCGGCACGACGACCTGCGGCAGATCAACGGCGACGCGCTGCTGAACGAGAGCAGCAATCGCTCCGCGTTCGCGTGCGGCCGACACAAAATCGTGACCATCGAAACTCGGGCCCGTGAGCGCCACGAACAAAGCGCCATGCTTCAGCGTGCGACTGTCGGTCGACACGCTCGAGAACTCGCAGTTACTGCCTACGAGCTCACCACCCGTCACCTTGACCAACTCATTGAGGTCGCGCTTCATAATGCTTGCCTCCTGAGTGCGGCTTGAACCACTTCACGATCGCTGAAGTGGCGCGTCTCAAGACCGATGATTTGATAGTCCTCGTGACCTTTGCCTGCGATCAGCACCGCATCACCCGCCTGTGCGTTGCGAAGGGCAGTTTCAATGGCGCGAGCGCGGTCGCGCTCCACCGTCACGCTCTGTGGATGCTTCAATCCTTCTACAATGCCGGCCACGATGGCATCGCCATCCTCGGTGCGCGGGTTGTCGTCCGTGATGATCACTGCATCGCTCAATCGCTCGGCGATCTCACCCATGATCGGACGTTTGCGCGCATCACGATCGCCACCACAGCCGAACACGCAGATCAGTCGACCGGCACAGTGAGCGCGCGTCGCGTGCAACGCTTTCTCCAGAGCATCGGGTGTGTGCGCGTAATCGACGATCGCGAGTGGCTGACCCGGCGCAGTGAACGTTTCCATTCGGCCTGGCGGAGGAGAACACTCGGCCAGCGCAGCGCTTGCACGTTCGAGCGAGTAGCCCCAGCCGAGCAGCACGGCGAGAACGGCGAGCAGATTGTCGACATTGAAATCGCCGACGAAACGCGAAGGCAACGTCGCTTCACCCCAGCTTCCGGCGATCTCGAGAACCAGGCCCGTCGCAGTGCGTCGCACATCGCGGCAGATGACGTGTGATGCCTTGAACGAATCGACGTTCGCACGAGCACGACCACACACGACGAGACCGTCGCCTCGATAATTCGCAGCAAGCTCACGCCCGAACGCATCTTCGATATTGATCACCGCGTGCTTGAGTCCGGGCCATGCGAACAATCGCGCCTTGGCGGCGCCGTAAGCTGCGAATGTGCCGTGGTAGTCGAGATGATCGTGAGTGAGATTCGTGAACACCGCAGTGTCGATGCGCAGCCCCGCGATGCGTTCCTGATCCAGGGCATGCGAGGAGATCTCCATCCCGAGATGACTCACACCCGCATCGCGCAGTTCCGCCGTCTGACGATGCACGGTGATGCAGTCAGGTGTCGTATGCGTACCTGCCTTGATTGCATCAACAGGGCCGAATCCCAGCGTTCCAGCGTAAGCCGCGGAATGACCCAGATGACTCAGCACTGACGCCAATACATAGGCAGTGGTCGTCTTGCCATTCGTGCCGGTAATTCCTGCTACTGCAATTGCAGCAGAAGGTTCATCGAAGAAGCGATCAGCGATCACACCCAGCACGGTCGCGAGATTCGGAACGGCGACAGCAACGACGCGAGCAGGAAGCACGGGCAACTGCGCTCCGGGAGCGGGCTGCCACAGAATCACGTTTGCACCTGCAGTGATCGCTTGTGCGGCAAATCCCACGCCATGCGTTCGCAGACCGGGCAATGCGACGAACGCAGCGCCAGGAGTGACTCGCCGACTATCCAAAGTGAGATCGGTGATCTCGACGTCAGGCACCTCGAACGCGACCAGACCCGCGAGCACATCGCGCAGGTTCTTTGGAAGCAACCGTGTATCCGTGACGTTCACAGCGCTTTGTCTGGTGAGTGCTGCATTGATCATGCTCATCGCGGTCCGCGACTCGCTTGAACCAGCGTTGCGTTGGGCAACTGATCCAAACCATCGGGCGGCACACCGAGCAAACGTAAGGCACCGGCCATCACGTTCGAGAACACGGGCGCAGCGACGTCACCACCGTAGTAGAGCCGACCACCGGGCTCGTCGATCACGACGATTGCAGCGAGCCGCGGATGACTTGCGGGCACTACACCGCCGAACGTCGCCTTGTAACGATCGACTGAATACCCGCCCGCCTCTGCGACTTTTGCAGTTCCGGTTTTTCCAGCCACTCGATAGCCCGCCAAGGCGGCACTCTTGCCCGTGCCATCTTGCGAAACGACGCTCTCCATCATGTCCAGCAATTCGCGCGCGAGATGCTGATCGATGACGCGCTGCCCTTGCACGGGACCCTCGATGCGTCGCAGCGTGATAGGCCGACTGATTCCTCCAGCGCCCAGCGTGGCGTAGGCATGCGCGAGCTGCAGCGGAGTCACCGAAAGTCCGTAGCCGTAGGCCATGGTTGCCTGACCAATCCGACTCCAGTGAGAAGGATCGTTGAGCAAGCCTGCCGATTCACCGGGATAGCCGCTACCAGAAACCTGGCCAAAACCGAATGCCTCGAGCATGTCGTACATCGACTTGGGCGAAAGCGTGAGCGCCATCTTCGCCATACCCACGTTGCTCGACTTCGCGAGCACCGTCGTGAGTGAGATCGGGCCGAGCGGCTTCCCGCCGTGATCCTGAATGAGCTTCACACCCACACGCACCGGCTCTGTCGTGTCGATGATGGTGTCCGCGTGAAAGCGACCCGAAGCAATACCAGCCGCCGCGACGAACGGTTTGATGCTCGAGCCCGGCTCGAAAATATCCGTCGCTGAACGATTGCGATAACGCGAGGCTGCCACCTGGTCGCGATCGTTCGGGTTGTACGACGGCTGATTCACCATCGCGAGCACTTCACCCGTGTCGACATCGATCACGATCATCGAGCCGGCCTTCGCCTCGTACTGCTGCACCGCCGCTTTCAGCTCGCGATACGCAAGATATTGAATGCGCAGATCGATGCTCGTGACGAGATCGCTTCCCGGCCGCGGCGCGCGAATGCTCTCGATGTCTTCGACGGTGCGACCGTAGCGATCCTGAATGACGCGCTTGGCACCCGGTTCTGCGCCCAGCCAACGGTCGTACGCCAACTCCAGGCCTTCCTGACCGATGTCTTCGTACTTCTTGGTGAAGCCGAGCAGATGACCCGTCACTTCACCGGCAGGATAGAAGCGCTGATATTCGCGCAGCTGATAAATGCCGGGAATCTTGAGTGCCGCAACCTGAGCTGCATCGCTCGGCCGCATGTGTCGCACGAGATAAACGAAGTCGCGCTCGAGATTGCTGGTGAGCACTTGCGTCAGCCACTTCGGATCGCGATTGAGCGCTTCGGCAAGGCGCGGAATCTGATCGGAGGATTTCATCACCTCGCGTGGCGAGGCCCACACCGTATCGACGGGCATGCTCGCGGCGAGCGCCTCGCCGTTGCGATCGTAAATGGCACCGCGGATTGCAGAGAGTTTGGCAACGCGAGTGAAACGCGCATCGCCCTGCCCTTCGAGAAAGCCGTCATCGAGCACTTGCAGATCCACTGCACGCGCGACAAGCGCTCCGGCGATCAACAACAGCATGCCGGCCACAACGCGCAGGCGCGCGCTGTACTGCTCCGGTGAAAATGCCTTGTTGTTATCGGTACGAATCATGGGATCGTCACGTGCGCCTCAGGGCTGCACGATTCGCACCTCTTCTGCTTTCGGAATCACCATCTTCAAACCGGTTCGCGCCGTCTGCTCCACTCGACCGTGGGTCGCCCATGCGCTCTGCTCGATCTTCAACTGACCCCACTCGATATCGAGGGCGTCACGCTGCGCATTGAGCGATTGCAACTGCACGAACAGACTTCGCGTCTCGTGGCGCGTCCACACGACGCCCACGGCGGAGACCAGCAACAGACACCAGAGCAGTGGCATCGACCATTTGCTCAACGCGTTCATGCGGCCACTCTTTCTGCGACTCGCAGAATGGCGCTGCGTGATCGTGGGTTGGCCTGCACTTCAGATTCGGAGGGATGGATCGCACGACCGACACGGCGCAGCTTCGGACGTGCATGCGCGGGAATATCCGGAAGACCCGCATAGACCGGATCCTCAGTCGAGTGTTGCTGCATGAAGCGCTTGACGCGACCGTCTTCAAGCGAATGAAAACTGATTACGCACAGCCGGCCGCCATCTGCGAGCACCGCGAGCGATCCGTTCAGTGCCTGATCGATCTCTTCGAATTCCTGATTCACCTGCACACGAATGGCCTGGAACGTACGAGTGGCCGGATGCTTGCCAGGCTCTCTCGTTGGGATTGCGCTCGCGACAATCTGTGCGAGCTCGAGCGTGCGAGTGATGGGTCGGGCGTGACGCGCATTCACGATGGCGCGAGCTACGCGTTTTGCGAATCGCTCCTCACCGTACTCGCGGATGACGCGGGCAATCTCATGCTCTGGCGCTTTCGCGAGCCAGTCAGCAGCAGTCATACCAGCGCTGTTGTTCATGCGCATGTCGAGCGGTCCGTCCTGCGCAAAGCTGAAACCACGCGCGGCATCATCGAGCTGCGGAGAAGAAACGCCGAGATCGAGCAGCACACCATCGAATCCCCCAGCCATCCCCATCTCCGTCGCGACCTGCGCGAGCCGCGAGAAAGGGCTCTCGACCAACTTCAATCGCCCTGTCGCCAGAGCGTCACTGCCGAATCGTTCGTGACCTGCGCGAATCGCCTGCGGATCACGATCGATGGACACCACACATCCGTCCGCTCCAATGCGTTCGAGCATCGCCGCCGTATGACCGCCTCGACCGAACGTGGCATCGAGGTAGCGACCGCCTTCACGCACCTGTAGCGCCGTCAGCACTTCCTGCAGAAGCACCGGCGTGTGCTCGAACACAGCCATGCCTCAGATCGAAAGCGTCGCTAGCTCGGGTGGCAGCTCTTCCGCTGTCTCGTCCACCTTCAGCCACTGATCGCGATTCGCGTTCCACAACGCCTCATCCCACAACTCAAAGCGGTTGCCCTGGCCGATCAACATCGCGCTGCGGCTCAAAGCTGCGTACTCGCGCAGGCTCGGCGGCAAAAGGATGCGACCGCTGTTGTCGAGCTCGAGATCGGTCGCGTGACCAATCATCAAACGCTGCAAGCGGCGCGCGACGGGATTGAGGGTAGGAAGCCGACGCAGTTTCAGTTCGATCTCCTCCCACTCGGGCAGTGGATAGATAAGGAGACAGCGATCCGCACGGTCAACGGTCGCGATCAGACGGCCATTCGAGCGCTCAACGATGCGTTCGCGATAGCGGGTCGGCATGGCCAACCGCCCTTTCGCGTCGAGCGTCACCTTGTTTGCACCGCGGAACATCGTTTGCTGCCAAATCCAACCACGGGCCGCCCCGGCGCGCCCCTTCAAACCACCATTTCCCACTAAATCCCACCGCGCCGCGACTATAGGTAGCGCCGGACGCGCAAGTCAAAAAAATCTGCGCGATTTCCCGTTTAGTGACAGGGACTTAGGCGTGCCCGTAAAAAGGCGTCAGACACTCGCTGATGCTGTGCAATCGAAATCAGTGAGTTAAGTGCACTTGTTGATGTAGGAACGCATGCCTTTGCAGATCACGGCGACCTTCATCGCTCGACGCTCGGATCAAGGCTCTGCGCAAAAGCGCGCACCGTTGGGGCGCAATTGAGGCTGGGCTGGGGCAGAAGAAGGTCGGTTTGTGGCGGGCAGCTGTCGGTGATCCGTATACAAGAAGCTAATGAACGGATCGGACACGCCGGAATCCATCTGCCATCAACGTTTAGAAAAGCTGAAGCCTGCTGGAGACTCAGTTCGGAGGCTTCGTCTATGGCGAAAGACGGTGGACTGGAAACGGGTTCAGCCAGACACGGTCAGCTTGCGGCGAGATGGGTCATCCGAGCCGGGCTGATTGAAAAGAGGAAGGGCCCTAGCCCAACCCTCTCCCGCCAAGCGGGAGAGGCCAAGTTGGCTGGAACCGGTACTTTGAATTAGAGGAGTCGGCCGATAAGCCGGGTTTTGTCGAGGACAACCATTCATCTGGGATACGCGTCGCCGCGTACCTCAAGCGACCTACCCGGAAGCCTGCATGGGCCATGTGTGCAGCATCGAGTACGAGACTCGAAAACTGCGTGCTTCCCTATTTGGTCTTGCTCCAGGCGGGGTTTGCCATGCCACCGAGTGTTACCACCGGCGCGGTGCGCTCTTACCGCACCATTTCACCCTTACCGCCTCCGTGAGGAGGTTTGGCGGTTTGTTTTCTGTTGCACTTTCCGTGGACTCACGTCCCCCAGGCGTTACCTGGCGCCTTGCCCTGGGAGCCCGGACTTTCCTCCACGCTTGCGCGCAGCGGTTGTCTGGCCGACTCCGGCGCGGATGGTGGGGGCGCGCTGTTCGTTAAGCAAGCAATAAATATGCGAAAGACCGGCGGCAAAAAAGGAAATGCTCAGGGTTCAGAACTACTCCTGCTTGCCGCTGAGTCGCAACGCGAGTGCGTATAGATCTGCGCGTTTGGCGCCCGTGATGCGAGCAGTCACTTTCGCGGCCTGAGCGGGCGAAAGCTCATCCAGCAGTGCACGTAACAGTTGCTCCGCATCGAGCGCTAATGCTTCAGAGGCCGTTTTTTCCGCACCCGCAACGACGATCACGATCTCTCCACGAGACATGTCTTCATCGCGCGATGCGACATCCGCGAGCTGTTGCAAGGTGCCGTTGTAAGTCGTTTCGAAACGTTTGGTGAGCTCGCGACTGACGCTTGCGGTGCGCTCGCCACCCAACACCGATGCGAGATCCGCGAGGACTTCGCGAACTCGATGAGGCGCTTCATAGAACACCAGCGAGCGGTGCTCATGGATCAAGGATTCAACATGCGAACGACGTGCAGCTGCCTTTGTCGGCAGGAATCCTTCGAAAACGAATCGATCGGTAGGAAGACCAGCCACTGACAATGCGGCGATCGCGGCACACGGGCCGGGTATCGCGATAACGATGAGATTTCGCGCGCGCGCAGCGGCAACAAGATTGAATCCCGGATCACTGATGAGCGGCGTTCCGGCATCCGACACCAACGCAAGCGATTCGCCACGAGCCACGCGATCGAGCAACTCAGCCGATTTCGCGGCTTCGTTGTGCTCGTGTAATGAAGTCAGCGGCGTCGAGATCCCGAATGACTGCAGCAACTGTCGTGTATGCCGTGTGTCCTCGGCAGCAATGAGCGAAACCTGCGAGAGCACTTCACGTGCACGCGGACTCAGATCACCCAGATTGCCGATAGGCGTCGCGACCACGAACACGCGGCCTGAGAGGGTGGAGGCGAATTGCGAGTCAGCAGACACGAGAAGGCTATGCTCAATCGATTGTAGGTTTCACTCACTTTGCCTGTCCTTGCATTCGAGTGCCAGCGCGCGTCGCGAGAAGGACGGAGCTTTTCCGACTCTGACGCATTCTTCGCATTAGAGACGACGGCTTATAAAAGGTAGACTTCAAAGCCTTCCCTCACGCTTCAGACCCGCAGTCCATGCCAGCAACCGCTTCTCTCACACCCCCTGATCGAGCGCGCGAACAGCTCGCGACGGTGATGCTCCGCGCAACGCGCGCTCTGCGTAACTGCGTGGCTTGTGCGTTGCTCATGTTTGGAATTGCCTCGTGCACGATGCCGGCATCTCAACCCGAGCAACCTGGCGTGGATCGCCAATTGGCGCAGGCCGAAAAGCTCGCACGTGACGGGCACTACGAGGAAGCTGCGCAGGCTTACGAGCATCTCGCGGCGCAGTCACCGAAGGAATTGCGCGATCGGCTACTGCTGCGCGCGGCGAAGGAATATCTGCTCGCCGGTGCGCCAGAGAAGGTGAATGCAACGCTTGCTCAACTGAGCACTTCGTTGCCAAGCCAGGATGCAGCGACCCGTTCGCAGATCGCGGCGGAGCTCGCGCTGCAATCCAAAAACCCTGCCAAAGCACTCGCAGAGTTGGATCGCATTCCGCAACCGTTACCACGCGAAAACGCAGCAGACATTCTGTCGTTGCGAGCGCGTGCGCAGTTCGCGCTCAACAGACCTGCAGCAGGCGTTACGACGGCGTTAGAGCGCGAGCGACTGCTGAACACGCCACAGGAGATTCGCGCGAATCAACGGCTCATTTGGGAAGGACTGCAGCAGAGTGCATCGGGCAACGCTGATTTCAAAGCACCGGCAGGCAGCAGCACGATCCTTACTGGCTGGCTCGATCTGGGTAGCGTGGCGCTCACGGCAGCCCGCAATCCCTTCACTGCGAAGAACGACGTAGCAAGCTGGCGCAACCGCTATCCCGGTCATCCTGCGAATGGATTTCTGAACGAAGAAATTCTTCCAGAGCTCGGCGTGGGCCTCGAATATCCACCGCAGGTTGCGCTTGTATTGCCTTTGTCGGGACGAACGCAAGCAGCAGGGGTCGCGGTACGCGATGGGTTCTTCGCTGCCTTGCTCCAACAGGATCCTGCACGTCGCCCTCAGGTCAACGTCTACGACACAGCTGCACTCGGCGCCACCACTGCTTATCAGCGCGCAATCAGCGAAGGCGCGCAATTTGTCGTTGGTCCATTGTTGAAAGAAGACGTTGCAGCGCTCGGCGTTTCACAAAACGTTTCGGTCCTCACGCTGGCACTGAATCAAACCCCCGAGGGGGCTCAGGCGCCTCCAATGCTTTTTCAGTTCGCACTGGATCCTGAAGAGGAAGCACGGCAGGTAGCACATCGGATCGTCGCAGATGGACGCACGCGAGGCCTGGCACTATTACCGAACAACGAATGGGGTCAACGTCTCTACCGCGCATTCGAATCAGAACTGCGTGCTGCCGGAGGTGCCGTCGCGGGCGTGAAGTACTACGACACTACGTCTCGAGATTTTTCCGATCCCATTGCCCGACTGCTGTTGATTGACGAAAGTCGGGCACGCGCGAATGCACTGACTTCCGTGCTCGGTCAGCGCTTCGAGTTCGAGCCGCGACGTCGCGGCGATGCGCAGTTCGTATTCTTAGGAGCCTTCCCCGCGCAAGGCAGATCGCTCCGCCCTGCTCTGCGGTTTTACCTCGCAGATGATCTTCCGGTTTACGCGACGTCCGATATCTTCGAACCCGATGCTCAGGCCAACAGTGACATCGATGGCGTGATCTTCCCAGACATGCCGTGGGTGATTTCGCCCGATGCAGTTTCAACGGATCTGCGTACAGCACTGAATCGCTACTGGCCAGTAAGAGCTCGCGGTCGCGGACGTCTGTACGCGTTTGGATTCGACGCGTATCGAATCATTCCATTGTTGAAGGCGGGCAAGTTCGGCAACGCGAATGCAATTCCCGGAATGACCGGACTGTTGTCGATCGACGAGCACGGTCGCGTTCGCCGCGAACTTGATTGGGCGCGCGTGACTGACGGCAAGCCTGTTCCACTTGGAACGACGGCAACCGTATCCAACCAGACACCTGGTGATTGAAACGCCGCGCCGAAGTGCGCGAAGGCAAAGGTCATGGACGACCAGCATCGAAAACAGTTCGGCGTTCGCGGTGAAGACGCAGCGCTCGAATTTCTGACCGCCCGCAAGCTGCAATTGATCGAGCGAAACTATCGCTGCCGTGGCGGTGAAATCGATCTCGTCATGCTCGATGGCGGAACGCTCGCATTGATTGAAGTTCGCTACCGTGCGAACTCGAATTTCGGCGGCGCTGCTGCATCAGTCACCTGGCACAAACAACGTCGCATCATCTGTGCCTCGCGTCATCTGCTGCTCACGCGCGCAGCCCTGCGACACTACCCTGCCCGCTTCGACGTCATCGCCGTGTCACCCGCGTCCGAGGGCGTAGAGATCGAATGGATTCGCGCCGCGTTCAGTATGTGACCGGGCACGCAGAATCAGAGTAATCACAAAGAACACATCGATCACAAACGGGACGGGTATCTATCCTCTTCGCTTTGTGGTCTTTGTGATCTTTGTGGTTACTCTTATAGTGCGCCCATGTTCGAAACAACCGCTGAAGTGATGTGCCCGCATTGCGGAGAAACCATTCTTCTGTTTCTCGATTTGTCCGTCGAGGAACAGAGCTATATCGAAGACTGCTCGGTCTGCTGCCAGCCGATGACGGTTTCTTACAGCACCGCGGAAGGTGAGCTGCAGGGTCTGCAGGTCGAGGCTTCGAGCTGATGTGGCGCAAGCTTCGCATCTTCGTACTGTTATTGATTCTGCTGTTCGTCGCACTGAACACTTACTTCGATCGCTTCTACTCCACACAATGGAACGATGCGTTGCGGGTAGCGGTGTTTCCGATCAATGCCGATGGATCCTCGGTGACTGAGCGCTACATCCAGTCTCTGACAAGCACTCCTTACGAACCCATCGAAGCGTTCTTTGCAGAGGAAGGCAAGCACTATGGTTTGCAGATCGATCAACCCATCCGCGTAACACTGGGAAAGACACTACTCAAACTGCCACCTGCGCTTGCGCCTGACACCGGTCGTTTGGGAGTGATGATCTGGAGTTTGAAAACGCGCTACTGGTCATCGCGCATCGACGGCCCGCCCGGCACGGAGATCAAGCTCTATCTGCTGTATCACGATCCTGAGCGTTCGCAGTCATTGCCGCACTCAGTCGGACTGCAGAAGGGACTCTTCGGTATCGTGCATGTGTTCGCCGATCGCACGATGGAAGGATCGAACGATGTCGTGATCTCGCACGAACTGCTCCATACGCTCGGCGCCACGGACAAATACAGCTTTGCCGATAATCTGCCGCAACTACCCGATGGCTATGCCGAGCCGGATCGTTCGCCTTTGTATCCCCAATCATTCGCAGAGTTGATGGCCGGACGCATTCCCGTGAGTGCAGATGAAGCGGAGATTCCAGAGTCATTGCGGCAAGTGATCGTCGGTACGAAAACGGCGGCAGAGATCGGCTGGAGCAAACGGTGAGTACCGGCGTGCACGGCGACTCGGCGCTGCTCAGTTGTCGGGAACTCAATGTGACGATTGCCGATCGTCTGCTGGTGCGTGAACTCAGCTTCACGCTCAGACGTGGCTCGATCACCTGCATTCTCGGCCGCAATGGTGCGGGCAAGACACTCACCCTGCACACGTTGTGCGGCCTGCGTGAGGCGTCGGGTGAAATCCGATTTCAGGATCGACTGCTCGCGGAATGGCCACACAAGGAGCTCGCACAAAGGCTCGGGCTGCTCACGCAAATCACCGAGGATCCGTTTCCATCGACGGTACTCGAGACGGCGTTGATCGGCCGACATCCGCACATCGGCTTCTGGCAATGGGAGAGCGATGAGGATCGCAACGTGGCCTCAAGCGCATTGCAGGCTGTCGAGATGAACTCATTTGCTGAGCGCGACGTCAGCACCTTGTCGGGTGGCGAGCGGCGACGCGTGGCCATCGCGACTCTGCTCGCACAGGATCCGCAGCTGCTGGTGCTCGATGAACCAATCAATCACCTTGATCCGCATCATCAGCTGAGCACTTTGAATCTGCTGCGCCAGAAAGCGAACGACGGACGGGGTGTCCTGATGACATTGCACGACGCCGGTCTCGCTGCACGCTTCTGTGATGAAGCGATATTGCTGTTCGGCGATGGTGAATGGCTGAGCGGCCCAATCGACGAGGTGCTTACACCCGAGGCCATCAGTCGACTCTATGGAGTGAACGTGCGTGAAGTGCGCTGGCAAGGTGGGCGCACGTTCGTAGCCGAATAACGCAGCGCGGGATCTGGACTACCGCGCACCGCTATCCGCGATGTCCCAGCAGGCGCGCTGGCAAGAAGAACAAAGCCCGAACGAAGGCGATCA
The DNA here is from genome assembly GCA_045810085.1 of Povalibacter sp. GTDB lineage: Bacteria > Pseudomonadota > Gammaproteobacteria > Steroidobacterales > Steroidobacteraceae > Steroidobacter. The sequence goes on along the minus strand of JBJMWN010000043.1, from coordinate 626 downwards.
CCCCATCGAGCAGTGCGCCGACGATCCTGAAGGGAATGGACAGCAGCCACAGAATTGGCATGAACACGAGCAGGACCAGTGCCAGCGGCCACGCCACCACCAGAAGCAAACACCAGAGCACGGTCAGAATCAGGAATCTCATTTGTATCTCCATGGGGCTGCGTCCCCGTCTGTCGTTAAGACACAGCGCCCCGACAAAAGGTTGCGGGCAGCCCTCAGAGATTCTGGAGCTGCTGCTTGATCGTCAGAACCGCAAGGAAGCCGAACAGTGCGGTTGCCCACATCAGCACTGCAATACGCAGCGGCGTGATCCGGATGGCCGCAGGCAGACGACTTCGATTCAGCAGAATCAGCAGCAGCGAGTAGATACACATCATCAGTCCGCCCACACAGGACGAAATGATCAGCAGCACCAACGGCTGTCGCACGCCGAGCAGCAGCACCGCACAGCCGCACGCAACCAGCCCCCACACGAGCACGAAATAGAGCCGATTCTCGGTCCATTTGGATTCGCGCAAGTACGCGCATTTCAGAACGTCCGCGCCGATGCGGCAGGTGAAATCGACAATGCCCATCGCGGCAGCGAACAACGAAAGCGTGCCGATCGACCAATACAACACGTCGAA
>JBJMWN010000042.1:0-20038 GCA_045810085.1 Povalibacter sp. | reverse complement strand
GCGATCAGCGAGGGCATCGCGAGCAGGTGCATGACGTTATTGCGAAAGTACGTCATGAGCACAGACGTTTCTTCCGTCATCTTCATGACATCGCCCAGCGGATGTTTCAATCGCTGGAGCACTTGCATGCGCTCTCCGTGACGGACCATCGAGGCGCCGTCCTGCGGCGTGATCCAGACATACGGCGAGTAAGGCGCCTGGCGCAGCAACGATGCATAGAGTTCGACTTGGCGGGCGAGATCATTCTCCAACATCGCCTGCTTCGGCATCGCAAGCATCGCGAGAGAGAGCAAGTTGATCGGTGTGGCGCAAGCCGCGCTATTGATGTTCGTCATGATGCGCGTCGCGAGCTCATCCACAGCAGCAGATAGCCACGTCGGTCGCTCATTGCGCTCGGGCTGCCCGCGACGACGCTCGGGTGCGTGGCGCTGCAGAACGTCTTCGAGCTGTATCGGTTCGCCAAAGCTCACATGCACCTTGCCGAACTTCTTACGCAGTGCCGGCAGTGTTCGCACCATGCCGATCACGGATTCCTTTTCTTTCGGCTGACCCGACAACTCACCGACGTACGTCTTTCCTTCGACCAGGCGCTCGTAGCCGAAATACACGGGAAGGAAAACAACCGGCCGACGCGGATCTCGCAGATAACTCCGCAGCGTCATGGACAACATTCCGGTTTTCGGCGGCAACAGTCGTCCCGTACGACTGCGACCGCCTTCGATGAAGTATTCGAGTGAATGTCCTCGGGCCATCATCAGCCCAAGGTATTTCATGAACACCATCGTATAGAGCGTGTTGCCTTTGAAGCTTCGGCGCATGAAGAACGCGCCGCCCTTTCTCAAAAAGCGACCCACGACAGGCATGTTGAGATTGATACCGGCAGCAATGTGCGGAATCGCGTAACCCTTGAAATAGATCACATACGACAGCAGCAGATAGTCCATGTGACTGCGATGGCAGGGCACGAACACGACTTCGCTGCCCTCCGCGATCTTCGACAGCTGCTCAAAATTGTGCAGATCGACGCCGTCGTAGAGCTTGGTCCAGAACCAGGTGAGCACTCGGGCCAGAAACGTGACGAAGGCATGCGAATAGTTCGCCGCGATCTCACTCACGTACCCGCTCGCGACTTTCAGCGCCTCACGTCGCGAGATATGCTTGCTGCGCATTTCATCGGCCATGGCACGACGCACGGCCGAAGTCCGAAGCACCTGAGTCGACATTGTTCTGAGGTGCGACAGGTCGGGTCCGATCGCGGCCGCGCGTTGCCGACGAAGCAGAATCCGTAACTGTCGAGTGATGCGCCTCACGGCTCGCGATGAGTCGAGACCCTCCTCGAGGACGCTGCGCAGTGAGACCGGTTCACCGAACTGGACGAAAAGATTCCGTCCATTGAGTACGACCGAGAGCATGCGTCGAAAGCGACCGACGCGATCCCAGTTCTCCGCAAGCGCCAGCCTCAGCCACGAGTCTGCTTTATCCGGAGCGCGTCCCCAGAAGACGCTGACCGGAATCAGATCCACATCGAGTGTGCTGTCCTTTTGCACGGCACTGACGAGCTCACGAAGCGTCAGCGGAATGCGTCTGTCGAGACGTTCGCCCCAGAAGCTTGCTCGACGTTCGAGAAAACAGCCGGATTGCGCAGGCAAAGGCGCTTTGAGCGCCTGCATGGGATCGGGCAGGCCGTGTGCTTGCGCCACCTTTTCGAGAACCACCAGGTCCGCGACACTGGCACGCTCGAGCACGTAACAAATCGGACGTGGATGTTGCGCAAAGCGGCGGCGCAGATCCTCGGGCAGAACATGGGGGCGAGCCCAAATGGAAATGGGACCTCGCAGCACGGAGAGCGCAAGGCGATCCCAGACAGACTGCTCAGCCATCAGCGTTCAATCATTATTTGTGTATGCCGGGCTAGCGCGTACTGGAGTGCTCAAGGTTCGCTCTGCTCTTCCTGTTTCTTGACCTGCCGATCGAGCTCTTCCTTTTGGGCATCGACGGTGTCTTGCACTCCGCGAGCCTTGTCCATCGTACCGACCATGTCGCCGAATACAGTGTCTTTAACCGGCGGAGGCTGACGATCACGATCGCTTTCGCCGCTGCCGCAACCGAACAGTACGAATGCGCAGCCGATTGCCATCAAGCCACGAAGGTGTGTCATGACGATCCCCGCTTGAGAATGATGCGGAATAGTAGCCGATGCCATCGAGCGACGTTCAGACCTTGGCAACGCGCCCGAGAAATAGATCAAAGAGCTGGCAGATTTCTGCAATGCGCTCGCTCAGGCGATGATCGCTGTCGAGCAAGTGGAGCGTGCACTTGTATTTCTCAGCGAAGCGAATGCTGTTTTGCGGGAGCACCGTCGTGTCGTTCCAGCCATGAACGATTTCGATGGGACAAGCAGCCGGTGTCGGCGTGTACTGCTCGTAGCCGGGCATGTAGAACGCAGGCGCGAGTAGAAACAAGCCCGCGGTTCTCGTTTGAGCGGAGACCGTCGCCGCCACGTGCCCACCGAGACTCGAGCCGACAAAGACAATCGGCTGCGGCAGATCTTTGACGAACTCTGCAAGCTTGGCGACGCGCGCGGCAGGATCGAGACCACGATAATCGAGCGATTCGACACGAAGTTGATGCTTCCGAGCGATCGGCGCCATCGCCATGATCTTCGAGCCCCAGGGTTCGCCATCCTGGCCATGCGAGAAGATCACGATCGGTGAATCGGGCATGCTGAGTGTTCTACGTTGTTATCGGGACATGACGCGAGAGAGCGCGGAGCAAATTTCAAATTCAATCGTCGAGAATGCCCGCATCACCGCGTTCAGAGGGCGCAAGCGAACTGAAATCGAAAGCATCCGGATCTGCGAGGTGCGAAGGCACGACGTTACGCAAACTCGAGAAGATCGACTCGGTCCGACCTGGATAACGGGTTTCCCACTCACGCAGCATTTTTTTGATCTCGACCCGCTGCATGTTTTCCTGCGATCCGCACAGTGAACACGGAATCAACGGAAATTGGCGAGCTCGCGCATAACGCTCGATGTCGTGCTCCGCCACATACGCAAGAGGCCTGATCACGATGTGCTTGCCGTCTTCGGAACGAAGCTTCGGTGGCATCGTCTTGAGCTTGCCGCCGAAGAACATGTTGAGGAATAACGTTTCGACAATGTCATCGCGATGATGGCCGAGTGCGATTTTCGTGATGCCGTTTTCGGACGCATAGCGATACAGCGCGCCACGGCGCAGTCTTGAGCACAGGCCACACATGGTCTTGCCCTCGGGAATGACGCGTTTGACGACGCTGTAAGTGTCCTGCTCGATGATGTGAAACGACACGCCGAGCGCAGTGAGATAGTCGGGCAGCACATGCGCTGGAAAGCCGGGTTGTTTCTGATCCAGGTTCACGGCGATCAGATCGAACTTCACCGGCGCGCTGCGCTTGAGAGACAGCAGGATGTCCAGGAGCGTGTACGAATCCTTGCCACCCGAGAGGCAGACCATCACGCGATCGCCTTCCTCGATCATGCGGAAGTCTTCAATCGCTTTGCCGACCTCTCCGCGAAGCCGTGCCTGCAGGCGTTTGAAGTTACTTGAGGGTTCGGGGAGAGCGGACATAGAGGATGAGAGGCGGCTGGCTGCTGGCGACTGGCTAGAAAACTGAAGCGGATTCTACAGGCGAGGTGGTATGCCTGTGGTCGAGACCTGCCGATCTACTCCTCCAGGTATTTCGCTTCTATGTACCGCAGCCACGCGGCGGCGGACAACGGTTTACCTGTGGCGCGTTCAATGATCTCCGGCATGCTCAGGCTCGCGCCGAGGCCGTGAACGTTGGTACGCAGCCACTCGAACAGGCCGCCGAACTGACCCGCTGCAATTTCTTCGTCCAGTTGGGGCCGTTCGGCGCGCAGGCTTTCGTACAGCTGACCTGCGATGACGGCGCCGATCGCATAGGAGGGGAAGTAGCCAAACGAGCCGACTGCCCAATGCACGTCCTGCAGACAACCTTCAGCATCGTTGCCCGGTTTCACTCCGAGCCGATCCTGCATGCGTGTGTTCCAGGCTTCGGGCAAGTCCTTCACCCGTAATTCACCTTTCAGGATTTCGTTCTCGATTTCGTATCTCAACAGGATGTGTACGGGATACGTCACCTCGTCCGCATCGACCCGAATGAGGCTGCGCCGAACCCGGATCAGGAGTCGATAGAGGTTCTCCATCTCCCATTCCGGACCCGACACGCCGAAAGCTTTCTCGAGCAGCGGCTTGAGATACGTGAGGAACGGACGGTTGCGGCAGATCAGCATTTCCAGCAGAAGTGACTGACTCTCCTGCATGGCCATGCCTCGATCGCGACCGACAGGCAATCCGCGCCATGCCTCCGGCAAACCCACGTCGTACATCGCATGGCCGGTTTCATGAAGGACGCCCATCAGTCCTGTGAGCGGATCGGTCGGGCTGAATCTCGTCGTGATGCGGATATCTCCAGGCACACCACCCGTAAAGGGATGCTCGCTTTCATCCAAGCGGCCCCGATCGAAAGGAAAGCCCATCGTCTTCATGAGTTCGACGGCCAGCGCGCGCTGCTTCGACGCAGCAAAGCGACCAGAAATCTCCAGCGGCGGCCGACTCGCTTGCTGCTCCACAACCTCGTGAATCAGGCCCGGCAGTCGACGGCCAAGCGCGGTAAAGATCGTCTCGATCTGCTCGCTGCGCAATCCGGGGCTGAATTCATCGGCGAGCGCGTCGTAGGGATCTACATTCAGCGCTTTGGCCAGCAGCTCCGCCTTGTTGCGCAGCAAATTCACGACTTCTTCCAGGTGCGGGGCAAAGATCGAGAAGTCACTTTTCTGCTTCGCCTCGAGCCATTTCACTTCCGCTCTGGCGGTGGCTTTGGCAAGCCTGGAGATCAGGCTGTGCGGGGTGGCGATGGCGTGCTCACGCTCCCGGCGCATCTCACGCAGATTCGCAATCTGCCAGTCTTCCAGCATCTGGAGATTGGCGTCGGCACGGTCAAGCAGTCGCGACACTCGAGGAGAACTCACGATCGAGTGGCACTCGGTCTCCACAGCAGCCAGCTGCTCACCGCGCAGGTCAGCGCTGCCGGTCGGCATCAAGACCGCGGAATCCCACCTGAGAATGCTGGCTGCGCTACGGAAGGCATGCAGGCGGCGAAACTCGCCTTCGAGTTGTTGATAGGGAGTCAGGGCCATGAGATCTCGCTTTGACGGTGATGAGCACTCCTGCAGGTGGGGCGCAGGGCTCGATGGCTGAATGTTAGCAAGGCCAGCCTGTGCGAGCCGAATAGTGGCGGCCTCTGAACCGTACAGAATTTATTGATGATCAGACGGCAAAAACTCAGACGCCCTACTCAAAGGTTCAAATAATCCGATGTGAAAATCTCGGAACCAGACCGGAAATGATCAGTCTCAAGTATGTCCTCCTGCGAGCGTCCCCCGACGCTTTGGACACCCCCTCAGAAGACCGCCCTGGTGGCGGTCTTTTTTTATGGGGCTTTGAGTGCGACGCTCGCGGGTGCCGGCTCGCGCGAGCCTCGCAGCTCTTCCAGTTCCCGAGTCACGTGTTCAGGCGACTGGGACTTGCGGGCGATCAGTCCGTAGATCGCGGGGACGATGTACAGCGTCAGCAGCAGAGAGAACGCGACCCCGTAAACGACAACGGCGCCGATCGCCCGACGGCTTTCAGCACCCGCTCCTGAGGCAACCATCAGCGGAATCGCGCCGAACAAGGTACAGAGGCTGGTCATCAGAACGGGGCGCAGACGAATGGCGGATGCCTCGATGACTGCTTCGACGAACTCGACACCGCGATCACGCAATTGATTCGCGAACTCGACGATCAGGATGCCGTTCTTGGCGGCAAGGCCGATCAGCATGATGCAGCCGATCTGACTGAATACGTTGATGGACCCGCGCTGTACCCAGAGCCCTAGCAGAGCGCCGGTCACCGCCAGCGGCACGGTCATCATGATGATGAGCGGGTGACGGAAGCTTTCGAACTGGGCCGCGAGCACCAGGAACACGATCACGAGCGACAGCAGGAACGTCACGTACAAGGCCGATCCCGATCGTTGGTATTCACGCGACTCGCCGTCCCAATTGATCTGTGCTTCGGGTGGCAGCTCCGTTCGTACCAGATCCTGCAGATAGTCGATCGCCTGGCCAAGCGAATAGCCGGGCGCCAAATTCGCCGAGATCGTGACTGCACGCAGACGATTGAAACGCTTCAGATCCATCGGACCTGCCGTCTCGGCGAGCTTTACCAGCTTCGATAACGGGATCTTGGCGCCGGTGCTATCGGAGAGAACGTTTATATTCTCGAGATCGTTCGGCGTCGCACGATCGGTATCGCGCGCCTGGAGAATGACCCGGTACTCTTCGCCACGCTCGAGATACGTCGTGACGATTCGCGAGCCCATCATGGTTTCGAGCGTTCGACCGACCGACTCGAGTGACACCCCCAGATCGGCCGCGCGGTTGCGATCGATGGTGACGTCCATCTGCGGCTTGCGTTCGTAGTAATCAGAATCGAGATTCACCAGCCCAGGATTCTCGCTCGCACGGTTCAACACGATGTCGCGCCACTTCACGAGTTCTTCGTAGTTCGAACCGCCAAGCACCATCCGCACGGGTGTTCCGGAGCCGCCCACACCCAGTCCGCCCGGTTCGACGACCGCAATGCGTACGCCCGGAAAGTCAGTCACTTTTGTGCGCAGGCGTTGCACGATCTGTGTGGCGGACTCTTTGCGTTCATCCCATGGCGTAAGCGGCAACACCACGCGGCCCATGTTCACATCGCCGCCACCGCCCCATGTGCCTGAGCGGGTCAGTACGCGGCGCGCGTTGCCACGATGCACCTCGTCAATGGCGACCGCTTCAACCTGCTTCAGGTAGCGATCGACGTACGCGAGGCTTGAGCCTTCGGGTGCCGTCAACATGATCTGCACCATGGCGCGATCTTCTTTGGGTGCGTATTCGGACGGCAATAGCAAATACAGCAGCCCACCGAGTGCGATGGCACCGGCCGCAAGTCCCAGCCCGAGCAACGGTCGTTGCATGCTCCAGCGCAGAGATTTTTCGTAGCGCTCTGAAAGCCAGTGGAAGAAGCGCTCGACGACGAGCGTTGTACGACTGCGCACTGCGCCTCGCGCGAAAAATTTCGAAGTCATCATCGGCACGAGCGTGAGCGAGATGAGTGCCGAGAAGGCAATCGCAGCGGCGATAGTGATACCGAACTCACCGAAGAGCCGGCCGAGATTGCCCGGCAAGTAAGAGATTGGCAGGAACACAGCGATGAGAACGAGCGTCGTCGCGAGCACGGCGAAACCAATTTCGCGGCTGCCATCAAATGCGGCAATCAATGCAGGCTCGCCTTCTTCGATCCGACGCATGATGTTCTCGAGTACGACGATTGCATCGTCGACCACCAGTCCGATGGCGAGAACGGCGCCGAGCAAGGTGAGCACATTGATCGAGAAACCCGCGACGACCATCACGATCGCGGCTGAAATGATCGACACCGGAATCGTAATCGCGGGAATCAGCGTCGCGCGGAAAGTGCCCAGGAACGCGTAAATAACGACCAGAACCAGCGCCAACGCGACCAGCAGTGCGTGAACGACCTCGTTGATAGAGGCATCCACGAACAACGAATTATCGACGTTGATTTCAAGTCGAATGTCTTGCGGCAACGTGGCGCGGATGCGCTCCATCTCAGCCTTGACCCCGCGGGTCACGTCGAGAACGTTCGCCGTTGAAGTCGGAACGATGGCGAAACTGATGCCGGTGATACCGTCCGAGCGCGACAGCGTGCGCAGGTCCTCAGCGTCGCGCTTCACCTCGGACACTTCACCCAGTCGCACCAACGAACCGTCGATGCCGCGTCCGATCACTAGCTGACGAAAATCATCTTCTGTGTTGAATCCTGTCTCGGTTCTCAGCGTGAACTCACGACTGAGCGATTCGATGCGTCCCGCGGGCAGCTGCAGATTCTCGCGACGCAGTGCACTCTCCACGTCCTGCACGGTGAGCTGGCGTCCCGCGAGCGCTTCACGATTTAACCAGATGCGCATGGCGTAACGTCGCTCGCCATTGATGCGCGCCATGGCCACGCCGTCCACGACAGAGAAGCGGTCAATCAGGTAGCGATCGGCGTAGTCATTGAGCTCGAGCACCGTGCGCTTCTCGCTCGACATGTTGATGATCATCACCGGATCGGAATTCGCGTCGACCTTGCTGATCTCAGGCGGCTCCGCTTCATCAGGAATATCGTTCTGCACGCGAGCGACGCGATCACGCACGTCGTTCGCGGCTGATTCGATGTCGCGACCGAGTCCGAACTCAATGGTGATACGTGAGCGCTCTTCAGCACTCGATGACGTGATCTTCTCGACACCTTCGAGACCTGCCACCTGGTTCTCGATGATCTGAGTGATCTTGGATTCGACAACTTCCGCGGTGGCTCCGCGATAACGCGTATCGATGCTGACGATGGGCGCGCTGATGTCGGGATACTCGCGCACCGGCAAGCGGTTGGCTGCCATCAGACCGATGATCGTGAGCAGCAAGCTCACCACCATCGCAAAGACCGGACGGCGGACTGAAATGTCCGAAAGGATCATGCAGAACGACCGCGCGACTCGCGAGGGCTGAGGCCTGCGCCTTCGACGCTCTCGGGTCCGATCGCTTTGACTGGCGCGCCGTCGCGAACTTTCTGAGTGCCTTCGGTGATCACGCGATCGCCCTCGGCAAGTCCGTTGAGCACTTCGACCTCACCGGGTCGGCGCCGACCTGTGTGCACTTCGACCCGCACTGCTTTGTCATCGCGCACAGCAAATACAAACTTGCGATCGCCTTCCGGCACGAGCGCCTGCTCTGGGATCAGAAGCGCTGGAGCCTCGGCGCGCATCAACCTGACCGTCATCAGCATGCCGGGTTTCAAACGACCGTCGCGATTATCGATACGCGCGCGAACGAGTACGGCGCGGCTTACCGGATCGAGCCGATTGTCGATGCTCGCAACCTTGCCTTTGAATGACTCACCTGCATAAGCGGTGGTACGGCCTGTGATCTCCAGGCCTTCACGCAACTGGGCCAGGAAAACTTCGGGCACCGAGAAATCCAGTTTGATCACGCTGATGTCATCGAGCGTCGTGATCACGATCGAAGGACTCACGAAACTTCCGATGCTCACATTGCGTAAGCCGACTCGACCGCCGAAAGGCGCGTGAATGATGGTGTCATTGAGCTGCGAACGCGCGCCCGCGACACGAGCCTCATTCATGCTGAGCGTCGCCTGGAGCTGATCGAGCTGCGACTCCGAGAGTGCTTTGGTCGCGAACAGTTCACGGCTGCGATTGAACTGACTGCGACTATCGCGCAGGGCTGCCTCAGCCTCAGCCAGATTTGCCCTGGCCTGCTCGCTATCCAATTCGACGAGCACATCGCCGGCGTCGATTTTCTGGCCTTCCCGGAAGCGAATGGCCGTAACTCGGTTCGATATCTTTGCCGTGACATCGATCGCCTCGTTGGCCTTCGCCGTGCCGATCGCCTCCATGTCCTGGGCAAACGGCTGATAGCCCACTGTCGTGACCACGACAGTGACGGGGCCGCTGTTCGGACCGGCGGTTTGTGAGGCTCGCGGTGGAACTGCGGCAGGCGCATTGCCACTCGAGACCGCAAACCAGCCCGCACTCACGACGGCCACGAGCCCCACTGCTCCAATCGCTATATTCCGCACGCTTGCAACCATTGAAACGAAACTTAGGGGCGCATCGCCGCTCGCCAGACCTTCGTCCGACGGCCGCCATGAACCCAGTTAGAAATTGCTGACCCCGGTGTCAGGCCACGCAGAGTACGACTCGCGCAACGCCGATGAGTTCAGGAGGCACTCATGACCTCCGTCACGAAATTTACAGATCCAGGATTCGTGCCATCGAGGCTGAGCTCGACCGCGAGTCGGCTATCGCCCGTATCAGAACACACTCATTTGACGGTTTTCTGACAGCTCACTGCGGCTCCGCGTCCGAGGCGTCCTGAATACCCTCAAACAAAGGCGTGCTCAGATAGCGCTCGCCGGTGTCCGGCAACATCGCCAGAATCACAGAATCGTTCGGCGCCTTCTGAGCCACCTTGAGTGCCGCTGCAAAAGTGCCGCCCGACGAGATGCCACAGAAGATGCCTTCTTTCGCTGCCAGACTGCGTGATGCCTGGATCGCCTCTTCATCGGTGACGGGCACGATCTCGTCGTGAACTTCACGATTGAGCACTTTGGGAATGAAATCAGGCGTCCAGCCCTGGATTTTGTGCGGCTTGAACTCGGCGCCACCCAAAAGTGATGCGGCCGCCGGCTCGGTCACGATGATTTTGGTCTGCGGCCGTGCTTTCTTGATCATTTCGCCGGCACCCGTCAACGTGCCGCCGGTACCCCAGCCAGTGACCCAGAAATCCAGACGCTTACCTGCGAAGTCGCTGAGGATCTCAGGACCCGTGGTGTTGCGGTGATATTCGGGATTGGCGGCATTCTCGAACTGCCGCGCCAGGAACCAGCCCTGCTTCCGGGCAAGCTCGTCAGCTTTGCGGACCATGCCTGAGCCTCGCTCGGCCGCTGGCGTCAAGATCACCTTGGCGCCGAGCATGCGCATGATCTTGCGACGCTCGATCGAAAACGATTCGGCCATCACGGCCACGAAGGGATATCCCTTCGCCGCACACACCATGGCGAGCGCAATGCCGGTGTTGCCCGAGGTCGCTTCCACCACGGTCTGTCCCGGCTTCAACGCGCCGCGCCGCTCGGCATCCTCGATGATTGCAATTGCGAGTCGATCCTTCACCGAGGACATGGGATTGAAGAACTCGCACTTCACGTACATCGTGACATTGGCAGGCGCGAGCCGGTTGATGCGAACGATAGGAGTGCGGCCAATAGTGCCGAGGATGCTTTCGTAGATCATGGTGGTTACAAACCGGTCAACAAGGGTGAACGAAACCGCAGCGGCAATGTACTCGCGGACATCGCGCAAGAACAGAGCCAAAGGGCATGCCTCTATAACCCCGCGCAGTCGGCTCAACTTGAATCGCGTGCTCTCAACCAGTTCGCGATACGAATCGGGACTTCACGCTGTGCAGCAGCGCTCACGTAAATGCCGATGTGTCCGCCCGGAAAGGCATAGCTACTGTAATCGGCCGATCGGGTAAGTCGTTCTAAAGGCGTACTCGCCGAAGGCGGCACCAGGTGATCTTGAGATGCGTAAATGTTGAGCAACGGGGAACGAATCTCGTCCAGCTTCACTGCACGCCCGTCGAGTTCGAGTGTGCCTTTTACCAGACGGTTTTCTTTGACCAGCCAGGTCATGAACTGCCGAAACATTTCACCGGGTTGATCGGGACTGTCGAAGATCCATTTTTCCATTCGCAGGAAAGTTTCGAGCATCCGCTGATTGTCGACGTGATCGAAGAGATCCACGTACTTCTGGCTCGTGAGACGAAACGGCTGCATTCCAACGAACAGCGCGTTAAGCATGCTTCCGGGCACATTGCCTAACGTTGCGACCAGCGCATCCAGATCGATGTGCTCGCTCCACTTCGTCAGCAGATTCTCAGGCGTGCGGAAATCGACGGGCGTTACCATCGCGATGAGGTTGCGAATGCGTTCTGGATGTAAGGCCGCGTAACACAGGCTCAGCGTACCGCCCTGACACACCCCCAGCAGATTGACTTGCTCCTGCCCGGCATCCTTGCGGATCGCCTCGATGCAATTGTGCAGATAGCGATTCACATAGTCATTCAGCGTGAGATATCGATCGGCGCCATCGGGATATCCCCAGTCGATCAGATAAACATCGATGCCCTGATTCAAAAGACCTCGGATCAGCGAGCGATCGGGCTGCAGATCCATCATGTACGGTCGATTCACCAGCGCATAACAGATCAGCAGGGGGACGCGAATTTGCGCGTTCGCCGCGAGAGCTTCCGGTGTTCGATACCGATACAGGACCAACTTGTCTTCGGAATAGATAGCGTCTTTCGCAGCAGTGCCGATCTCAACTTCACCGATTCGCGCAAGTGCGCCGAGCCCGCGTGAAACGCGCTGTGCGAATTCCTCCGCTTCGCTTGCGAAGTGGAGTTGGTCGAACGGTGTGCCGCTCATGTTCTCGCTCTTGTTTTGGCATTCTTCGCGCGAGAAGCAACTTTCGTTGGTTTCCGCGGGTGCGAGCTCGTCCGTGCACTTTCAAGTGCGGCGACTTTCTCGCGCAGCTGCCTCAACTGCAGATGAACTGAATTCAGCTCCGAGCGCGTCGGCAGATCGAATTGTTTGAGCAAGAACTCGGCAATGTTTTGCTGACGAGCGCGCAATCGGAGCGTCGCATTGCCGAGATCGCCCTGCAGCTTGCAGAACTCATCGCTGTGAGCGAGCTGCGAATAGATCCGCTCAGCGCGATCCACCCAAAGGTTGTAGAGATCGCGAAAGGATTTCACGCCATCGCGAACGCCAGCTTCCTGGTCCAGCTGCTCTTCTATCGAATCCAATGCTTCGATCTGAACTTGGATCAGGAGCTGACTCAGTTTCTGCTCGAGCGCATGACATTCCGCTTGCGCGGCCACGAGATCCCGCCAGGCTTGAGTCTGTTCCCGTGTGATTCCCAGTCCGGGCAGGCGGCTGAACAGTTCGGCAAAGTTCGAATCTGCAGCGCCCGCAGCACCCCCTGCTGCATTCAGTCCATTGCGCCAGATCTGAATCAACTCCGCGCCGACGGCGAACGGCGCGAAACCCGAGCCTTGAGCTGCCGGATTGTTCTGCCCCTCCGCTCGCCCTCCATCGAGTCCTCGCAGATAACTCTCCATCAGCTTGCTCCACGCCTGTGGTTGAGCTGCATCGGTTGCCAGAGCGATCTGCTTCAGCAAGGCACGCTGCTGAGCGAGCCAATCCTGCAACGATGAAGGCGAATTCGATTCAGAGTCGGACATTGACTTTCCGTAGGCTGCTGCGTCGCAAGAGGGTGCGGCCGGGGCCGAAAGGTGCGTTATTCAAGGGTTGTTGCGGCGCCAAATGCGCCTCGTTAGAGTAGCTTGCCTTGCGATGCACGATTGTCATCGATGCATTGTCCCAGAATTCGCGCGATCGTCGGAACGACCTCACCGCAGTGAACCTGCGCGGTCCATTGACCGTAGGGAGACCGAGAGCATGAGCGAACCACGCCTGATCAAGAAATATGCGAATCGTCGTCTCTACGATGCCTCTCAAAGCAAGCACGTCACGCTCGACGACATTCGTGCGATGGTGGTCGCGGGCGAACAGGTTCGCGTGGTCGAAGATAAGACGAATGAGGACATCACCCGGATCATCCTGCTGCAGGTCATTGCAGATCAGGAACAGTTTGGCCGTCCCATCCTTTCCACTCCACTGCTCGAATCGCTGATTCGATTCTATGGAAATTCGCTGCAAGGCTTTCTGAGTACCTATCTCGAAAAAAGCGTGGAAACGTTCATGCGTCAGCAGGAAGTGGTGCAGAACCAGCTCGCACGCATGATGACGAATGCGCCGATGGCGGCAATGTCGGAGCTCGCACGCCAAAACCTGGAAATCTGGTCGCGGATGCAGGAATCCATGCTGCAAGCGTTTTCGCCTCAACAACGTGAATCAAAAAAACCCGACGCAGACTCCGCGCCCGAAAAACCCGAAGGGGATACGCGTCGCTAACAGCCGCAGGGCTGGTGATTGTGGCTGCCGCTTTTAGCTCTTGCCTGGACACGCATGGCACTCAACATCTGTTTCATCGCCTCTGAAGTTGCTCCTCTCGCCAAGACCGGTGGACTGGCGGATGTGGCTGGCGCTCTCCCCCGCTACTTGCACGCTCAGGGGCACGACATACGGTTGTTCATGCCACTGTCTTCGCAGGTCGGCGCGAGTGGATTGGACACGACTCCCGTCGCCAGCGCTCAGGATGTGGAGCTGAAGCTCGGCCCTCATCGCTATACGTTCTCGATCGTGGAGGCACTGTTACCCGGCTCGCAGGTGCCTATTTTTCTGGTGCATTGCCCCGCGGTCTTCGATCGGCCGACGATTTATAACGGCGGCCCTGACGAACATCTGCGTTTTCTGGTTCTGCAGAGAGCCGCACTCGAAACATGCCAGCGGATGGGCTTCGCTCCGCAGATCGTTCACTGCAATGACTGGCATACGGGCTTAGTGCCGATATTGTTGAAGTCGCTGTATGCGTGGGATCGGCTCTTCGCAAATTCCCGCAGCATCATGTCGATTCACAACATCGGTTATCAGGGTGTGTTTGGCAGTGGTACTGCGTTCGATGTCGGTGGCGAAGTCAGCTGGCTGCTCTCACCTTCCGATCGCGCTGCAGGGCAAATCAATTGGCTGCGCGAAGGCGTACGTCATGCACATCGCGTGACGACGGTGAGCCCCACGTATGCGACTGAAATCTGCACACCGGCAGGTGGACACGGACTCGACAGCGTTTTGCGCGATCGAGCCGACGGCGTCGTCGGCATTCTGAATGGAGTCGACTACAGCGAATGGAATCCTGAGACCGATCGCTATCTCAAATATCGATACAGCGCTCGCGATCTCTCCGGCAAAGCCGCGACCAAGCGTTCGTTGATCGACTGGATGAATCTGACATTGCCCGAAACATCGCCGCTGATTGGAATGGTCACGCGACTCACGCCACAGAAGGGCATAGATCTGCTGTTTGATTCGCTACCGGAAGTGCTCACGACTCGCGATTGCGGACTGGTTGCACTCGGCAGCGGCGAGTGGCGTTACGAATCTTTCTTCAGCGAGTTGCAGCGACGTTTTCCCGATCGCGTGGTTTTTCATCGCGGTTACAACGAGGAGCTCGCTCATTTGATCGAAGCGGCGAGCGACATGTTCCTGATGCCATCGATGTATGAGCCGTGCGGGCTCAATCAGATGTACAGCTTGAAATACGGGACCGCGCCGATCGTGCGTCGGACCGGCGGCCTCGCCGACTCGGTGCAAATGTGGGATGGCGCGACTCGACAGGGTACGGGCATCGTCTTCAACGATTACGATCTGCCTGCCATGCGCTGGGCACTCCATACCGCGTTGGACCTGTTCAAGGACAAAGATGCCTGGTCACAGATGATCCAGAACGGCATGGCGAAAGACTATTCCTGGAATGCACAGGGCAGAGAATACGAAGCGCTCTATCGCTCGCTGCTCTGAGCCTCAGCGCACTGTCGCGAGATCGACCGTACCGCTGTCCTGGAAAGGAATATTGCGAATCAGTCCGGACTGAAGCGCTACGGTCCCTTCGATGATGTACTCCACCTTGGTCTTACCGTTCAGCCGCGTGAGCAATCGGGCAACGCTGCTGACGAAGTTCGTGCGCACAGTGAGATCGAATTCAGTGTCACCCAGCGCCGGAACGACGAACGGTCGGGCGCTGAAGCCTTCGGCGAACGAATCGCCTTGCAGGAATAACTTGTAGTCGATGCCTTTGATCGGCAACTCGCGATCGTTCGGGTTCTCGACTTTGAGATGTACCAGAAAGTTCTGGCTGAAGATGTCGCCTGAGGTCATCGCGACGGAGACGATCTGCAGACGCGGTGATTCGAGCTTAGGCGCAAGAGTGCTGCAACCGGCAACGACAATCAGCAACACGGCCGCAGCCGCTGCACGCAAGGGGGCGACGAGCTTCATGGAATCCCTCTGAGGTGGTCACTGCCCTGCCCGCGCAGGGAAGTGACCGATCTTATAGTCGCTATTTACGCAGTTTGAGAAGCATATCGCGCGTGACGAGAGCGACGCCCTTCTCGCTCATATAGAACCGACGCGCATCCTCCTCCGGATTCACGCCGATCTGCGTCCCTTCCGGTACCACGCTACCGGTATCGACGATCGCACGCTTGATCACGCAGTCTCGGTTGACTCGCACATCTGGGAACAACACCGAGCGTTCGACATAGCTGCGCTCATCGACACGCACATTGGAGAACATGAGCGACTGGCTTACGTGCGCACCCGACACGATGCACCCACCTGAGACCATCGAGTTGACTGCGGCACCGGTGCGGCCCGCCTCATCGAGGACGAATTTCGCGGGTGGATACTGCCGTTGGTAGGTCCAGATCGGCCACTGTTCGTCGTAGATGTTGAGCTCAGGGTTGATGTGCACCAACTCCATGTTGGCTTCGTAGAAGGCATCCACCGTACCCACATCGCGCCAGTACTGCTGCACTCGCGTATGTGTATCGCGGAACGGATATGCGTACACCTTCAGATGCTTCAAAGCATTCGGGATGATGTTGCGACCGAAGTCGTGATTGGTCCCAGGCCGCTGTGCCTCCTCTTCCAACAATCGATAGAGGAGATTGGCTCTGAAGACGTAGATGCCCATCGAACCCAGCGCGCAATTCTCGCGGCCAGGAATCCCTTCCGGATCCTTGGGCTTCTCGGCGAATCTGATGATCCGCATGTGCTCATCGACCGTCATCACGCCGAAGCTGGTGGCCTCCTCACGAGGCACTTCCACCACCCCGACCGTGATATCCGCCTTTTTTTCAACATGCGCGGCGAGCATCGGGCCGTAATCCATCTTGTAGATGTGATCGCCCGCGAGCACGAGAATGTGACGAGGATGATGCAGCTTGATGATCTGCAGGTTCTGGTAAAGGGCGTCGGCGGTACCGCGATACCACATCTCACCCAGCTGTTGCTGCGCCGGAATGATTTCCACAAATTCGCCAAGCTCACCGCGCAGATAGCTCCAACCGCGCTGGATGTGCTGGATCAGCGAATGAGCTTTGTATTGCGTCAGCACCGAGACGCGCCGGATTCCCGAGTTCACACAGTTAGACAGCACGAAGTCGACGATGCGGAACTTGCCGCCGAACGGCGTCGCGGGCTTGCATCGGAAGTCGGTCAGGTGCTTCAGCCGCTCGCCGCGGCCACCGGCCATAATCACTGCGAGGGTGTTGCGGGTGATTCGACTGACGTAGCGTCTAGGGGTCCCTTGCTTCGGACCTTCCTGGCTGCGTGGGCGGGTGGGCTCACCAGCGGGCGTCGCTGCGTCGTCTGCCATATCTGAATGTCTCGCGGTAGATAACAGGGAACGAGTGCCCATGTTATCCGACGCATAGCTCTTTGCACCGTTCCGTCGCTTGCCTGGACGGCGGCCCTTGGGCATTGTGCCGGGGATCTCTGCAGATGGGCCCGATGACAATACTTCGTGATGCCCGCTGCGGTTCCGGAGACTCGGATACTCAGAATGTCGAATGTCGTCCTCGACTGGCTCCTCGTGATTGGCGCTCACCATCCCTTCGGGCATCCACGCGTCTCCTTTTCCATCCGGTACGACTCTGTCCGGCGGTGCCGGGACGTCGCGCTGCTGTGCGCGTTCGCCTTACTGCTCACCTGCAAAGTCCATGCACAAGACAACGTTGCCCCGGCAGCCAGCACACCCAGCGTCGAATCACAGCCACCCGCGAGTTCGAAATGTCTGCCCGACGGTTCGGGGTTTCTGCGCGCAAGGCTCCGAGGATCCTTGAACTCGGATCTCGATTGGGGCAACTCGATTACCGATTGCACCGGGGCCGTGCGACCGACCGATGGCGGAATTCGGCTGCGATTCACTGGCCCACTTGTCGCTAAGGACTCCGGTTCGCAGCGTCTGGTCTTGGTCTTTGGCATCGCTGCTCTGAAGGAAGGGTCGGATGCCAAAGGGGTTCCCGTGAATGTCACGGCCATTCGCGAAGGCACGGGCGAGTTCTATGGCACCCAGGGCGATGACAAGTGCACGCTCGATCAGGTCAAGCAGACCCCTTTGCGGGGTATTCCGAATCGCCAGCGAACCTATCGGATCGTCGCCCGCGGGTTCTGCACGGAGCCGGCACGAGCCATCACAGGCAATGGCGCAGTACTGATTTCACGATTCGATTTCGCCGGCCGCGTAGACTTCGCCGCCGAAGAAAGTGATCAGGACCCATTGGTGCCCATCAGTTAGACACGATGAATATCAAATCTCAGCTCATTCACCGCTCGTTTGCCTTTGTCTTCTTGTTCTTCGTCGCGTGCGCCTGGGCCGATCAGGCCGGCGACGCCCAGGCGCTCGACCGCATGTTCCCGCGCTCGACTCTGCAGATCGCGACCTCGGATGCGCGATTACATCCGTTCCAAATCTGGGTTGCCGACAGCGAGCCTCGACGTGCACGAGGGCTGATGTTCGTACGCGACCTCGCCGAGAATCACGGCATGCTTTTCATCTATCCGGAATCGCAGCCAATTTCAATGTGGATGAAGAATACGTACATACCGCTCGATATGTTGTTCGTCGATGCGAGCGGTCATGTGGTGAAAGTGGTCGAGAACACGACGCCACAATCGCTGGATACGATCGATTCCGGTGGCTCGGTGCGTGGCGTGATTGAGCTCAATGCAGGCGTATCGAGCAAGCTGCACCTGCGCGCGGGATCGCTGGTGATCCATCCTGCATTCGTGAATCGCTGAGCCTGGTCGACGGGGCCCGATTGCCCCGTCGACAACATGCAGGTCTTTAGAATTTGATCGTCGCCCGACCAAACAGCACACGACCTCGCGGATCGTAGTAACGAGCGTCGTAGCCGATCTGGAAATTGGCTGCAGTCAATGAAAGTGGCGGATCTTCATTGAACAGGTTGAGCACTCCGACGCTGACATCCAGCCAATCACGCGCGTTCCATGTGCTCTGCCAATCAACAGTCAGGTAGTCGCTGACGTCCAGACGAACGTCTGCTGTCTCTCCATTGAAGTTGCCTTGCTCGTCGATGCCATCGACCGTCGTTTCGACATCGCGATAACCGCTGCGAAGGTTCAGTGTCAGCGTGTGCGACCAGTTACCTATGTCGTATGAGGTCAGCAATCGCCCCACCCAGCGAAATGCTACTTCATCCAGCTCATTCGAATAGCTGCCGACGTTCGCGAAGAACGGACCCGTTGCACTCAACTGAGCCTCACTCTCAATCATGTACGTGGCCATCAACTGCGAACGCAGGTGGCCCCGCGGCAGATTCCAGTTGCCCTGAATGTTGAAGTCGACGCCGCTGTAACGCTCCTTGCCGGTATTCACATTGCTCTGATCGAGCGCGAGGTACGTGGTGCCGGTGCCGATGTCTGAGAACGTGGTCCAACCGTTGGGGTACCCCGTTGGATTAGCGAAAGCCTCACCTTCATCGATCTGGCCGAAAGCATCGTCGATCTTGATATTCCAGTAGTCCGCTCCGAACGAGAACGAACGCGTCGGTTCATACACGAACCCTAGACTCCATTGATCGGATTTTTCAGGTTTGAGGTCCGGGTTGCCTGCTGCGACAACGTCGTACTGAGTCTCCGGCGGCCTGCAAACTGCTCCAAGTCCAGTCGCGATTGCCTGCAGTTCGGCCGAACAGTCGTAGTTGCTGGCCGTAACTCCATAAGATTGCCTCGATGCATTCAACTGCGGGACGGTCGGCGCATGGAAGCCTGTTCCGTAGGAACCTCGCAGCATCAGTGCCTGAACCGGCGTCGCCTTGAAACTCACCTTGTAGTTCGTCGTGTCTCCAACGTCACTGTAATCGTCGTAGCGCAACGACCCGGTCAGCTCCAGGATGTCGAACGGCTGAATGCGAACCTCCGTAAATGCACCGAGTGTGCTGCGATCGGCACCGTATGGAATGGTTGCGGAGGCATCGCCGAAGCGTTGATCACCGGTGTGCGGCCCGCCCGCAGCCGGAATACCTGCGACCGGGTCATCGAGGTTCGCTTGCGCGAAGTCGCTGGGCTTCGATTGGAACTTCTCGTCATACCAACTGACGCCAGCCGCGAACTGCACAGGATGTCCATTGGGCAGATCGAACAACGAACGTGAAGCGCGCAATTCAGCAGTGCGCAGGCGCGATGTGCCGCCGTCCCAATAACCTTTGTAGTTGATGGCGCTGATCGCAGCCTGACCTTCTGGAGTCTGCTGGCCAGGGCCGACGAACGGATTCACGAGGCCACTCGAAAGCGCGGAGTTGAATGCCAGTGCACCGGGATAACC
>JBJMWN010000041.1:0-35386 GCA_045810085.1 Povalibacter sp. | reverse complement strand
TGACGTCGATGCAGGAGCCATCGGCCAGATGCAGAGGCATATGACGCATGCGCTGATCGAGCACATGCAGATCGACTTCTTTGGCCGCAAGATCGAATCCGCGGAACGGGCCGGTGCTCTTGGTCAGATTGTCGAACTGCTGAGTGGCGTCGGTCTCGATGCTTGCATGCGACTTGTCCGTCACCTTGAAATAGGGGTGATAGCCCAAGCCGAACGGCATGACTTCAGTGCCTGTGTTCTCGATTGCCATGCTCAGTCGCAATCGGGTGCCGACCAACTCGAGATTCAATGTGGCGGCGAATGGGAAAGGAAACTGTTCCAGCGTCGCCTGATCCGAGAGAAGCTGCAGCGACACCTGATGATCGGACGAGGTCAGCACTGTCCAGGCCTGCGTGCGTGCGAAGCCGTGCTGCTTCATGCTGCCTTTGTGACCGTCGATCGCCCACGAATCGTTCACCAGTTTTCCGGGCGATGGAAACAGAATAGGAATTCCGCCGCGCACATTCTTGGACGGATCTTCAAACGTTGCTGCATCCAGGTACAGCAACTCGCGACCTGCGACTTTGAATGAAGTCACGATGGCGCCACGCTCTGGCGCGATGCTCGCCGATGATTTCGCAGCTGGATCGTTCAGAGTGATGGTCGGGAATCGTGTCACGGGTGATCTGTCTTGAACTCGCTGATCGCGGGCGAGGAGTTTCACACAGGCGGTAAATCAGCGGAAGAACGATGGACTGGAAATTCTGAGAACGTGCTCATGTGCGCGGAGTCAGCAGGAGCTCCACTTCGTCCCCTTGCTTCAATCCCGCCGCGTTCGCCTCGTCCGTGTCCAGATGCAGTCGCAAGGTAAAACTGGGATCGACCCGCAAGGCGACATCGGCAAAGACGAGATCGCGCCCGTCGCTGTCCACCTTCACCATCACACTGTCGTGATCGCGCAATCCCAGACGCTCAGCATCCTGAGTGCTCATATGAATATGTCGACGCGCGCAAATCACACCGCTCGCAAGCGTTGCACGACCCGCCGGACCTTCCACCACGATTCCGGGACTGTTGCGCAGATCCCCCGAAAGTCGAACGGGCGCGTCGATGCCCAACGCAAACTCATCCGAGCGTGAGATCTCGATCTGATCCTCACCGCGGGGTGGCCCCATCACGCGCACTTTCTCCAGTCGGCCACGAGGACCAATCAGCGTGACCGTCTCGACGGCTGCATATTGCCCATGCTGCGAAAGCTCCGCGCGTGGTTGCAACTGATGCCCGGGCCCAAAAAGTGCCTCGAGTGTTGCCTGCGTGAGATGTGCATGACGGGCCGAAACTTCGACCTGAATGCGCATCGCTCCCGGCTTCGCAGGCGCTTGCAGCGATGCCGAGGCCTGCAAAGCAATTTCCAACTCTTCATTCGCACTCACCACGAACACACGCGTGCGCATGTGCGGTTCGCCGATCTCGAGAATGCTGGTTCGAGCATCGAGCCTGGCATCGCGATTTCTGTCTTCATCCAGACGAGCACCCAGAAAATCGAAGCGCTGCAGAATGCGATGTCGCATCTGCGCGCTGTTCTCACCGATGCCGCCGGTAAAGACGATCGCATCGACGCCGCCCATGACTGCGGCATAAGCGCCAATGTATTTACGGACGCGATGCGCGTAGACGCTCAAAGCCAGGCGACAACCTTCATCACCCTGTTCCGCACGCTGTTCGATTTGACGCAGATCGTTGGTGCCTGTCAGTCCCGCAAGCCCGCTGTGGTGATTCAGCAATTCATCGAGCGAGCCAGCGTCGTATCCGGAACTGAGCAGATACAGAAGCGCACCTGGATCGATATCGCCACTGCGCGTACCCATCACGAGTCCTTCCAGAGGCGTCATTCCCATGCTCGTCTCGACACTGCGTCCGTACTCGACGGCAGCCACGCTCGCCCCATTGCCGAGGTGACACGAGATGATGCGCAGCGACTGGCGATCCACGTTCAGATGCCTTGAGAGCGCACGTGTCACCTGTGCGTGACTGGTGCCGTGGAATCCATAGCGGCGGATACCGAACTTTTCGGCAACATCCTTTGCCACGGCATACGTGCGAGCTCGTGCAGGCAGGGTCGAATGAAATGCGGTATCGAAGATCGCAACGTGCGGCACCTCTGGCATGTGCTCGCGCGCGATACGCACTGCTTGCAGCGCAAACGGATTGTGCAAGGGCGCGAGATCGTTGAGTTCGCCCATCCGTGCAAGCGTGTTGTCATCGAGCACTGTGGGATGTGTGAAT
This sequence comes from Povalibacter sp., assembly GCA_045810085.1. GTDB lineage: Bacteria > Pseudomonadota > Gammaproteobacteria > Steroidobacterales > Steroidobacteraceae > Steroidobacter. The sequence goes on along the minus strand of JBJMWN010000041.1, from coordinate 33,121 downwards.
TCAGCGCCGCCGTGCACGATTCGATGAGCGACCGCTTGCGTACGAACGCCTGCAGGGAATCGCGACTTCATCTCGGAGAGCAGTCGAGGAATCGCAGCTTCGGCGGTACTGGCCTGCTGACCCAACGACTGCGCTTCGTCCCCAATCAGCAGTCGGCAATCTTCCGACCCCAGATTCTCGATTCGCATCTCGAGAAGACGCTGCTGGGTGCCCGTGTCGATCAGCACGCTCTTGATTGAAGAACTGCCACAGTTGAGTGCAAGGATGTGCATGAGATTTCCGTTGCGAACAGAAAGTCGAGCCGATGGTCGAGCGATCACGGACCCACAATCCGTAATGGTCCTGTGCGTCTAGCGTGTTATCTCGCTGGGGTGAGACTACACAATCTCGTGAGAGCGAGCGCGCGCGTGGAACTTGCGACCGCCGCTTCATCTTTTCAAAGTTTCGCTATGTCGAGGTAACGATCATGCAGGCCAACGCCGATCCCGCGCACGAAGCCACCGACGCGTACCTCGAGCGAATAGATGCGTGGTGGCGTGCCGCGAACTACCTGTCGGTCGGCCAGATCTACCTGCTGGACAATCCGCTGCTGCGTTCACCGCTCGCGCTCGAGCATGTGAAGCCGCGGCTGTTGGGACACTGGGGTACGACGCCCGGACTCAATTTCATATACGCCCACCTCAACCGGATGATCCGCCGGTATGACCTCGACATGATTTACATCGCAGGTCCAGGGCATGGCGGGCCGGCGATGGTGGCGAACACTTACCTGGAAGGAACGTACAGCCAGTACTACCCGGACATTTCGGAAGACACCGGCGGCATGCAAAGACTCTTCCGCCAGTTCTCTTTCCCGGGCGGTATTCCCAGTCACGTTGCACCTGAGACGCCCGGATCCATCCACGAAGGTGGCGAGCTCGGCTATGCGATGTCGCATGCGTTCGGTGCTGCTTTCGACAATCCTGATCTGATCGTCGCGTGCGTGATCGGCGATGGCGAAGCTGAGACGGGGCCGCTCGCCACCAGTTGGCATTCGAACAAGTTCCTGAATCCCATCGGCGATGGCGCTGTGTTACCGATCCTGCATCTGAATGGTTACAAAATCGCGGGACCGACGGTTCTGGCGCGCATTCCACGCGAAGAGCTCACACAGTTGCTCATGGGTTATGGCTACGAGCCTTTCTTTGTAGACGCGCAAACTCCGCCCGCTGCAACGCACGCGCTCATGGCACGCACGCTTGAAACCGTGATCGGCCGCATTCGCGCGATTCAGCACGAGGCGCGCACTAAAGGCTTTCAAGGCAGACCGCGCTGGCCCGTCATTGTTATGCAAACGCCTAAAGGTTGGACGGGACCGCATATCGTCGATGGCCTGCCGGTGGAAAACACGTGGCGATCGCATCAGGTGCCGCTCGCTGCACTTGCCGATCAGCCCGAACATCTGAAGCTGCTCGAAACCTGGATGCGCAGTTATCGTCCCGAAGAATTGTTCGACGCGAACGGACGATTACGCGAAGACGTTCGCGAACTCGCGCCCAAGGGGACGAGGCGCATGAGTGACAACCCGCATGCGAATGGAGGTTTGCTGTTACGCGATCTGCGACTGCCGGACTTCCGGGAATACGCGGTGGCAGTGCCGCAGCCCGGCGCGACCACTGCGGAGGCGACGCGAGTTCAAGGCGCGTATCTGCGCGATGTCATGAAACTGAATATGGCGAGCGCCAACTTCCGGGTGTTCAGCCCGGATGAAACGACCTCGAATCGCTGGAACGACATTCTCGATGTCACCGCGCGCGTAAGCACGGCGGAACTGCTTCCATCCGATTCGCACATCTCACCGAATGGCCGCGTCATGGAAATGCTGAGCGAGCATCAATGCGAGGGATGGCTCGAAGGTTATCTGCTCACCGGACGTCACGGCTTTTTCAGTTGCTATGAAGCGTTCATTCACATCATCGATTCGATGTTCAACCAGCACGCGAAATGGCTGAAGACCTCGCATCGCATTCCCTGGCGGCGACCCATCGCCTCACTCAACTATCTGCTGACTTCTCACGTGTGGCGACAGGACCATAACGGCTTCAGTCATCAGGATCCTGGTTTCATCGATCATGTCGTGAACAAAAAAGCCGAAGTCATTCGCGTCTGGCTGCCTCCCGATGCCAACACATTGCTGTGCGTAACCGATCAGTGTTTGCGCAGTCGTGATCTGGTGAATGTGATCGTCGCGGGCAAACAGCCCGAACCGCAGTGGCTCTCGATGAGCGATGCCATCAAGCATTGCAGCGAGGGCATCGGTATCTGGTCATGGGCCAGTAACGACACGGAGAGTGAACCTGATGTGGTGCTCGCCTGCGCAGGTGATGTGCCCACGCTCGAGACACTCGCAGCAACCACTTTGCTTCGCGAATGGCTGCCCGCATTGAAAGTCCGTGTGGTGAATGTTGTCGATCTCATGACATTACAGTCGCCGCGCGAGCATCCGAATGGTCTGTCCGACAGCGAGTTCGATGCGATCTTCACGACCAGCAAACCTGTGATCTTTGCGTTTCACGGTTATCCGTTTCTGATTCACCGCCTCACCTATCGGCGCACCAATCACAAGAACCTGCATGTGCGCGGGTACAAAGAGGAAGGAACCACGACCACGCCTTTCGATATGACGGTACTGAACGATCTCGATCGCTTTCATCTGATCGAAGCCGTCATCGACTTCGTACCCGGGCTGCGTGAACGCGTCGCCCATATCCGTCAGCGCGTTCGCGACAAGCTGGTCGAACACCGCGAATACATCCGCGTTCGTGGCGAAGACATGCCTGAGATCCAGAAGTGGCACTGGACCTCCGCGCGATGAACTCGCGATAGGCCTCACCCATGCAGTGCTCAGCGAGAGCGATGAAAGCATCCACACGTTCACGCGTGCGGGCCATCGCATTCGCACTCTTCTGCTTTGCAGTTGCGGCATGTCACCGCAGTCCGCCGCCGCAATCTCTGGCCCTCGATTCGACACAAGCAGGCCCACCTCCGAAGCAAACTCCGGTACCCGCGAAGGCTCAACCGCTGCCGCAAGAGCTGCCAGCTTTCTACACCGGAATGCTACCGTGCGCGGATTGCGAGGGCATACGTTACGAGCTGCAACTGCGCGCCGATCAGGTGTTCTTCACACGGATGACTTACCTCGGCAAACCCGCGCCGAATACAGTCGATCAGATCGGACGTTGGACGCTCGGTGAAGATCGCGTGCTGACGTTGAATCATGGTCAAGGCTCACCGGAGCTGTGGTCGATGACGGATGTGACTGCGTTGCACAAGCTCGACCTGCATGGCCAGAAGATCGCCTCATCGCAGAATCTGACGCTGACCCGACAGTCCGAATACGAAACACTTGAGCCCTCGCTGGAAATGCGCGGTCAGTATCGACGCGCGGCTGCTGGCGCTGTGTTCCGAGAATGCCTGACGGGACTCGAACTGCCACTGGCTCCCGAATCGAATCGAGCCGCACTCGACTCGGCCTACGCAAAGGCGCAAGACAGCGGCGCCGTGGTGCTCGCGACTGTTCAGGGTCGCATCCTGAGAAATCGCACCGATGAAAATGCGGTGACCGACGTTCTGATGATCGATGAGTTCAAATCACTCGCTCCGAACGAAACGTGTGGTGCGACCGGCGTCACTCATGAGCTCGAGGGCACGCGCTGGGCACTGGTGCGATTGAACGAGGATCCGATCCAGCTCAAGGCCGATCAGCGAGAACCATTCTTCGTGCTCGAGCCATCGGAACATCGGATCTCCGGAGATGGCGGCTGCAATCGCATGGTGGGTCGATACGAGCAGACAGGCCAGACGCTGCATTTCACTGAGCTCGCCATGACGCGCATGGCCTGTCCCAATATGCAGATGGAAGAAAGTCTGCAACAGGCGCTGACGTCCGCCGCGAACTGGAGCATCGAGGGTTCACAGCTCAAGCTGCTGGATGTCTCCGGCAACATCGTCGCAAGGTTCGAAGCCCGCAATCTGCTGTAGTGCCAGACTCGTGTAGCTCGAAGTTGACCGCTACGGATCAAGCTGACAAATTGCCGCGCACTTCTCGCGAGGCGTCCATGCATCCAACGACAACAACGCGATGGTTCGGCTTACTGCTCATCACGCTGATCTCGGCTGCAGTGGGCGACACACCTGCGACCCAGACCAACACTGAAAAACCATCGGAGCAGTCCGCGGCACACACGAGCCCTGCACGCACGAGTTGCCTGAGCTACTGCGATGCTTCCGAAACTCACTGCAGCAGCGAAGTGCGTCGTGCACGCAGTGAATGCTCGAAGCGTGCCGCGACTCAAGGCCGCGACCCGTTCACTGGATACAACAACGACTACGGCTACTTCTGCGGCTATTTCGGCAATGGCAATGCCTGCGGCAACGGCGCTTACAGCAACTCGTGCCGCTCGCGCTTCTCGCGCACGTATGGGTTGTGCATGTCCACAATCCAGCAGAACGTGGCGTCGATGCGTTACGACTGTTTCCAGACCGAGCGCACCGCCCAGGGCTACTGCCGGGACGAACTTCGAGACTGCAAAGCTGCCTGTCCGCAACAGTAGCGGCATGATGCGCTCGCAGTTCGTCTTACGCTGAGTGTCGAACTCGCTCGAGATGAGTTCTGCAGACAAGCATCCGGTACTCTTGCTTCCATGCAGTCATCCAATGTTCGCGGCCTCCTCTCGATGATCGCCGCCGTCGCGACATTCTCTGTCATGGACATGAGCATGAAGCGGCTGGTCGAGACCTATCCGGCGATGCAGGTGACGTTCATTCGTGCCGCCGCTTCACTGCCCTTCTTATTGTTGGGCTCAGCACTGTTCGGAAAATGGCGCGATCTGATACCGCAACGCTATGTGCTCCATGCGATCCGTGGACTGCTGGGTGTCGTGACGCTCTGGTTGTTCGTCTATGCGGTGCATTTTCTGTCGTTGGCCGACACGTACGCGATTTTCATGTCAGCGCCGCTCCTGATCACTGCTTTGTCCGTGCCTATCCTGCGCGAACACGTCGGTTGGCGCCGATGGGTGGCGGTCATCGTGGGGCTTGCAGGCGTCCTCATCGTTCTCAATCCGACCGGTCAGGGGTTGGTCACGATCGGCGGGTTTGCAGCGCTGGGTTCTGCCGCCGGCTATGCACTCAGCGCACTCACCATCCGCTTATTGTCACGCACGGATTCCGGAGCGGCCACGATCTTCTGGTCTTTGCTGTTCGTGACAATCTTCAGCGGAACGCTCGCATCCTTTCAATGGATCGACATGCACTGGCAACACTGGCCCTGGGTGCTCGTCGTGGGTTTGTCGGGGGCCGTGGGTCAGTACTTCATCACGCGCGCATTTCGTCTCGCGGCTGCCGCAACGCTGGCACCCATCGAATACACCGCATTGATCTGGGGAATGATCTTCGACTATGTGCTGTGGCTCGCCGTGCCAAGCGCACGCATGCTGGTCGGCGCGTCAGTCATCGTCGGCAGCGGTCTCTACGTGATCTATCGCGAGCGGAGCGCCGGAGCTGCAAACACCAGTCCTGTGGTGGACAGCATTTAGCGGGCGATGAATTCCTGCTGCCGATCCGTGTCGACGTTTAAAGCTTAAGTCGCGAGGCTCTTCTCCATTTTCGTATCGCAGCGTGCGTACTTGCGATCGAACTCTGTGAGTTCTGCGAAGCCATTCTTGCGATACAGCGTGATCGCAGGCTTCAACACTGTTTGCGTGTAAAGAACGAGACGTCTCTTGGCTCTCTGGCTTGCGACCTCGATAGCCGTTTCCAGCAAGCGCTGACCGAAGCCGCGACCTTGATAGTTCTCGTCCACTGCCATCTTTGTGAGCTCGAATTCTTCCAAGTTTTCGGCTTTCAAAGCAACCGTGCCCACGACACGATCCGCGAGCAGCGCGAAAAGAATCTCACCTCCCGACGCAAGGATTTCTTCTTCCGGATTTCCCAGGACTCGCTCATCGATCGGCTCGACTTTGAAATACCGCTCGAGCCAAGCAACGTTCAGACGCTTGAACTCCTCTCGATAGATCGGAGCGAACGTGACAATGACGAGTCCGTCTTCATAGGAACGCACGACCTCACCTGTGGTCCGGGCAAATGTCCTCGAAGCCTGCACAGTCATGAAGTTCGTTCCGCAGTCGAAAAAAATTGTCGCGCTCGCAGAAAGGTCGGCTGCCAACCCTGAAAGAGCACCAAGGCAACCCCGAGCAATACCAGGGCCGTCGCGATGAGCGTCATTGCGGTGATCTCCTCGTGCAAAACGATCGCGCCGAGAACCAACGCCACGACAGGATTCACGAGCGCGTAAGTGGTGACCTTGGCTGCCGGCACACGCGTCAGAAGCCACAGATAGCAGTTCAGCCCGATGATGCTGCCGAACACCACGAGATAGAGCACGGCGAGCCACGACGACAACGACACTGCTGAGGGATCGAAGTGAGCCCACTCACCATCGATCGCACTCAGCACCAGCTGGAACGCGCCCCCGAAGAGCACCTGCAAAGTAGTGAAGCTCAGCACGTTGTCCTTGGTGGCGGCGCGCTTCTGCCACAACGTTCCCAATGCCCAACCGAGCACGGCGACGATCATCGACACCAGATGCAAAGGGTGCGCTGCACCCGAAACACTGTGCGTATGCATGACGATGGTCGCCACGCCTGCCAGCGCGAGTGCCGTACCGACGAGTCCCTGCCGCGTTGGCGCGCGCTTGCTGAAGAATGCCCAATCGAGCACCAGGACAGTGACCGGCATCGAGGTGACGATCAACGCGGCAATGCCAGAGGGAATGCCCTGCTGCGCCCAAATGACCAGGCCGTTGCCGATGCCTGCGAGCAGGACTCCGCAGATTGCTGCCGCGAGAATGTTCACGCCAGCGAACGGACGCGGCGTACGAAACCGTAACCACGCAAACATGAGCAGACCCGAGACGATGAAGCGGATCCCACCACTGATGAAGGGCGGGAGTGTACGAATCGAAATCGCGATGCCGAGGTAAGTGGTACCCCAGATCACATAGATCGCGGCGAAGGCTGCAATGATCGCAACCGAGCTCGATTTTACCGTTGTGTCAGAAGCGCTCATGGTGCTCACTTTGCATGCGCAGTGGAAGCCAGTACAGATTCAGGTAAACTGACCCTCGACCGATACAGTTGCCGGCAAGGATCACGCTCATGGCTTCGCAACCGCCACTGCTTTACGAAAGGGTCGCGCGTCTGGTTGAAAATCAGATCGCGATAGGAACACTGCGTACGAACGATCGCATCCCTTCTGTGCGCAGCATGAGTCGCACCGCACGAGTGAGCGTCTCCACAGTCGTGCAGGCGTACGTCCATCTTGAAAACATCGGGCTGATCGAGGCGCGGCCGCAGTCCGGCTTCTATGTGCGTCGACCGAATGTTCAGCCCGCACCACAGCCACGCGCCAAGCTGACTCGTTCGCGCAGACCGGTTTCGGTCGCAACGGAGATGCTCGACACCTGTCGTGAAGCGATGATGCGCAAGGACATCGTGCCGCTGAACGGCGCGTTCACTTCGCCTGCGCTCTATCCGAACCAGCGGCTCAACAATCTCACCCGTGAAGTTTTGCGCGATCGTCCCCATCACGCAGGCGAGATCATCATGCCTCCGGGCGATCCCGAGCTGCGCAGACAAGTCGCTAAACGCATGGCGGTGGCCGGTGCGCCGACGGATCCTGAGCATGTCGTCATCACCGGCGGCGCGATGGATGCGATCACGCTGGCGCTGCGTGTGATCTGCCAGCCAGGCGATACAGTGCTGGTGGAATCGCCGACCTACTTCGGACTGTTGCAAGGCATCGAGCATCTGCAGCTCAAAGTGGTAGAAGTTCCGAACCATCCTGGCATCGGCATCGATCCGCAGGACGTTCGCAACGTAATGCGGATGACGCGAATCAGTGCTGCTGTTCTGATGCCGAATTTCAACAATCCTGCAGGCACGCTCACCTCTGACGATGCAAAACGCGAGATCGTCGCTGCGCTCACCGGCAACGACATACCGATCATCGAAGACGACATCTATGGCGACCTGCACTACGGCAGCGTGCGACCGAGCTCCATGCGAGCCTTCGACGAATCGGGTCTGGTGATTTCGTGTGGTTCGGTTTCGAAGACGATTGCGTTGGGCTATCGCATAGGCTGGGCAGTCAGCCCGCAATTTCATGCCGAGATCGCGCGCGCGAAGTTCTATTCGTCGGTTGCGTGTCCGACGTTGCAGCAACTCGTGCTGGCCCGTTACTACGCAAGCGGCGGCTACGATCGCTATCTGCGACGCGTTCGCAGCGCGCTGGCGCTGAACTCTCAACAGTTCACCGATGCCGTCGCCAAGTACTTTCCTTCCGGCACTCGCATTGCGCGACCTGCTGGAGGTCTGGTGATCTGGATTGAACTGCCCGCGAATGTGGATGCAGCCGAACTGTTTCGCACCGCGCTCGCGAGCCGCATTGGCATTGCTCCTGGAATCGTGTTTTCGGCCAAGGCCGACTATCGCAACTACGTTCGCATGAGCTGCGGTTTGCCCTGGTCGCCGACCATCGAACGTGCGATCGAGAAACTGGGCAAGCTGATCAGCGCGATGGCCGGCGCGTGATGGCGCGGCGCTGCAACGTGTCGCCCGGAGCCAGCTCGCGATTTCGGCTCTTGAGTGCGACACGTTGCAGCCTCCGCAAGGGAGCGTTCACAGCGCGAGTCGATTGCGATCGGTTTTCACCTTCGCATCGGCAAACACCGGCGTTTCAGCCGGAGCCGAGATCTCAGTGATGTACACCTGACCTCGAGGCGCAGTCGACTCGTCAATGGCCAGCACCATCGAGTAGATCACGACACCCAACGCGACAAGGCCACTGGCGCCAGTCATGAGTGTCAATACAGCAGCGATAATCTTGTTCATTTCTGTCTCCCGATTGACTCGGCAATCGCGTCCGCACTAGCGCGCGACGGGATTCCATTGATTTGCTTCCGGCGATTCGGCGAAAGGCCAACGCGCTTTGCGTGTGCCGCGCTGCTCAGGCACTTCGGCATCGGCTTTGATGTCGCCGATGCCTGCGCCGTCCAGCAGTTCTCGCTCCAGCCTGGAACGATCCGCTTTGAGCTTGGCCATCACGATGAACAGGTAGTCGTCCATGGGAGCCTCCTTCTAAGATGTGCATATTGCTGATGGAGGCGTAGCCTAGGCTTCTCGTTTTTCCCGCAAAAGCGATTGTTTATCCCGCTTAACCATGACTTATAGTCATAGCTCGGCGAGTCGATCGACTAAACCGCCGATGCTTTAGTGCTCACGTCGTCCAGGAGCCCAGATGACCGTTGACTTGTTTTCGGATCAATCATGAAACGCATCCCGGTGGGCCCTTTGCGCGCCTTTGACGTTGCCGCTCGAACGCTGAACCTGAGCGCCGCAGCCGAAGAAATGAGCGTGACGCATGCGGCCGTCAGTCGGCAGGTGAAGCAACTGGAGCAGCGTCTTGGCGTAAAACTGTTCGAACGTCTGCCCCGAGGTCTGAAGCTCACTGCTCACGGAGCATTGTTGGCCGAAGGAACTCGCGAGGCATTCGATCGGCTCGCGAGTGCGCTCGAGGACGTCTCTATTCCGGCGGTGCGACGCAAGCTCACGATTTCGACCTTCGCTTCGTTATCTGCCCGTTGGCTCATGCCAAGAGTGCAATCGTTCGCCGAGCGCTTTCCCGATGCCGATCTGCAAGTGCTCACATCGACGCGGCTGGTGGATTTCTCGCGCGAGGATGTGGATATCGCGATTCGCTTTGGCAGCGGCAACTATCCGGGCTTGCATGTGATCCCGCTTTTCCAGCCGCGTGACATCGTTGTGTGCGCGCCTTCATTGTTGAAAGGCAAACGTAAGCTGGAAACACTGGCCGATCTGAATAATTTTCCGCTCCTGCACGATGACTCTTATCACTCGTGGGAACGTTGGCTCGCAGCCGCGGGGGTGAAAGACGTAAATCCGCGTCGAGGCGTCATCTGCGGTGATCGCAATTCGATGCTGCAGGCTGCGCTCGAAGGCCAGGGCGTTGCACTCACGTCGGGAGTATTTGCGGCGAACGAGTTGGCTGTTGGCCGACTCATCCAAGTTTTCACGAACGCGGTGCGTTCCGAGTTCGCAATCTATGCGGTGTGCCTGCCACGACGTCTCAACGATCCACTGATTTCTGGAACGATGGAATGGCTTGCAGCGGAGGCGACGACCTCACCGGATGCCCACGTTCCGGGACCCTGAGTTCGCTCTATTTCTTCTTGAAGAGCGCTTCGAGATCCGCGCGCGCTTTGTCGGCTGCCGATGGTTGTGCGTTCGAACCACTGCCAAATAACGCATCGAGTTGTGCTTTGGCTTTTGTGGCTTCGTCCTGAGGCGCGGCGGACCACGCATCGGGGCGTGGCTTGAAATAGTCGCAGAAGTTCGCGCGATCCTTGTCCTTCACTTCTTCGGCGATGGGCTCGCGGCAGTGCTTCGCAACGGCAGTGCTGTACCACTCGCATAGCTTGCAGACGTGCAACTCGGCACCGCACTTGCGGCACTCTTCGAGACGCCGCAACGGCAGCGAGTATTCAGCGAGCGATGCGCCGCATTTCCAGCAGATGAGTTCGGGCATGAGAACTCAAGAGTAATACTGAGAACACAAGATCACATAGAACCCAGAAGGAGTACTGACGCTGTGCTCGAAGTCTTCTGGTTACTTGCTTGGCGAGGCGATTTCATCGTAGCCACGGCCGACGAATTCGATCAGACAGATGCCATGACCGAACGGGTCGGCGAGCATGGCGATCTTGCCCCAGTTGTTGGTGCGGATCTGGCCTTCAAGACGAGCGCCGGCGTTGCGCGCCTGATCGACGGCCGCTTCGATTCCTTGAACCACGAAATCGAGATGCACCGGCGTCCAGTGACGTGCGTAGGAACGCAGATGACGACTCGAAGCAGACGCGACCGTACCGTTGGGCTTGGCGAGCAGATAAATGGGAGCGTTCGCCCCCAGCAATTCGACAGCGTCATGGCCAAAACGTCGCCCCACGGTGAGATCCAGCGCAGCGCAATAGAATTCGATGCCCTTCTTGATATCGTCAACGTCGATGTTGATCAGTAGTGATGCCACGTCCGCGCCTCGCAGTGAAATGAGGCGCGAGTGTGCAATCCTCGTCTCACAGCCACAAGCGGCGCGAGATGCAGACAGGGGAAGCGAACTTCATGTAAGCAGAAGTCGGGCAATGGCTACCGCTTTGGTATCCGGAGTCGAAAGAACCCGCAGGGTCGCTGCCGAAGCATGAATCTCATTCCGCAGACCCGGCTTTTCTGCCGATGCTCCTGTGAGAGGCTACAGCCATGAACACAGCAACCTCTCGCAACCCAGAGTCCGTCACGCCACGACCCGTGGCTCGTATCGTCAATGCATTAAGCACGCTCGAGGGCGGTGGCTTTCCTGTGCGCAGACCGTTTCCTGTGCAGGGTTTCAGCCACTTCGATCCATTCCTGCTTGTCGATCATCTGGGACCGGTCGAGTGGCCGGCCGGCAAAGCGATCGGCGCGCCGGATCATCCGCATCGTGGTTTCGAAACCGTCACCTACGTGCTCGCGGGTGAGAACGAACATCGCGACTCTTTCGGCAATGTCGATGTTCTCAGGCCAGGCGATGTGCAATGGATGACTGCTGGCGGTGGCGTGATCCATTCCGAGATGCCAACACCCGAATTTCAGCGCTCGGGCGGCGTACAGCAGGGTTTTCAGATCTGGGTCAATCTGCCCGCGACGGACAAGATGATGACTCCGCGCTATCAAACGTTGCGTGCTGCTGAAATCCCGGTCGCGAGATCAGCAGACGGGCGAGTGCAGGTCCGTGTGATCGCTGGCGAATCGCTCGGCGTTGCAGCACGCATCGACACTCGAGTGCCGATTCAGATGCTGCATTTCACGATCGCACCGGGCGGATCGCTGACTCAGTCTGTACCGCGTGAGCAGAACAGCCTGATTTATGCGTTCGCAGGCGCTGCACGCATCGGAGACGAACAGCGCGAGATCAGCGAAGGACAAGCGGCGCTGCTGGGAGCGGGTGACGAGATTCAGATTGCGGTTGCTGATGACGCGCAGCGATCGGCGGAATTGTTGCTGCTCGCGGGCAAACCGTTGAATGAGCCGGTCGCACGCTACGGTTCTTTCGTGATGAACACACGCGAAGAAATCGAGCAGGCCTTTATCGACTTTCAGAGCGGACGCTTCGGCGTCATTCCTCAGCGCGGCTGACGAGTTCGCCGCGTTGTCCGACTGAGATCGGACCACAACGACGGCTGACTCTTTCTTTACTCTTCTTCTACTCACTCTGAGTCCGGCTTGAGCCGGACTCCCTGCTTCTTCTCGCCGTCTTGGCTCTTCTCAGATCGACGCGCTCGGGCCACTGAGCTGAGTGTTCTGGCGACTGCGCGGCCGCAGTTCGTGGTCGAGCAACTGCGCTTCGATCGCTTTGCCTTCGACGAAGTAGTAGATGAGGTAAGCGAGTCCGATACCCAGCGGGATCAGTGCGGCCATCACCGGCACATCGCCATCTGTGAATCTGCTTCCCAGCAGGGCGAGACCGATAAAGAACCACACCAAACCAGGCAGCAATGAGCTGCGACGTCGACGAGGGCTCGTGCCATCGATCAGTTCGAGTGGCAAGGCTGGAATTTCCATTCCGCGTTCAATCGCTGCCATGCGTTCTGCATGATGCAGATCCATAAAGCGACGGCGCTTACGATAATTGAGAATGATCCAGACGATGGATGGGACAAAGCAGATGCCGAAACTGACGGCGACTAAGGGGACTAATTCGGAGATCATGATGTTGCCTCGGGTGAGTGTTCGATCAAGTACGCGTTGAGGGTTCAGACGCAACACCTCTCTCCAGGGTTGCAGCGATCGCACGCCGCGTTATCGGTCGATTACAGGAAGCGGCCGGTAGACGCCGGTTCACCTGACCCAAGCTCCCGAAAGCCCCTGCTAAAGTGCCGCCCCACGCTCCCGCTCACAGGGCGCAACCTTTTCTGGCAACGGCACGTCTCAAGAACCACGATGACTTTGGCAGCCGCCCCTCAAGCTGACGCCGACATTCAGGCGCTGCTCCAGGTCAAGAAGTACCGCGAGGCATTCGCGTTGCTGCTGCCGCGCTATCAGGACAAGGTTTTTCGCCTTTGCTTCAGTATGTTACGAAACCGCGCCATGGCCGAAGACACCACCCAGGATGTATTCCTGCGCATCTGGCGTGCGTTGCCGGGCTATGCGGGACAGTCCTCACTTTCGACCTGGATCTACGCGATCTCCCGCAACGGCTGCTTATCCGAGCTGAGAAAGAAACGGCCGATGGTCTCCATGGACGGCGATGGCGACGAATACGATTCGGAAGTTGCCGCACTGGCAGCGCCCGATCCGGACGACTCCGCAACGGTGAGTGTCGGACAGCTGCTCGACCAATTGCCGGAGCGATATCGCCAGGCCGTGACCCTGTTCTATATGGAGGATAAATCTTACGAGCAGACTGCAGAAAGCCTGGGGCTGCCGCTCGGCACGGTCAAAGCCTTGCTTCACCGTGCACGCAAGCGCCTAATCGAACTGACGCGTGAAACCCAGGCGGACGCGCTGACGTAGATAAGTCATGGCCAAGAGCACATCACAAACACCGCAGTCCATTTCAGAACATCAGCTGGAATGGAACGATCAACTCCAGGATTGGCTGGATGGTGACAGCGAGAGCGCTGAGTTCGAGCAGCACCTGAGCACGTGCGATATCTGCCAGGAGCAACTGGCAGAAATGCAGTCGCTCGATGCGTCATTGATGACCGCTTCACCCAAGCCGGCGCTGAGTGCTTCATTCGACGCGCGGTTGTTCGAGCAGATCGAAACCCTGGATGAGTCGCGGCGCGCGGCCGCACGTCAGCGAGTTGAACAAGAACGACAGCGCGATCTGGCTGCACTCTCACGCAGCTGGCGACGCACCCTGGCATTCGTTCTGCCCGGAATTCTCGGTGGCATCGCATTGGCTTTTGCCCTCGCCGCATCGCTGGATGCTTCAGGCATCACCACGAAACTCGCTCAGCAGGGAGCCATTGAGCTGGGCGCCAACGCAGGCGTTATTCAGTTCCTGCTCACTGCCATATTGGGTGCCGCTCTCGGCGGTGTCATGGCAGGCTGGTTCTCACGGGCAGGCGAGTAGCGTCAAGCACGACAGACGTTCGCCGCGTAAGATACGCGCCGTCTTCACTCCAGTCTGTTCACCAAGAATAATCATGAGCTTGAGCTCATCCACGGACGTTGCGACCGATTCGTCGCACTCAGGCCATCAACGGCTCGTACTCACCGCGCTCGGCGTCGTCTTCGGCGACATCAGCACCAGTCCGCTCTATGCCTTGCGCGAGTGCTTCAATCCTGAGCACGGCATCGCGGTCAACGAACAGAACGTGCTCGGTCTGCTGTCCCTGATTCTCTGGTCGCTGATTCTCGTGATCTCGGTCAAATACGTGACCATCGTCTTGCGAGCGGACAATCGTGGTGAAGGCGGTGTGCTCGCATTGAGCACGCTGCTTTCGCAAGCCAGTCGCGATTGGCGTTTATGGGCGCCCGTCAGTGCAGTCGGTTTGTTCGGTGCCGCGCTGTTCTTCGGCGATGGTTTCATCACACCCGCGATCTCAGTGCTGAGCGCCATGGAAGGTCTGTCGGTGGCCACACCGCGACTGGGGCACTTTGTCGTGCCGGGCGCGATGGTGATTCTCATGTCGCTGTTCCTGGTCCAGAAGCGCGGCACGGGAGAGATGGGACGAATGTTCGGTCCGGTGACGCTCGTGTGGCTGATCACGCTGTCGCTGCTGGGCATTCGCTGGATCATTACGCGGCCCAGCGTATTGCTCGCCATCAATCCTTTGCTTGCCGCTGAATTTTTCATCAACAACGGTACGGCGGCATTCATCACGTTGGCCTCCGTGTTCCTCGCAATCACTGGCGGTGAAGCGCTCTATGCGGACATGGGCCACTTCGGTCGCTCGCCAATCCGTCGTGGATGGTTCTGGGTGGTGTTGCCTTCGCTCGCGCTGAATTATTTCGGCCAGGGTGCACTGCTGTTATCGAATCCAGAGGCGATTGCCAACCCGTTTTATCTACTCGCGCCGACATGGTTGTTGCCACCTCTGATCCTGCTTGCGACCGGAGCGACAGTGATTGCCTCGCAGGCAGTCATCTCAGGCGTGTTCTCCGTGACCCGGCAGGCACTGAACCTCGGCTACTTGCCCCGACTGCGAATTGATCATTCATCCGAACATGCGATCGGCCAGGTCTATGTGCCGATGGTGAACTGGGTTCTCTTCATCGGCACGCTGACGCTCGTGCTCGTGTATCGATCCTCCAGCGCACTCGCGGGCGCTTACGGCATCGCCATCTCGAGCACCATGCTGATCGACGGCATTCTCGTGATCATGCTGCTTCAGGTCCGCAAGTCCCCTTATTACCGCGCTTACACAGCCGTACTCGTGTTCATCGTTCTGATTGAGTTTGCATTCTTTCTATCGAACACGTTCAAGCTCGATGATGGCGGCTGGTTGCCCGTCGCGGCAGCGGTGGTCGTCTACGTTTTGATGAGCACCTGGCAGGAAGGTCGGCGCACTTTGAATTGGCTGATCGCACGCGAGCAAATGCCGGTGCACGATTTTCTGGGGATGATTCAGAGCGATCCCCCGCACGTGGTCGATGGCACGGCGGTGTATCTGGCAAGCGAAGCCGGCGGCACTCCACGCGCTTTTTTGAACAACGTGCGTTTCAATCGCGTGCTGCATGAACGCAACCTGCTGCTCACGTTCGTCAGACCCGAGGTTCCTTACGTCGCGCCGGAAGAACGCATTGAAGTACAAACGCTCGCGCCCGGCCTGTGCCGGGTAATCGCGCGCTATGGCTTCATGGAAACGCCAAACGTCGTGGTCGCACTGCGGGCTGCAGAAGAGAAAGGCATTACGTACGAGCCCGAGCAAACCGTATATGTCGTCGGTCGCGAGAACCCTGTGTTTGTAACGGGTGGAAGTGGCATGCCGCTTTGGCGCAAACGACTTTTTGCTTTCATGGGTCGCAACAGTCAGCTCGCTGCCATCCACTTCGGCGTGCCGTCACATCGACTGCTGGAAGTCAGCAGCCAGGTGAGGCTCTGAATCCAGAACGTTGCTGATTCAGAATTGCGGCTTGCGCTTGCGAGACTGAGGCGAGATGGGAATAACGTGAGGAAGCGCAATCAAGTGTGCTGAGTCGAGTTGCTCGAGCTTGCACTGCAGGGTCGCCAGCCTCTCGGACTGAATCTGTAACAGGCCGCATAAGCTTCGCTCGATCTGCCGAGCTTGACGCAACGCGTAGCTCGCACCGATCGCCAGCGATAGCAACGCGACGATCGCGATAGCCACCCACATGCCGCCCCCTCGAGAATCCGCGAAATCGCAGCGTGCCCGCGCTGCAAGCGGCGAAGAGTATCGGGACTGATTTGACGGTGCTGGCCGCCACTGCGCGAATGCGATCCAGTTCACAGATCGAGCTTTGGATGCAGTCGCGATATTTGGGGGCGGTACTGCAGCGCCAGCGGCCGTTCAGATTGTCACGCTACGATAAAAGCCATGAAGTACGTCATCGCACTCTTTGCATCCGGGATTGCACACCAGCTCACCGGCTGCGCCACGCTCTCTGAAAACGAATGCAGGGGCGCGGACTGGCAGGCGATCGGTTATCGAGACGGCTCGAACGGTCATGATGCCGGGCGTCTGGCCAGCCACACCGAAGCGTGCGCCGAGTACGGCATCGCGCCGGATCAAAAGGAATATGAGATCGGGCGCTTGCGAGGGCTCGAAATGTTTTGCACCAGCGAAAAAGGAATTCAGGTCGGTCGACAAGGCGGCAGTTACAGCGGCGTCTGTCCGGTCGACATCGAGCCAGAGTTTCTTAGGGGTTACGATCTGGGCCGACAGATGTACGACGTCGATCAATATCTGTCGCGTCTCCATCAGGATATCGAGCAGACACAGCATCAGCTCGATCAGAAAGATCCGCCCTTGAAGGATTCCGAACGCGATCGATTGATCTATCGGTTGCGAGATCTGGAGCGTGAATATGGCCGCTCGGAATCCGAGCTGCGGCAACTCGAAATGCGTGGGCGTCGTTACTAGTGGCATGTAACGGCTGCTTGTGAACCGCAGCTGCTAGGAGCGACAGGCCACTAGCGCACTGCGCAGCTCCAGTGCGGTTGGACGGCCGCTCGCACCAGAATGGGCGGACTCGACTCAGGCGATTCCCTGCTCAGTTCAGCAGGTCCGCCATCTCCAAAACAGATTTTGCCACGTCGCCCATGCGGCGATTGCGTTCCATCGCCATGCGACGCAGCGTGTGATACGCCTCGTCTTCGCTCAGGCCGCGAGCCTTCATCAGTAAGCCTTTGGCACGTTCGACGAACTTGCGCTCAGCGAGTTTCTGCTGTGCAACGTTCAGCTCACCGCGAAGATCTGCAACGTACTCATGACGCGCGAGTGCAACTTGCAGAATGGCGGGCACGCGCTCCGCATTGAGCCCGTCAACTACATACGCCGAGGCGCCCGCCCGCAGGGCTTGAGCAATGATTTGCTCGGAGGAGTCGTCAGCAAAGATCACCAGCGGCAAAGGCTTCTCGCCCATGGCATCCACGATGCGATCGAGCAGATCCAGTTTCGGCGAGCGAGATTGCAGAACGATGGCATCGGGTCGAGCCTGCTCCATCGCAGGCAGCGGGGCTTCGGGAGAAGCGGTGTGCGCAGTCTCGTGGCCGGCGAGCGCCAGACCTGCACGCACGATGTCCGCTCGTTCGGACGACTCGGCAATGACCAGTACACGCACCATGGGCAATCCGTTGATGGGATAACCCGAAAGCTGCAAAGAGAGTGCCAGCGCTGCACAGCACGCCGGGAACAGGCTTGGAGGTTTCGTTTGCGATCCTGGTTCTCCGGCATCGGCGCTCGCGCGCCCGCTGCATGAGAACGATTATTCGGCTTCGAGCCTCGGACCTGGATCGATGAAGGAGCGCGCGAGACCCACGAATGCAGGCAACGGCGAGGTGATCACGTAGACAGGCACCGCGGACAGATACTCCGCGTAACGACCCTTGTCTTCGAAGCGATCACGGAACGGCGAGGCTGCAAACAAACGGCCCAGGTGCTGGACAACGCCGCCGCCAATGTACAGCCCACCGACCGCGCCCAACGTCAGTACCAGATTGCCGGCAAGCGTTCCGAACAGTGCGCAGAACATGCTGACCGCTTCCATGCAGTGCGAGCAAGAGCCTTCAGTTGCGCGGCGGGTGATCTCCTTCGGCGTCAGCGGATCTGGCACTGCGCGATCAAGCGCACACAGCGCGTCGTACAAATTCACAAGCCCAGGGCCTGAGATCACGCGCTCTGCCGAGACGTGAGAGAAGCGCTGATGCAACTGCGCAAGCGTCGCCATTTCACGCTCGTTCATGACCGAGAGCGTGACGTGGCCGCCCTCGCCCTGAATCGGAATCCAGTGATCGCCCGCCGGGATCAGTCCCGACACGCCTAACCCGGTTCCAGGGCCGATGAGCGCGATCGCCGCATTCGGGACAACCCGTCCGCCGCCGATCGGCTCGAGCTCACTCGGAGGCAAATGCCGCACTGCCATGGCGAGTGCGGTGAAGTCGTTCATGAAGATCATGCGTGAGAAGCCCAGCTGCTGACGCACACGCGCCGCCGAGAACTGCCAGACGTGATTCGTCATGCGAATGATGTCGCCGGTGATCGGGCCGGCGATCGCGACTGCTGCTTCACGCGGACGCGAACCTTCTGCATGGGCGCCGACTTGCGTCAGATAGGCCTGAGTGGCTGCGACGACGTCCGGATAGTCGGCGCACGCGAGAACGATCTCATCGCGATGCTGCATTCCATCCAGCAGCGCAAAGCGAGCATTGGTGCCGCCGATATCGGCAATGAGGCGAAGCTTTGAATCTGGCATGCGAAGTTCTCGTTCCTGGATGCGGTACTAAAAGGTGAGCGGTGCTGCTGCGAATCGATCAATGGCGAGGACGAAGCTGGTGAGCCCTATGCTCGCCGCGAAATACGCAAGGCTCGGCTCATGGCGACCAATACACATCAACGGGCACCTCTCGCTGATGCAGGACGGCACGAACGGGGAGTTCCGCCGTCGAACCGGGAGTTCGCGCCCGTTGGTACACCTGCCACTTCGAATCCCCCTCGATGTGCAAAATGATCCGTCGCGCGTCGAGCAATGCGGCCAGATTCAAACTCATGCGCGCGTGCGGCGTCTTCAACGCGTTCACGGCCACACATCCCGCAGCTGCTCCTGGATCCAACGCACGCGCCAACGTCATCGATCCGGGAAACAGCGACGCGGTATGTCCATCGTCTCCCATGCCGAGCACGACGACATCGAATGGCCGTGGCACCCGACTCAGCGCGCGCCATGACCACTCGGCACCCGCTTCGGGTGTGGCCGCCGGATTTTTCAACCCTACGAAATGCGCAGCGCTCGCGTGGTCGAGCAGCAACTGCTCGCGTACGAGCTTTTCGTTGCTGGCCTCGGCGTTGATCTCGACCCAGCGCTCATCCGCCAGCGTGATCCAGACATTCGACCAGCTCAGGGTTTCCGTTCGCAGCTGCTGGAACAGCTTCATCGGCGTACGTCCGCCCGACACGACCAGACTCGCGGCCTTGCGCACGCCGATCGCTTCTTCCAGATCGACGCGTAACTCGCCAGCCAACGCGCGCGCGAGCGCGGTGGCATCGGGAAAGCGATGTTCGTGAACCCAGCGGGCAGGCATAGATGTTCGCTGACTGGTGACGACCGGAGCATGCCCGGACGCCGCGCGATGATGCCACATCCGACTTACACGCCAGAATTCAGTCCATTGCCAGCGCGTGCGACCGTGGCCTGACGAGGCGTGGTTATGGCCGCGTGCGGTCGGTAGCGACGCTTACAGCTCGTTGCTCCAGGCAAATCCATCTCGGCCGATCAGGGCGCTGGCCGCAGCCGGGCCCCAACTGCCTGCGGTGTAAGACTTCGGCGCCTCACCGTACTGCTCCCAGGCCTCGCGAATCGGATCGATCCATTGCCATGCGGCATCGAGTTCGTCACGACGCATGAACAAAGTCAGATTGCCCTTGATCACGTCGGTGAGCAGGCGCTCGTACGCATCGAGCATGCGAGTCTTGAACGTCTCGCTGAAGTCCAACCCGAGGCTCACCGGCTTGAGCCTCATGCCCTCGCCCGGATTTTTCGCAAGAACGTTGAGCGTGATGCTTTCATCTGGCTGCAGGCGAATGACCAGGCGATTGAGCGCATGCGGCAGATCCGGCCGCTCGTAGATAGACAGAGGAATGTCCTGGAAAGTGATGGCGATTTCGGAAAACTTCTCCTGCAATCGTTTGCCCGTGCGCAGGTAGAACGGCACGCCAGCCCATCGCCACGAATCGATTTCAGCGCGTATGGCCACGAACGTTTCGGTGTTGCTCGCCGCGGGCACATCCTTCTCGGCGAGATAGCCGACGACCGGAGTGCCGTTCACCGCGCCCGATTTATATTGTCCGCGCACTGTCTTGGTCAGCACCTCGCGCCCACGCAATGGACGCAGCGCACGCAGCACCTTCAACTTTTCATCGCGCATCGCGTCCGGATCGCCAGACGCAGGCGGCTCCATGGCGATAATGCATAGCAGCTGCAACAAGTGGTTCTGGACCATGTCACGCAGCGCACCGGTCTGATCGTAGAACTGCGCGCGACGTTCGACGCCGAGATCCTCAGCGACCGTGATCTGTACGTGCTGAATGCGGCCACGCTTCCACAGCGGCTCGAACAGCATGTTGCCAAAGCGTAGCGCCAACAGGTTCTGCACCGTCTCATTGCCGAGATAGTGATCGATTCGGAAGATCTGTGGCTCAGTGAAGATCTTGCCCACCCGCTCGTTGATCAGCGCCGAGGACGCACGATCTTCACCCAGCGGTTTTTCGAGAACGACCCGCGAATTCGGCGTTGCGAGTCCATGACGCGAGAGACCTTCGCAGATCGGCGCGAACAGATCGGGTGCGGTCGAAAGGAAAAACGCGCGGCAGTGTGCGTCGCGACCTTTGAACCATTCACTCAAGGTGACGAAGTCTGCATCGACGTTGGCATCGAGCTTCTGATAAGTGAGCAGCTGGGTAAATTCCTGCCAGTGCTTCTGATCGAACTCTTCGCCTACATGTCGGCGGCAGCTCGTCTCCACGTTCGCAAGATATTCCTCTCGGCTCATATCGCCGCGGGCCACGCCGATGATTCGCGAATCAGGCGTGAGTTGTCCGGCCAGTTGCCGCCGATACAAGGCTGGCAACAGCTTGCGAAGGGCCAGATCGCCCGTACCCCCGAAAAGAACCAGATCGAATGTTGGAAGCGGTTCCATGAAAAACCCGTAAATACCCGTTCCTGAAATGAAGGCGCGCTAAGGTACAGCCCAGAACTGCAGGCCGCAAACCTCACGACGCCGCCTGCACGCACGCAGTTCCGCGCCGCGCGTCGATTCTTGCAAGCAGACATGACGGACCCTGGTGATTTGCCGCCTTAATGCGGCCTCAGGTGCTGGCCGGAATGAT
This sequence comes from Povalibacter sp., assembly GCA_045810085.1. Classification (GTDB taxonomy): domain Bacteria; phylum Pseudomonadota; class Gammaproteobacteria; order Steroidobacterales; family Steroidobacteraceae; genus Steroidobacter. Next base: position 11,460 of record JBJMWN010000041.1, on the reverse strand, counting down.
GCTACGAGTGCATCCCACTGGTTTCCTGCCAGGTATTCGTACGACATTTACTGAAATGGCGTGGCGTCGCCACCTCGAACTGCGCCACGCGTATTGCGGCCGTGCGGCGAATGTGGCGACTCTCTACAATCGCGCCTCGATTTCACAGGAGATTTGGCTTTGAGCGCTGTGCCCCTGCATGACCGTGTCCGTACCGTGACTGAACGCATTCGTGAGCGCAGCAGCGGTCCGCGTCAGGACTATCTGGCCCGTATGGAACAGGCGCGAAGCCGCCAGACCACGCGCGCCTCACTCTCCTGCACGAACCTGGCCCATGGTTTCGCAGCCTCGGATGCGACCGACAAGGAAGCATTGAAGCAGCTGCGCTGGCCCAATCTGGCCATCGTTTCCTCTTACAACGACATGCTCTCGGCACACCAGCCGCTGGAGCGCTATCCCTCGCTGCTCAAACTCGCGGCGCGCGAAGCGGGTGCCGTCGCTCAATTTGCGGGCGGCGTTCCAGCCATGTGCGATGGCGTGACGCAGGGCCAGCCGGGTATGGAGCTCTCCCTGTTCAGTCGCGATGTGATCGCGATGTCCACGGCCATTGCTCTGTCGCACAACATGTTCGATGCGACGCTCTGTCTCGGAGTCTGCGACAAGATCGTGCCGGGATTGGTGATGGGCGCGCTCACGTTCGGTCACCTGCCCACGATCTTCGTGCCCGGCGGCCCCATGCCTTCAGGCATTCCGAACAAAGAGAAAGCGCGCATTCGTCAGCTCTTTGCAGAAGGCAAAGTCGGCCGCGATGCATTGCTCGAATCCGAAGCACAGAGCTATCACTCGGCGGGCACGTGCACGTTTTACGGCACCGCCAACAGCAATCAGATGCTGATGGAGGTGATGGGCCTGCATCTGCCAGGTGCCGCGTTCGTACCCCCGAACACACCGTTACGCGATGCATTGACGAGCGCAGCAGCGAAACGCGCCGCACGCATCACGGCGTTGGGAAATGAATATCTACCGCTCGCCAACACCGTTGATGAACGCGCGATGGTGAATGCGATCGTTGGTCTGCTCGCTACCGGCGGGTCGACCAATCACACCTTGCATCTGATCGCGATGGCCCGCGCGGGCGGCATCATCATCAACTGGGATGACTTCAGCGAACTGTCAGACGTGGTGCCGCTGCTCGCTCGCATCTATCCGAACGGCGCGGCCGACGTAAATCATTTTCACGCGGCCGGTGGCATGGGATTCCTCGTGCGCGAATTGTTGAGCGCGGGTCTTATGCATGCAGACACCACAACAGTGATGGGCACTGGCCTGCAGGCCTATACGCAGGAGCCTTGGCTCTCACCTGACGGTCTCGCATGGCGCGATGCGCCGGCCATCTCCGGCGACACAAGCGTGCTGCGTCCGATCAGCGATCCATTCGGCAGCGATGGTGGTTTGAAGCTGCTCGAAGGCAACATTGGGCGTGCAGTAATCAAGACTTCAGCGGTGCAGGCTCAGCATCGTGTCGTCGAAGCACCCGCCGCGGTATTCGATGATCAGGAAGATGTGATGAAGGCCTTCAAAGCCGGCGCGCTGAATCGCGATTGCATCGTGGTCGTGCGTTATCAGGGACCGAAGGCGAACGGCATGCCTGAACTGCATCAGCTCACGCCCGCACTCACTTCTCTGCAAAGCAAAGGCTTCAAGGTCGCACTCGTCACGGACGGCCGCATGTCAGGTGCATCCGGCGCAGTGCCTGCAGCCATACATCTCACGCCAGAATGTCTGTCGGGTGGACCGTTGGTGAAAGTGCGCGATGGCGACATCGTCACGCTCGACAGTTACACAGGCACTCTGCAGGTACACGTTCCTGAAGAGGTGCTCGCTTCACGCGTAACGCCGGCACCGGATCTCAGTCGCAATAGCGATGGTATGGGACGCGAACTCTTCGCCACGTTCCGCGCGGCAGCAGGCGATGCGGAGCTGGGCGCGATGGCGAGTATGTAGGGCGCGCGATCGACGCGTCTTGAGCCAAGCCGAAAGTGAGATCGTGAGTAACCGCTGCGAAGGCGGCTCACTGTTCTATCTGATTCCTGCCTATGCAGGCGTGAGCGCGAAGACTCAGGGCGAGTCGTTCGCAGCGAGCTTGGGGACGCTGATCGTTTCCAGCAATTCCAGTTGCAGCTCTTCGGGAGCAGGCACCTGCAACTCAGGAAACAGGGACGCTTGCGGCGACTCTTCGTTTTTGATGATCGGCGCGTCCGCAGGTGCGAGCGTGAGTATCGCATCGATCTTCAGATCCGGAACGGTTGCGGAGAAGTTCTCCACGGTCTGCTTTTCTGCGGCTAACTTCTCCGCGGCCAATTGCTCGGCGGCGAGCTTTTCTGCAGCTAACTTCTCGGCGGCCAGTGTCTCTGCTGCTAACTGCTCGGCGACCAGTTTCTCTCTGGCTAACTGCTCCGCTGCCAACTTCTCTGCAGCCAACTTCTCGGCTGCCAGTGTATCCGCGGCCAGCTTCTCCGCGGCCAATTGCTCCGCTGCCAACATCTCTGCCGCCAGCTTCTCTGCAGCTAACTTCTCTGCAGCTAACTTCTCTGCAGCTAACTTGTCGGCCGCAAGTTTCTCGGCAGCGAGTTTATCAGCGGCCGCTTTTTCCGCAGCCTGCTTTGCAGTGGCCACTCTCTCCATCGCTGCCTGTGCTGCGGCCATCTGCTCGGCGGCTGCTTTCTCCAGAGCACGCACTTCGTCCATGCCATCTTCGGTCGGCTCTGGCGTAGCGGCCATCAACTCGAACGGCATAGAGATCGCGCTCTCGACTTTGTCGACAGGCTTCTCGATCGTCTTCTCAATGGATTTTTCTGGGAACTTCTCGACGAGCGTAACGACAGGTTTTGGCGCGATCTTCTCGGGCACAGATTTTTCAGGCGCAAGCTCTACAGCCTTCGCCATGGCAGCTGCGGGCGCCGCGTCCGACTGCAACATATCTGGCGACAGCAGTTCTTCGCTTTCATCGGCCACGCCGCGAGCGCGCTCCGTCATCGCATTTTGGGACGAATTCTTCGCACGCGACATATCGGATTCGAAAATCTCGAGCACATCGCCTTCGCGCGGCGGCGGTGCGGCCACAGGTGCGGCAACGGGCTCAGGCTCAGGTTTGAGTTTCTTGTACACCACACCGGTGTCCTTGACCTTGGACTCCAATGAATCTGGATCCGACAGATCCTGGATCGCAACCGCGCCAGCAGCCTTCTTGTCTTTCACCACGATCTGCATATCGGGTGGCGGCGCGGGAATTGAAGAATCGATGTCCGGCGTGGGTACGTCGTTCGAGGCGAGTGCCTGACGTCCGACCATGTCGAAGTACAACTGCAGATACTTCTGCATCGAACGCACGTAAACGAAATTGTTGAGCGCGTGCTTGCGTGCGCCCTGCGCCATGAACGCACGACGATCGGGTGGCATCTGCATGATGCGTGTGATGCCGCGGATGAATGCGGTCGGACTGCCTGGCTCGACTGCAACGCCGAACTGGCCGATCACCTCACCTTGCGCACCCATACCGGTCGCCACACAGGGCACGCCGCACAACATCGCCATGACGAGCGTCAGTCGACCGCTATCGGTCAACGAGCTCGAGCATGCGACGTCGCACGCATTGAAGAACGCTGAGATATCGGACCAGTCGCCGAGCAGATGCGTACGCGTACCGAGCGTTCCGCCACCCACCAGCGCCATCAAGGGTCCGTTGCCCTTCTGCACGCCGTGTCCGGCCAGCAGAACGGAAATGTGCGGATTGGTCTTGATCATTTCGCCCGCCGCACGAATGAGCGTCGGGTGATCGTGAATCGTCTGGAAAGGCGCGACCATGCCGATCACGAATGCCTCACCGCTCAAGCCGAGCTGCTCACGCACTTTCTTGCGCGCGGCAAAATCCGGTTTGAAGCGCATGGGATCGACACCGGGCGCAACCACGGCATAGCCGTCTTCTGGAAATCCCGCACGCCGATGCAGCATCGCTGATGCCTCGGACGTGTAGATCATCCGATTGACCTTCGATGAATACTTCGCAGCGAATTTGAGCTTCTGGCTGTCAACGAAGCCGGGCTTGTTCGGCAACGGCGCGGTTTCGCCAGGGCTCCACACGACTTTCAGCGGCCAGTCGCAACGCGAGCGCACGTACAACGCAAGAAGCTGCGCGGTATGACCCCAGGCTTGAATCACATCAGGCCGGAATTCGCGCGTGGTCTTGACCAGCTCACCCATCGCGCCCCAACTGAAGCGTTTGCGTGAGAAGGCGATGTCATGAACAGGCACGCCGTTCTGACGCAGCACAGCGCCCGCCGCAAAGCCCGGCGAGAGCGATACCACCTGAGCCTTCACGCGATTTTTTGGCATGCGCGTGAGCAGTGGCATGAACAAAGACTGCTGCACGGCGCCGCTCAATCCTGCGGAGCTCACCACATGCAACACTCTCAATGGTCGTACGTTTCCTTCGGCCACAATCAATAGAAGAGCAAACCGCTGACGATCAACATGCTAGCAGTAGTGCAATTGCGGACGCGCATCGCGCCGTAGGAATTGTTAAACCGCCCACACTTCGCCAGTGACAAGAATTGGCAGGTCGCGAAGTGGGTCACAAGAGGGGGACGAAACGGGCGGCTTCGTCCGGATAACAGCAGGAAACGAAGGTGTCTGCGAGTTGGGTCGCGAGGGATCAGCTAGCAAGCTTCTGCCTGTGTCTGGCCTGCATCTATTGCTCACGTCTGCCCACGCTTCAGGCATTCCCCTGACTGGTCACGCCGCCGATCAACACCATTCGCATGGCCTCTTCCACCGACAGCTGTGTTTCTTCGAGCTCGGATTTGTGCAGGTACAAGGTGTAGCCGCCAATCTGGTAGCTCATTGGGAAGTAAACGGCGACGATATCTTCACCGTTCGCGCCGAAGAGGCGTGGGTTCAGATGATCCTCGGTGACAAAGCCGACAAGGCGCGCAGTGCCAAACGGCCACAACACGACACGTTTCAGATCGCGTCCTTTCTTATTTGCGGGTAAGAAGCGAGTGAAGTCTTTGAGTGCACCGAAAATGGTTTTCACGATGGGAATGCGTGCGAGCAGCGTCTCGCCGAAGCGAAACAGTCGCTTCACGACGTAAGCATCGACGACCACGCCGACGATCAGGGTGAAAATGAACGCAACTGCCAAACCCAATCCCGGGTAGTAGTGGGCGCTCGGCAGTACCAGTTTGAGGACTTTGCTGAGCATCGCCTCCGCCGTGGTCGCTAGCCAGACGACCACATAGATGGTCAGTGCGAGCGGCAGTACGGCAGCCAGCCCTTTTAAAAACGTGTTCCACAAACGACGCATGATCTTCGGCTCTGAGATAAATCGACAATGAGGTCGGCTCAGTATGGGGCCGCGCTGGTCGGAAGAAAAATGCACACCGTGCGCAGTGGGAGAGTGATGCTGGGCACGGCATGAGGCGGAGGGTGCCTGCTAGAATCTTCCCTCCCCGTGCATTCTCTTTGACGAGCTGCCGAACAGCCGATCCCTTGCATTCATTGAATTTCTCACCGATGCGTACACGCCGAGACGTCGCAGCTGTCGGCTTGCGTCAGTGCGGGGCCTGGTTGCGCGCCCTGAGCTTCGTTTTCGTGCTCGTGACAGTCAGCGCGAGTGCGCGTGAAGAACTTCAGTTGCCACCTTCTGTCGCGCGAGCAATGAAGGATGCCGGCGTGAGTGCCGATCACGTCAGCATTCTGGTGCGTGATGCGAGCACCAACGAAACCGTCGTGGAGCTCAACGCCGATCGGCCTCGCAGTCCCGCATCAACGATTAAAGCGCTGACCACATTCGTCGCGTTGGATTCGTTGGGCCCCTCATACACCTGGAAGACGCGCGTCTACCGGACGGGCAAGCTGACAAATGGCGTATTGAATGGTGATCTCGTGCTGGTCGGCGGCGGCGATCCGTATATGACCAGTGAGCGTTGGTGGAGCCTCGTCCAGAATCTTCGCGAGTTGGGTGTTGCGAAGATCAATGGCGACATCGTCATCGACAACAGCTACTTCGCACCTGCGGCCGCACAACGCGGAGACTTCGACGATCGGCCCTGGCGCAGTTACAACGTATTGCCCGACGCACTCATGGTGAATTTCCAGACGTCACGATTCACCATGACCGTGAGCCCGCAACGCTCACGTCCTCAAGTCGTCGTCAATCCATTGCCGGCCAATCTCAACGTCACGAACCTGGCGCAACTCGGTGGTGGAAAGTGTCAGGGCGAGAATGGCGGTCTTGAATTCAACACACCCGAAGACGGAGCTACCTCCACCATCGTGATCAGCGGTGTGATGTCAGCATCATGCGGCGTCGTCTCGGCCAATCGAGCCATCATGACGGCACCCGAATATGCGTATGGAACGTTTCGTACTTTCTGGACTCAGTCAGGCGGTGCGATCGATGGCGGCTTGAAGCTTGCGAGCCTGCCGAAAGACGCTGTTCAACTTTACGCATTCGAATCGCTGCCCATGGCGGAGATCATTCGCCTGGTGAACAAGTTCTCGAACAACGTCATGGCGCGAACGCTCATGCTGACGCTTGGGGCAGAAAAGTTCGGTCCACCCGCAACTACGCAGAACGGACGCGAAGCAGTTCGAGCGTGGCTGACAGAGCATCAGATTCGGATTCCGGGATTGCTGCTGGAAAACGGGTCAGGTCTGTCGCGCGATGAACGTGTCACGGTGCGCGGCATGACTGATGTACTCGACGTCGCGTGGCACAGTCCCTTCATGCCAGAGTTCGCTGCATCACTGCCACTCGCAGCCACTGACGGCACGCTGCGCAATCGGTTTCGCGCCGCTGGCATGCATGGGCGTTTGCGTTTGAAAACCGGACGCATCGATGATGTGTCAGGACTTGCAGGCTTCGTGAATGCAGCGTCTGGCAAGACTTACGTGCTCGCGATTCTTGTGAATCATCCGGGCGCACAGAACGGCAGTGGTGAAGCGATTCAAGCCGAGCTGATCCGTTGGGTGTTCGGCCAATAACGGACCTCGTGTGAGCGAGCATTCGTGGAACTTTTTTGTTTGCGCTCACGACGTACTTAAATTACCCGCCGCTACTGTTGCATAGATGCAGCACTCTGCATCGATTTGTAAATTTGCGTTTTGAGCACAGCCGCCTTTGCGCGGAACCACTCTAAATCCAGAGCGTTGTGAGGGCACGCGCTCTTGGGTCGATTAAGCAACACGCTTCGCCCACGAGCTTTTCACTTTTATCGAAAGGAGTGTGTGTGTATGAAACGTGTCATCGCAACAGCTGCGTTGCTCGCACTGACAGGCGCATGGACAGCGGCACAAGCTGCTGACGAAAACGAAAGCGGTTTTTATGTCGGCGCAGGTATTGGCCAGTTCAATGTGCAGATCGACGATATCGACGACACCGACGAGGCTGTACAGAGCCTTGATGACAGCGACAAGTCATGGAAGTTTTTCGCTGGCTACCGTTTCAATCCTTATATCGCGCTTGAAGGTGCTTACATCGATTTCGGCGGACCCTCCGATCAGTTTCAGAATTCGGACGCATCTGGCTCAAGTGGCGACTATCAAGTCAGCTTGAGCGGCTTCGCGCCCTACGTCATCGGAACGCTGCCGCTCGGACCAGTCGAACTCTTCGCCAAGGTCGGTTACTACTTCTACGACGTGGACATCAGCACCGATCTGGATGATCTGAACGGCAACGTGCTCGACTCGAGCAGCAGCGATGAGGACTTGTTGTACGGCTTCGGTATCGGCGCGACGTTCTTCGAGCATCTGAATGCACGACTCGAGTACGAGAAGATCGATTCCGATGCGGTCGACGATGCCGATGCGTTGTGGCTCTCTGCCGCCTGGCGCTTCTAAACGGAAATTTCTAAGCTCGGATCCCTGTCCGATGCCTTAGACCGAGGCCCGCCAGACAACTGGCGGGCCTTTCTTATTTGCGTTGTGAAAATCATCGCCTGAGTTCAGCACTCGTCATCCGAACGCGACATCGGCGATCCAATTGCGTTGCCGGCGTGCCAGTCGCGTTGCTTCAGACTCATCATCGAAGCTCGCACTCGAACGCTTCAGCAGCGAAGGCTCGATCCCTTCAAACGTATTCACATTGACGACCGCATACACTTTGCCCTCGATCGTGCTGGTCACGACAGGCGGCACACCGCAGTCGGAGCACACGTGAAATTCTGCAGTCCGGGTGCCGAACGCATATCTCGAGACGCGCCCCGCATCTTGAACATGAATGCGCAATGAGCCCGTACGACACGATGTCCAGACGCCACCGTGCTTGACGCAGAAGGTGCATCCGCACGCACGCGCCGGGATCTCGTTCGGTTCCGGGCTCCAATCCAACGTGAACGCGATGTTGCCGCAATGGCACTTGCCACGAATCAGCACGATGTACTCCCGCGCCCGTTGTCGCTGTGATGCATGGACGCTCGCCTTTTCCTCGTGCGCATCGGATTTACTTCTGCACACCGGCGCGGCTGTCGCGCGCCAGATTCAGATCATTCGCGACCTGATCCCGAATGAGCGCCCAATGAAACAGGTTGTTCTCGTTGGGCACAAAGAAGTTGTTGTTGTAATGCGTGAGTCGCATGTCTTTGTACAAGGGACGCGTGATCTTCACGACTTCGTCCCAGAACCCCAACGCCTTCTGCAGATGTTCCATCGCGTCTGTTTTGTTCGTCTCGCCGCCTCGCGTGCGATAGGTCTGCAATGCGATCGCCCCACGTAACTTCTCTGCCAGATGCAGACCGAGATTGGCCCAGGTCATCACATCCGCAACCTCATAGCGCAGCGATGGGTTGTCACTCACGTCAATCGTACTCACGAGCCGCAGGGCTTCGCGATTGTCGCGTTCCAACATGTCGATCAGCATCGGAGGAGTAACTCGCCCAGCGCCGAACGAGCCGCCCTTCGCGAGTGTGTCCACATAGTCCGCGACTGAAACGTAGGAGGGATCCATCGTCGGCTGTCCGATCAGCTGATCGACCGAGATGTACTTCGTGTAGTCACCCTGCAGCGCGAGGAACCCTTCGCTGTAAAGCGTGAAATCCCATTTCGAATCGTACAAAGACGCGAGCCTCAGCTGAGTTGAGGATGCGAGCGAATACGCATTCAGCAAATTGTTGCCACGTGACCCGTACCTGCGATTGAACTCAGCCTGAAAAACCGAATCTGGCGTCTTCGCGTCATAGAGCAATCTTCCCCAGAGCTTGTAAAACAGCCATTGACGCTGGAACGCCCACTTCCAATCGACCGGATCTTTGACCGCAGTGAAGTAGTCGAGCGCTGGGATATAGGTTTCCGAGCCGATCAAGTAGCCGCCGACGAAATCTTGAACCCCGTTCAGTGCGATGTGCTCGCGGATGAAATCCGGAACGCCCCAGCGCAAGGCAAAGAAGTCTTCATTGCGTGCCATCCACGTGATCTTGTAGTTGCTGGGACGCGGTACGAAGTAGGTATCGCCCAGCGCTCCGCCGTGGACCTTCACCAGCTTCGGCGTTGAATGCGCGTGCGACCAATTGAATTTCATCTCGACCCAGATCGGTCCTTCGAACTGATTGCCCAGACGCTCCATCGCTGCACGCGTGACCTGTTCGACGCTCTTGCTCACACCAGGTTCGGAGGACGTGCCTGACGAGAAAGGCACACGATGAATGAGCTTCACAGGACGCTTCGCATCGAGCGCGCCGGCAATGAGAACTTCGTCCACGAACTGTTGGCGCTGCAATGGCGTCATGTTGGCCATGCCCTCGCCATGCGAGACACCGATGCCATCCAGATCGGGATACTCCTGCAGCACCTGCGTGACGCTTTCCTTCAGATAGCGACGTGTCAGCTCGGACGTGTCACCCGGCACGTAATAGTTCGGATAAAAATTCTGCGTGGCGACGTTGTGCGCCTCAGAAAATTCCTTGCTGACGAAGATGCTCCAGAAAACGATGTAAGTGTCGAGGCCGCGTTCCTTCGCCATCCGGAAAATGCCGCGATACAACTGCTGCCATTGAGCGAACTCCTGCGAAGACCACGGACTCGCTTCCGGAAAGTTCTTCGGCTGCACCATGTAAGTAAACGGATGCAAGGTCCACAACGTGATCGTGTTGAAGCGGTTCTCGACCATCATGTCGAGAAAGGCCTCCCAGAACTTCAGATCGCGTGCCGTTGCATAGTGTTGACTCAGTGCGGAACTCGCGCGGTAGGTGTCCCAGGGCGTGTTGAATTTAATAGCGCGGAAGGCAAGCTGCGGCTTGTCTTCGAAGTTCGCGAGTTCTTCAACGCGAGTCCCATTGCGAAGCTGCTCACGAACTGCGAGCGCGCCATAGATCAGGCCACGTTGATCTCCGCCTCGGATGTGCACCAGCTTGCCTTCGCGCATCACAGTGAAGGCTTCGGGCGCAAGCGCTGGCTGAAGTTCCAGCTGCAGCTGGATTTCGGACTTGGTGCGATCAGACTTTGGAGAGTAACCGCGCTCCTTCAGAGCCTCGCTCAGTTTGCGTGCCGCATACGCCGGCTGCGGTGCGGTGTGGTCGTAGATGACTTCGACGTTCTGTGCAGTCGCCGTCGAGGCAACAGCCAATGCCACGAGCGCGAATAAGTAATTCATGAGGTCATCGAGAACTGAGTCAGAGTCGTGGCGTGCTGCGTTTAGCGATGTGGCCTCCGACCAGCGCAGCCGGTAACAGCACTGCGTAGCCGATCGCGTTGTACCACAGAGGTAATCCATCCGAGGTCAGCAGGCTAAAGATCAGACCAAAGATCCCATAGATCAATGCATGAAAATACGGCACTGACCTGGAGAATCGAGCAGCCAGAAAACCGCCGATCGTTGTGGAGATCGTTCCGAGAAAAAGGCTCCACATCAGGAAGCGCTGATTCGAGAGCAATGCATCGATCTGTGAATCGGTCATCGATCCTGCGGCACCTGGGCCCATGAACACGCTGGTCAGCGCAACACTGAGCAGCAGGTCCAACGACAACGTGGCCACGATGGCAATCGCTATCGCTTTGAACTCGATTGCTTTGACGGGGATCACTGCGAATCGCCTCGAAGCAGTTCAGCTCGTGCGTGATCCTAGCGGCGTAAAAGCCTTCCGCGTCATGCGCCGCACGACCTCGATCATGACGAGCGTGGCTGCGGTGACCTCCAGCAGAATGGTCGCGTTCATCATCAGCGTGTGCTGCGAGAATGAAGCGAGCACGTAGTGACCAAGACTATCCATGCCGAGTGCCGCGTAACCTGTCAGCAGCAACAGACCCAGCCACTCATACCCTCGACGCAGCAACACCCAACCGATCACGCCCACAGAACTCATCGCGATCCAGGCTCCGTACACACCGAAGCGAGACCATGACACCGGCAGGCCGGGATAGGCGGCTAGATACTCGGCGTTGTGAATGAAATGCAGCAGGCTTGCAGCGGCGTACAGCAGCAGGAGCTCA
>JBJMWN010000040.1:0-6018 GCA_045810085.1 Povalibacter sp. | reverse complement strand
GTCGGGCACGCAGCGCGTGCGAACTTGACCCACTGGTTAGGCATCGCCTTCCTCGCTGCGGATCTCGAAGATGTTCTTAATGTGCTCCGGGGCCTTTGGATCCATGCTCCAGGTCATTTTGCACCTACAGCCTTCAACCGGACACTCCATCCAGCCCTCGGTCGGCGGGTTGCCATAACCGAGCAGGCGATGCGGATTGAAAAGGTGCCCGCACTGTTTGCAAAGCTCGTCTTCGCCCGGAACTGGATTCTTTAGATCGGACACTCTGAGTCTCCGTTCCTTCAATACCCAACTCTTATATAGACCGCCTAAGTGCGGTGTTCGGGTGCCGCGGCGGTTCGTCCGTTGTTTGGATTTCACTCATTCACTCCGTGAGTTGAGGTGCATTTCTGTCTGCTCCGCTCTGGAGATTAGACCGCACCGCCGGTTTCAGGGCTATCAATAATTCCATGCCAGCCAAACAACGGGTTCTTTAGGTTCGCTTCGCCAAACGTTTCGTGTGAGCAGCCAATATCGCTCGATGCAGAATGTGCGCCGCTCGAGCCATGACGTCCGACTGAAGTCGGACTCACACAGCAAGACATCACAGCAAGACATTCAGACACTTCTGCCCTGCTCTTCGATCTGCATTCGTAAATCACTCCTGAGGCTGGCTACGTCCCTTCCACCATTTGGCGATGCCGCCGCCCATGGCTGCAAAGCCGATGAGAATGACCTTGGCGAACTTCACTAGGAACGCGGCGATGACGGCGAGGAGTCCAATCTTTTTGGCGACGACGCCGCCGACGAGTGCTGCTATTCCATAGCCAGCTACTTTGTCAGTCGATGAGTCGAAGTCTGCGTAACGTTTGCCTTCGTTGAAGGTCGTGGCCGTGAGCAATTCGTGCGCGGCACGTTTGTCCTGCTCCACTGAAGAGACTGCCGTGACGAGGTTCAGTGAGATGTAACCATCGCGACCCAACACGTAGGTGTTGTAGTTGACGCCGGGATCGGGGTCTTCGCCATCGCGCAAGCGAACTTCAGCGGACCAGACCAGCTGATGCACACCGCTGTCGTATGCCGGTGACTCGATCCATCGAGTGACTTTGATCGGCGCGATGCCACGCTTCTGACGATCGTCATTCGATGCCTCCGTGCCTTCACGCAGATTCTTGAGCAAGCCATCCGCGTCCCAGTCGCGTGCTTCGTCATCTTTGATGTAGCCAGACTTCTCGTAGTCGACCGTCACGAACCAACCTTTCTCCGAGAGCGGAAAGATCAGGCCGATGAAGCTGGCGCCCGTCTGATTACCCATCGCCTCCATCACTTTCGCTGCGGGATCGTGCGGAACAAAGCCGAAGCCTTCGGGCAATTGGATACGCGCCTGATTGAGCAAGTCGACTGACTGCGGGCCGTGGATCATGGCTTCATTCGCGGCCTGCCACACGGCAGCGTTCGGATCTGCGGGAGCCTCGGGTTCGGGCGTTTGTGCCCAGCCAGCGATCGCGACGAAAAGCAGTAGTACAGGCAAACGACTAAGGGTCGACATGAAAGGCTCCCTCTTTAAGATTATTGTTGAATCCAGTGCTGAGAAGTCCGCGTGCCGCCGCCGCACGATCCAACAACGCCACGACGATGGCAAGGAAAGTTTGTCATCGACGTCAACGGTTGATGAGCGTGCGCGTTAGTTCAAACAACGATGAACACCGGAGGAAATCAATGAAGCGCGCCCTGTTGTACTTGCTCGCCGTATCGGCAATCGCTCTTGCGAATCTGTCCTGGGCGGAAGGGCCATCGCAGCAACAAATGAACATGGACCAATTGAGCTCGCGGCTGCATCTGACACCTGAACAGCAGGAGAAGATCAAACCATTCGCCGAGCAGCGTCGGGCCAAGCTCGAAGATATTCACGGACGGATGAGCAATGCGGGTTCCCGACGCGACAAGTTCCCGCTCATGAAGGAAGCAAAGCAGGCGCAGGATGAATTCGTGTCCAGGGTCGAACCGCTGTTGACTCCTGAACAGCAGGGCGAATGGAAAAAGATGCGGGATGAAGCTCGCGAACAGATGAAAACGCGCCTTCGCGAGCGTCAGCAGAATCAGCCTTAGTCAGGACCAGCGCTGTCAGCCACGGAAGGCACGCAAGATCCACTCTCGCCGAACCTTAGCCGTGAGCCTTAAGAACCTGCGTTTTATGGAACGTTCGGTCCGAGGTGCTGGGATCTGGGGTACGATCTCATCCGTATCGCTAGCTGCGCGAACCCGTGCAGCACGGCTTGGGGATGAGATGAAAGGTAAGGCCACTTCGAACGATATTGCATACCTGGCGGGAGTTTCCCAGCCGACGGTATCGCGTGCTTTGCGTGGCAGTCCGACCGTCAATGAAGAAACGCGCAAGCGCATTCTGCAGATCGCGCAGGACCTCAACTACAAGGTCGACAAGAATGCCTCGAGTCTGCGGTCCCAGCAGTGCGGCACACTCGCCCTGCTCTTCTTCGAGGATCCGACACTCGATGACTCGCTGATCAATCCGTTTTTTCTGTCGATGTTGGGCTCACTCACGCGAGCTTGCGCGCTGCAAGGCTACGACCTGCTGATTTCCTTTCAGCAGCTCTCGAGCAACTGGCACACCGACTACCAGGACAGCAAAAAAGCAGATGGAATCATCCTGCTCGGCTACGGCGATTATCTGGAATATCTCGCGCGACTCGAGCAACTCATCGACAAGGGAACACATTTCGTGCGATGGGGCGCGGTTCTTCCCGGCCAACCGGGCATCTCGATTGGCTGCGACAACCTGAAAGGTGGGAACGACATCACCAAGCATCTGCTCGGCTGCGGCCGAAGCAGCATCGCGTTCCTGGGTCACGCCTCGGATCATTACCCTGAATTCTTCGAACGCTATCGCGGCTACACGCAGGCACTCACCGACTCTGCACTCGAGCCTTCGCCCGATTTGCAGGTCGATGCATTCACAACCGAACAGTCCGGATATGACGCCGCCTGCACGCTGCTCGATCGCCGCGTTCATTTCGATGGCATCTTCTGCGCGAGTGATCTGATCGCGATCGGCGCGATGCGCGCTTTTCAGGATCGCGGTTTGCGAATTCCACAAGACGTTGCCGTGGCTGGGTTCGACGATATCCCGACGGCACGCTTCGCCAACCCATCGCTGACGACGGTTCATCAGGACACCAAAGTCGCAGCAACTTTGTTGGTGGACAGCCTGCTCGCGATCATCCACGGCGAACCCGCCGAGAGTCGCAGCATTGCGCCTTCTCTCGTCGTGAGGCAATCGACCATCGAATGAGACGCGGGCAGCGATCAACATCGCTGGTTCGCTGATCAGCTCGGAGAGTTCGGCGTAATCCGCTCATCCGTGTTGTGCTTCCGGCTTCTGCCGAAACAGAAGTGGGTCGAGCGACGTCGAACCCACTTCGTAGAACCTTCCTGCTCTAAAGATTCACTGAGCTCATGCCCGCGGCCACGTAGCGCGTACCCGCAACGGGCGTGGCCGACAGCACTGCATCGATCCTTTCCAATTCCGCGGGCTTGAGCTGGATGAAAGCGGCTGCGGCGTTCTCTTCCAACCGACTCGTACGGCGCGTGCCTGGAATCGGCACGATGTCATCGCCCTGATGCAGCAGCCATGCAAGGGCGAGTTGTGCGGCCGTGCAGCCGCGGGCCTGCGCAACCTCAGTCACAGCTTCGACCAGACGACGATTCTGTTCGAAATTGTCTTCGGAGAAACGCGGATTCGTGCGACGCCAATCGTTCTCGTGCAGATCGGATGTGCTCTGAAATGCACCGGTGAGAAAGCCGCGACCCAAGGGACTGTACGCAACGAAGCCCACGTTGAGCTTGCGACACGTCGGCAGCACGCTTTCCTCGACATCGCGTGTCCACAACGAGAATTCGCTCTGGAGTGCGGCGATCGGATGTACAGCGACGGCGCGCTCGAGCGTTTTGGCTGAAGCCTCGGATAAGCCGAGATGACGAACTTTGCCGGCCTTGACGAGTTCGGCCATCGCACCGACGGTTTCCTCGATCGGTACTTTAGGATCGACGCGATGCTGGTAGTACAGATCGATCTGTTCGACGCCGAGACGTGACAGGCTCGCATCACACGCGCTGCGCACATATTCCGGTCGGCCATCGATGCCCAGCACGCGTCCATCTGGAGCGCGCACTAATCCAAACTTCGTCGCGAGCACCACTTCTCTCCGACGCGTTTTGAGTACCTGGTTCAACAGGCGTTCGTTTGCGCCCACGCCGTACATGTCAGCGGTATCGAGAAAATCGATGCCGATGTCGATGGCATGATTCAGCACCTCAAGATTATTCGCCTCATCAGCAGGACCGTAGAAATCCGACATGCCCATGCACCCAAGCCCGATCGCAGAGACTTCGAGCGAGCCGAGCTTTCGGCGGGGAATGGCGTTCTTGATTTGGGCGTTCTTCATTTAAATCTCCTCAATAGCGAGGTGACAGGCTATGCCGCGGAGCAATCGGCGGCGAGCGCATCGCTCTGCCGTTCTTGCCCATTCGTATCAACCTGCGGGCACGTGCCTGGGAACGCATTGGCACGCGCGTATGATCCAGTCCGGCACTTAAGGACATGTCGAATGACCGCAGAAATGCGCGATGTCACCCACAAAGTAGTACCGATCGATCCCGCGCAGGCGGAACTGGTTGAGCGCGTGCGGCGAGCCACTCACCACGAAGGCGCCAACGAGACTTCCTTACCGGGCGTTACGTTCATTCGCACGAGTGAGGTTGGCCCGCCACGTCCTGCCGTGTATGTGCCCAGTCTGGCTGTGGTCGTTCAAGGTCGTAAACGAACCCTCATGGGGGAAGAGTCCTTCTACTACGATCCTTTCAGTTATCTGCTCGTGTCGGTCACGCTGCCGATTTTCGGCCAGATTCTGGATGCGTCGCCTGACCGGCCTTACTTGTGCATGCGTATCGCCATCGACGTGCCCGAAGTCAGTCGCCTCATGCTGGAGATTGCAGATCGTGATTCGGGCGTGCCACGTAGCGACACACCTCTCTACGTCGGGCGCATGAACGCGGAACTGATGGATGTGATCCTGCGACTGGTGCGCTTGCAGGATTCACCGCGGGATATCCCGGTGTTGGGCACTTTGGCACTGCGCGAGATCTGGTATCGATTGCTGCGCGGAGACATGGGATCGCGATTGCGCGATCTGGTGGAGCTCGAAGGTCCGGTCCAGAGAATCAGCCGTGCCATCGAACTGCTGCAGACTCACTATCACCAACCACTGCGCGTGGAGGATCTCGCGGCCGCAGCTCACATGAGCGTCTCGAATTTCCATGTTCACTTCAAAACAGTCACTTCCCTCTCGCCTTTGCAGTTTCTGAAACGATTGAGACTGCACGAGGCCCGCACGCTGATGATGAGCGAGCAACTCGATGCGGCAAGCGCGGCCCATCGCGTGGGTTATGCAAGTCCTTCTCAGTTCAATCGTGAGTATCGGCGTCTGTTCGGATCACCTCCGCACCGAGATCTGGTTGAGCTGCGCTCGCGGCTCTAGAACCTATCTCAAAATCGAACTTAAGTAGGCACGGCGTCGAATCCGCCACTGCCCCACCGACTTGCGTCGGAAGTTCTTTTCGCAACGCTCAAAAACATGGATGTTTTTGTGCGAGCCTACACGGACGTATTCACGGCGTTTGCGGAAAAGAACTTCCGGCGCGAGGCGGTGCGCGCCACGGCGATTTTGAGATAGGTTCTAGTGGATGTGACAGCTGCTTGTGAACCGCAGCCGTTAGGAGCGTTTCTCAGGTGAGCACGTGCGTGACGCGGTGCCAACGCGGTATCGTGCGGCTGACCAATCGCGGATAGGTAAGTCATCACATGCTCACTCGACGATCTCTTCTGTCTCAGGCGATTGCCGGTGCTTCTGTTGCGGTTATCGGTGCTGCACTGCCGGCGAAGAGTTATGCACGTATCAAAGGCGCAAATGACCGGCTCAGGGTCGCTGTGATGGGCGTGAACAGCCGTGGAATGGCACACGT
>JBJMWN010000039.1:0-4710 GCA_045810085.1 Povalibacter sp. | reverse complement strand
CCTGTGACTCTCCGCGATACCGCCGATTCGTGGCGGAAGGTCTCGTCCTTTGCGAGCCCAGTGTTGCGTTCCCTGCAGCCGACGTCAAATGCACCCAGGCAACAGACGAGCGAGGGTCTCATTACGTTTCGATATTCGGATGTGGCTGTGAGGGAAAACGCGCAATAGGCCGTCACAAAGACAATGTGGAATTGAACTCACGTACCCTCGAGCATCGGCTCAGGTAGGCGGCGCGACTGCTGCGGGTGAGGCTTTCAGCGTGACGACATCCGGAGTGGCGATGCTCGCTGACGGCCGACTGAAGTCGGCCCCCACAGAAAACTTTTCGGCGGCATCACCACCGCAATTCCGGTTTGCGCCTTTTGTGTACTTGCTTGCTCTTTACTGCATGAACCCGACTTTCACGTCTTCCTGAGACAGCAATCGCACATGGACTGGAGGCGCTTTCCAGATCTCGTCGCAGTATTCGCGAATCGTACGATCGGACGAGAATTTCCCCGAGCGAGCGCTGTTGATGATCGACATGCGAGCCCAACGATCCGAATCGGCGTATGTGTTCGAAACGTCCTGTTGACACGCGACGTACGATGCGAAGTCCGCAAACAACAGATAGGGATCGTGCCACACGAGTCCGTCGATCAAGGGCCGGAACTGCTCTGTATCGCCGCGCGAGAAAAAGCCACTGCGGATGAGATCGATTACTTCCTTCAGCTCACCCGTGAGATATGAGCCAGGCGAATAGCCAGATGACTTCACCTTCGCGACCTCGTCCGCAGTGAGGCCGAACAGAAAGAAGTTCTCGGCACCGACTTCTTCGCGAATTTCGACGTTGGCACCATCCATCGTGCCGATCGTCAGTGCGCCGTTCATCGAGAACTTCATATTGCCCGTACCAGACGCCTCCTTGCCAGCCGTTGAAATCTGCTCAGAAAGATCGGCCGCCGGATAGACGCGCTGACCGTTCTTCACGTTGAAATTTGGCAGGAACACAACCTTTAGTCGGTCACGGACTGCGGGGTCCCGATTCACCACATCGCCCACTGCGGTGATCAGTTTAATGATGAGCTTCGCGATGTGATAACTGGGCGCAGCCTTGCCGCCGAAGATGAAAGTGCGAGGCTGAATATTTGCGTTCGCGTCCGAGCGCAGCCGGTGGTACAGCGCAATGACGTGAAGAATATTCAAGTGCTGGCGCTTGTACTCATGGATGCGCTTCACCTGGACATCGAAGAGCGAATCCGGATCCACAGTCACGCCTGTCTTCTTGAGCGCAACAGCAGCGAAGTCCACTTTGCATGCGCGCTTGACCTCGAGCCATTTCGCTCGAAACGCACTGTCTTCGGCGAGCGGTTCCAAACGCTTGAGCTGGCTGAGGTCCTTGATCCAGTTATCGCCGATGCTCTCGTTGATGAGGCTCGCGAGACGCGGATTGCTCAGCGCCATCCATCGCCGCGGCGTGACCCCATTGGTTTTGTTCCCGAAGCGCTGCGGCCAGAGCTCGTAAAAATCCTTCAGGACTTCTTGCTTGAGCAGTTCGGAGTGCAACTCGGCGACTCCATTTACTGTGTGACTTCCGACACAGGCCAAGTGCGCCATGCGAACGTAGCGCTGACCGCGCTCGTCGATCAGCGACAAGCGCGCGAGTCGATCCTCATCGCCATAGAAGCGAATTCGTACTTCGTCGAGAAAGCGAGCGTTGATCTCGAAAATGATTTCGAGATGTCGTGGCAGAACTCTGGCGAACAGATCAAGCGGCCAGCATTCGAGCGCCTCCGGCAGCAATGTATGGTTTGTGTATGCGAAAGTCTTGCGTGTGATTTCCCAGGCCTGATCCCACGGCAGCACGTATTCATCGATCAGCACGCGCATCAACTCGGCCACTGCGATCGCCGGATGCGTGTCGTTCAACTGAGCAGCGAACTTCTCGTGGAATTTCTCGACCGGGATCTTCTGGATTTTCAGAATCCGAAACATGTCCTGCAGCGAACACGACACGAAGAAGTACTGTTGTTCGAGCCGCAGCTCCTTGCCTTGAATCTGCTCATCGTTTGGATAGAGCACCTTGCTGAGCGTTTCGGACGATACCTTCTGATAAACCGCGCCGTTGTAGTCGCCGCGATTGAAGACGGCGAAATCGAATGACTCGGGCGCTTCAGCCTTCCACAATCGCAATGTGTTCGCAGTGTTCGTTCGATAGCCCAGGATTGGTGTGTCGTACGGAATGCCAGCCACTAGCTTCTGCGGCACCCAGCGAATGCGCAGCCGGTCGAGTTCGTCTCGATACTGTTCGGTATAGCCACCGAGCTTCACCTGAACCGACCATTCCGGACGTGCGATCTCCCAGGGATTGCCGAAGCGCAGCCATTTGTCGGTTCGCTCTACCTGCCAACCATCGACGATCTCCTGATGGAAGATGCCGAACTCATAGCGAATGCCATAGCCGAGCGCAGGAATCTCGAGTGTCGCGAGTGAATCGATGAAGCAAGCAGCGAGTCTGCCGAGACCGCCATTACCCAGACCCGGCTCATCTTCCTGCTGCAGGAGCTCTTCGAAATTCAGACCGAGCTCAGTGATCGCCTGACGAACTTCCTCGTGAATGCCAAGGTTGATCAGATTGTTTCCCAGGTGTGGGCCCATGAGAAATTCGGCCGAGAAGTACGCGACCGTCCGCGAACCTTGCTTCGTGTACGCCGCCGCAGTGCTGATCCAACGCCGCAGCATCCGATCACGCACCGCATACGCGAGCGCCTGGTAGTAATCGTTCTTGGAAGCCAGCGCAGGAAACTTCGCTTGCACGTAGAACAGGTTGTCCAGGAATGCGTGCTTGAACGCTTCTTTGGTCAGTGCAGTGCGGTCATCTTCCTGCGTGACCTCGGTTTCTACTGCGACAAGCGGAGTGGCCATCTTTGGCACCTTGTTTTTGCGATGGGCGAACGGTGCAAATTTCGTGCTTGCGGCCAACACGCACAAAACCACTCTGCGCGCGCCCTCGCGCACCAGGATTGGACAGAATCAATTGAAACGAGCGCCTTTTGAGGGCGCGGCTCCGGCTACTCGTTGGTCAACGAGTCAGAGCATTTCGCGAGTTCGTGAACGCCTGATGACGGCTCAACACTATCTGACTGCCGCACCGAAGTCCGAAGAGTGCGGGGATTGAACTTCGGCAGAAATCGACGCAGGCGTCAGCATCGGTGCGGCTGAGATGATGGGACTGGATTGGGGACTCGACTGGGGACTGGATTCCGGCACGCCAACCGCTTCACCGATTTCGTATTCGATGAGGATGCGAGCAATTTGGGGATGCGCGCTGCTCCACTGTTGAAAGTTGACGCACACGGCCTTTCTTCCCTGCCCTTGTGCGTATTCGAATGTCTTGCCCGTGAAACGCGCGCCACCGAGATCCGACTCGAGCGTCACAGCGTGCTGTTCCCAGGGTTGCTGAACAGCGTCGGCCTGTGCGAAGAATTTGATCGCCGCCACTCGAGCCTCCGCCGGAACCGTTCCGCAAAGCGCGATTCGTTGCGCATCGGATTCCGCACATTCGGCACTCTCGCTTCCGACGACGCGACATGCAGGCACGTAGGCGATCGATTCCGCCGCGCCACTCACCGGTTCCAGGCTCGTCGCAACCGTTGCCGTCGATTCCATCATCGGCTTCGGCTCTCTCTGTGCTTCTTCGCGTGCAAGCATCTTTTGCGCCGTCAGATCGCGCAACTCGCGAAGCTCCTGACGCATCCCGCGAATGTCGTCCTGTTCGCGCTCGCGCAGCAGTTGCGAATATAGAAATCCGCCCGCCGCGGACGCAGCCATCAACGCCAGCACGGCGAGAATGGAACGCACGCCGGTCCCGCGCTTGGGCTTCGCGTCGGTCTTGCCGCGAGCCCTGAATGCCATCAGCAATTGAAACAGGGCAGTGCCCACGGTTGCGGTGGCACCGATCATCGCAGCCACGATGGTTTCAGATAGACCCATATCCTCACGCACAGCGTCAGCCGAACGGGTTCACGACATATGTCGTCAAGCCAGTCGACTGTATGCGCCGTGGATGCGGCACTCTGATACGCAGTTCGCGTTTTTTACCCACCTGGACCGGATCAGGGGAAACGCTGAAGCCCGATGTGACAATAACGAAGCGTTGCCTACCTCTGCCCGGCGGCGCTCGAATCGATCAGATCGTCAGGCGCCCCGAGCGAGATATTGCCGCCAGCCACCGTACTGCGTGATTTCTGATGCGCCTTCCACAACCCAACTCTCGCATACAAACCCACTGCACCAGCTTCCGTCTTCGAGCTCCACTTTGCCGATCCCCAGCGGGGATGGAATGCCATCGACAAAGGATCCGAACTGCGCAGCGGGCACGGCCCACACCTCCACATCGAGTGCTGATCCATCCTTGTTGACTCGAACGAGCCCTGGCCGATGCGGTGGACCGCCAGGCAACGCATAAAAACGATAGCGAGGCGCTGTGCGAGTCGCTCGCAATCGGAATGCGTGCCGCGATGTGAGTTGAGTGTTCAGTGCAAGCCCACTCATGTGCGCGCCACAGACGGCGACCGCAATGTGTTTGTCTGGCAGCGATGACGATTGCTCGAACGGCGGTATCGCTTCGTCGGACGTGCCCAGGCGCAAACCAGATGCACGATGCAGATTGGCACCAATCTCAACCAGCGCATAGTCACGACCCGCAGGAGCAATCAGCGTCAAGCCAAA
>JBJMWN010000038.1:0-25476 GCA_045810085.1 Povalibacter sp. | reverse complement strand
CTTCTGCGAGTCAATGCGCACTCCGCCTTGTTCCATCAAACGGAATGCGGCCGAAGTGCTTGAAATCAAGCCGCACTGTTTCAAGAGCGCAGCTACACCGATTGTCGAGTTGGAGATGCTGATGGTGCGTTTCGGCACGTTCTCGGGAACCTTGCCCTGCTGACTACGTGAGCGAAAGTGCTCGAACGCGAGCTGTGCAGCGCTTTGATCGTGAAATCGAGCAGTGAGCTCCAACGCGAGCTCGAACTTCACGTCCATGGGATTGCGACCCTCGGCCACTTCCTGCTTGAACTTGGACAGCTCAGCATTCGATCGAAACGAGAGCAGATCGAAATATCGCCACATGAGTTCGTCTGAGATCGACATCAGCTTTCCGAACATGTCATCAGCCGGTTCGGTCACACCGATGTAGTTCCCCAACGATTTAGACATCTTGTTCACGCCATCCAAGCCTTCAAGGAGCGGCATGGTCAGAACAACCTGCGGCTCCTGGCCGTACGCTTCCTGGAGTTGCCGTCCAACCAGGAGATTGAATTTTTGATCGGTACCGCCGAGTTCAACGTCTGCTTGCAAAGCCACTGAGTCGTAACCTTGAACGAGCGGATACAGGAACTCGTGAATAGCGATTGGTTGGCCGCTTTTGTAGCGCTTATTGAAGTCGTCACGCTCGAGCATTCTCGCCACAGTGTGCTTCGCGGCGAGCTGAATCAGGCCCGCTGAAGTCATCTGCCCCATCCAGCGAGAATTGAAATCCACTCGCGTTTTTTGCGGATCCAGGATTTTGAAAATCTGCTGTTGATAAGTCGCAGCGTTGGCCTTCACCTCGTCCGGGGTGAGTGCAGGTCGCGTGGCATTTCGACCAGACGGATCTCCGATAAGCCCGGTGAAGTCACCGATCAGGAAGATCACTTCGTGACCGAAATCCTGGAATCTGCGCATCTTGTTGATCAGTACTGTGTGCCCCAGATGCAGATCTGGCGCGGTGGGATCGAAACCGGCTTTGATACGCAGTGGCTTCCCGCGACGCAACTTCGTCAGCAGATCCGATTCCAGCAGAATCTCTGCGGTTCCACGCTTCAATTCGGCGAATTGCTCATCCGGCGATAACATTGGAAATCCTGAAAACGTCGATGTGTGAAGCGCGCGACTGTATGAGTTCGCTTCATCGACTGCAATTCGAGCGCGCCTAAAAAGAAAGCTTTGTCGATTGACGTTTTCATGATGGATCTTCTACCTTTCCGGATCGTTACGCTGCTGATTGTCAGGAGATCTCGAGGTGCAGCCGGATTCGCGAATCGCGTTCGACTACAAACCACAGAACGCGAAGTCCTCTTCCGCGAGGCATGCGCGATGGTTCATCTCCGGATTGTTGGTCCCTATCGCGGGCGGCATCGTTGCCTATCTTCTGAGCAAAAATCCCTCTGAGATCGCCGATCAGGCGAGTGGTATGCAGGCCTTGCCCGCTCCGGTGTTTCCAGTGTCGACGCCGCAGACGCTGGAGGTTCCCCCGATTCCCCAGCCGTTGGGCGACACGATGGAGTTCGTGGTTCGACGCAACGACACCCTGGATCGGATTTTTCGGCAGTTGAAGTTGGACCTGAATGATCTCGCAAACATCCGACAGCTCCCTGGCGTGAGAGATCAGCTGGATCAGCTGCGGCCTGGCGACACCATCACGCTGACTCATGACGATGGCATGGTGTACGCGCTGAGCCGTCGAATCAGTGACACCGAAATTCTCTCGGTCACTCGCGCGGACAGCGGCTTCGCAGCAAAAGTGATCGCAACTCCCGTCGAAGTTCGAACGGTCCGCACACACGGAACCATTGAGAGCTCGTTGTTTGTCGCAGCTCGCGCGGCGGGCGTGAGCGCTGAGCTGATCATGC
This sequence comes from Povalibacter sp., assembly GCA_045810085.1. Lineage (GTDB taxonomy): Bacteria > Pseudomonadota > Gammaproteobacteria > Steroidobacterales > Steroidobacteraceae > Steroidobacter. The sequence continues at coordinate 23,590 of JBJMWN010000038.1, read as the reverse complement.
GGCTCGCCAACGACATCTTCGGTTGGAAGATCGACTTTGCACTCGAAATTCAGCCGGGCGACAGCTTCAACATCGTCTATGAACAGAAGTATCGAGAAGGCGAGTACATCGGCGATGGGCGAATTCTTGCCGCTGACTTCACGAACGAAGGCAAGCTGTATCGCGCCATCTACTTCGAATCCGCTGATAATCAGATCGCGGGCTATTTCGGTCCCGATGGTCGCAGCATGAAGCGGCAGTTTTTGCGCGCGCCGCTCGACTTCACTCGCATCAGTTCCAATTTCGATCCCGCACGTCGTCACCCGATTTTGAACACCATCCGTGCGCACAAGGGCGTGGACTACGCAGCGCCCACTGGCACTGTGATCAAAGCAGCAGGTGATGGCCGCGTTGCGTTCCTGGGTATTAAAGGCGGTTATGGCAACGTAGTGATTCTGGAGCACGGAGCCGGCATTTCGACTCTGTATGGCCACATGTCGCGTTTCGTGAGAGGTATGCGCAACGGTCAGCGGGTGAACCAAGGTCAAACAATTGGGTTCGTCGGGAGTACTGGCGCAGCAACAGGGCCACACCTCCACTACGAATATCGCATTAACGGCGTGCACAAAAATCCGCGCACGGTCGCGCTGCCAGATGCGCAGCCGATTCCAAGCCAGTACCTGGCAGAGTTCCAGACGCGATCTGGGGCATTGTTGGCCGATCTGGACCGTGCACGCGACGGTTCGGTAGCTGCCGTCCCGCAGACCTGATCGTTCCGAATTCAGCCTCGCCAGGAGCGCTGTAACACAAGACGCAGCAGCTGCGTAGTATTCTCGGTTCACTACGATGTTATGGCGACACGCATGCTCGATGTGAATTTGAAATCACCGGAGTACTACATCAATCGGGAACTTTCGTTTCTCGATTTCAACTGCCGTGTGCTCGCCCAGGCACATGACGAATCCTTGCCCCTGCTCGAACGGATTCGTTTTTTAGGCATCTCATGCTCGAACCTTGATGAGTTCTTCGAGATCAGAGTAGCGGGCCTGAAACAACGCCTCGAGCTCGGATCGCTGACTGGTGGCCCTGACGGCATGAGCGTGCCGGAGCAGTTGTCCGCAATCCATCAGCGCGCGTTGGCACTCGTCCAGGATCAATACGACCTGCTGAATCACACGGTGTTTCCAGCACTCGCGACGCACGGAATACAGTTCGTCAACGGGAAAACGTTCACGCCGAAACAGCATGCCTGGCTCGCAGAGTACTTCGCTAACGAGGTGGAGCCGGTGCTGACACCGCTCGGCCTTGACCCAGCGCGGCCTTTTCCGCGAATCCAGAACAAGAGTCAGAATTTCGTCGTACGTCTCTCCGGTAAAGATGCTTTCGGCCGCGACGCCGAGCTCGCTGTAGTACAGGTACCGCGTTCATTGCCGCGCATCATCAAGCTGCCACCGAGCGACGAATCCCCCGGCACTACGCATTTCGTTTTCCTGTCGGCTGTCATCTCTACTTTCATTGCACAGCTTTTCAGCGGCATGAGCGTCGAAGGCACCTGGCAATTCAGAGTGACACGCAATAGTGATTTGTTCGTTGACGACGAGGAAGTCGACAACTTGCTGCGGGCCATAGAAGGCGAACTGGCACAACGACGTTACGGCGCGGCAGTTCGATTAGAAACCTCGAAGGAATGCCCTGAGGACATTACCAATTTCCTGCTACGGCATTTCGCGCTGACGAAGGACGATGTGTATCAGGTGAGTGGCCCAGTAAACCTAAATCGCCTGATGTCCATCTATGACCTCGTCGATCGCCCTGATCTGAAATACGCGCCATTTACGCCGAGCATTCCCAAACGCGTCGCGGCACGTGAAGAGCTGTTCTCTGTGATTCGCGACAGCGACTTACTGCTGCATCATCCGTTTGAATCTTTCGCGCCAGTCGTTGATTTCCTGCGGCAGGCAGGCGCTGATCCAGACGTACTTGCGATCAAGCAGACCCTCTATCGCACTGGGCCTCAATCGCCAGTGGTGGATGCGCTAGTGACTGCGGCGCGCGCTGGCAAGGAAGTCACGGTCATCATCGAACTGATGGCGCGATTCGACGAGGCCGCGAACATTGCTCTTGCGACAAGACTGCAGGAGGCCGGCGCGCACGTGATGTACGGCGTAGTGGGTTACAAAACGCACGCGAAACTCATCATGGTGGTACGCCGAGAAAGCGGAAAACTGCGGAGATATTGCCACTTGGGGACCGGCAACTATCATCCGAATACCGCGCGCGTTTACACCGACTACGGTCTGTTCACGTGCGACGAAGCTATCGGAGAAGATCTGCACGAGTTGTTTCTTCAACTTACCAGCCCAACGCGTGTGGCTACGCTGCAGAAGGTGCTGCAATCCCCTTTCACGTTGCATGATGGCTTGCTCGAGAAGACTCGACGTGAAATGGAGTTTGCACGTCAGGGGAAAGCCGCTCGCATCATTGCGAAGCTCAACGCGCTGATCGAGCCTCAGATCATCCAGACGCTTTACCAAGCCTCGATGGCAGGTGTGAAGGTCGATTTGATCGTGCGAGGCATATGCGCACTTCGCCCTGGAATTCCAGGCGTTTCAGAGAACATCACGGTTCGATCAGTGGTGGGAAGATTTCTGGAGCATTCGCGCGTTTACTATTTCCAGAACGACACACACCCGGAGCTTTATTGCGGCAGCGCCGACTGGATGGAACGCAACTTCTTCCGTCGGATCGAAGTGTGCTTTCCCGTCGAGACCAGTCATCGCGAGCGGATCTGCGAGGACCTGCATGCGTATCTTGCAGACAACGTGCAAGCATGGGAGCTGCAGCCGACAGGCGAATATCGGAAGTGTTCGCCGGGAAACAAACCGATGCTGAGCGCGCAGTCGCTGCTTTTGCGGCGGTACTCCGATTCGTCGGAGTGATCAGTCGAGCTTCAGTCTGAAACCGATCGAGCGTAAATACTCAGCTTCCATTTCAAGATCTGTCGCGGTGAGCGGGTTGTCCTCAAGCCAGCCACGCGGAAACTTCAGCTCCAAGGATTTGCCTTTTGCCGTTAGAGCGATTTTCGGCAGAGCAACAAGACTTCGCCCTCGATGGATCAGTACGGCGAGCCGCAGCAGGACGATCAGATATTCGACTTTCAGATGCCAGGGTGGCGTCAGATCGTGCAGCTCATCGAGATGAATTTTGCGGCGATGAGACCCGACAATGCAGGCGAGAATTTTTTGTTCTTCCTGGGGAAAACCTGGCATGTCTGCATGTTCGAGCAGATACGCCCCGTGCTTGTGATAGTGCGAGTGAGAAACGTCGAGACCGATTTCGTGAAGCTTGGCTGACCACGACATCACGAGCGAAGCGAATGGATCTTCGACTCCCCACTCCTTCTGCGTTTGCGCAAGAAAATCCTGCAGCGTGGCTTCAACTCGCTCAGCTTGCGCGAGATCGACGTGATAGCGCGCTTGCATCGCTCTGACACTGCGCGTGCGCGCGTCCTCATCAGTAAAGCGACCGATGAGGTCGTAGAGAAGACCTTCACGTAGCGCGCCTTCGGCCGCGCGCATCTGCCTGATCCCAAGTATTCCGAGAATCTCGGCAAGAATGGCGAGGCCGCCTGGAAACACTGGAAGGCGTTCCTCGGACAGTCCGGGAAGCTTCAACCGTTCGATTCTTCCGGCTCGAATCGTCTGTTCGATGAGTGAGTCGACTGCTTCGGGCGTGATGATGGGATCGCCATTCGGCCGAGCTCTGAGCACATCGCTTACTGATCGGATCGTTCCCGACGAGCCGATCGCATGATCCCAACCGATGTGGCGAAAGGTCGCCTGCACCGGCTCCAATTCCAGCCGCGCTGCGATGCGTGCTCGCTTCATTCGCTTCTCAGTGATTTCACCATCGCCGAAGAATCGCGAGCTCATGCTCACGCAACCCATGTAAAGACTTTCCAACTTTCGGGTCTGCAATCCTTCGCCGATGATGACCTCTGTACTGCCACCGCCGATATCAGCGACGAGGCGCCGACCCGGTTCGCTGGGCGATGTGTGGCTGACGCCTAAATAGATCAGGCGCGCCTCTTCCATGCCGGAGATGATTTCGATTGGATGCCCTAGAGCAGCACGTGCTCGATCGAGGAAAGCCCCACGACGCTTCGCGCGTCGCAAGGTGTTGGTACCCACAACGCGAACGCTCTCAGCTTTCATATCGCGCAGGCGTTGACCAAAGCGTTCCAGGCACGCGAGGGCTGTTTCTGTTGCTTGTCGGTCGAGCCGGCCGGTCTCATCCAGACCCGCAGCCAGCCGCACCATTTCGCGCAAACGATCGACGATCAGCAGTTGGCCGTGCGAATAGCGCGCGACGACCATGTGAAAGCTGTTGGATCCCAGATCGACGGCAGCAATGACGTCGGGGATTTTTGATCGCGCCATGAAAGGGGAAGCTCCGCTAGCCGCTAGCGTGTAGCTGCTAGCCCGAGCGAGAAAATACCTGCGGCCAGTGGACTCTGGCTAGCAGTTGCGATCGGAGATGAAGGGATCAGGCAGAGAAAGACGAACCACAGCCGCAGGTCGTCGTCGCATTCGGATTGCGGATCACGAATTGCGCGCCTTCCATGTCTTCCCTGTAGTCGATCTCTGCGCCGGTGAGATATTGAATGCTCATCGGATCGACCAGTAGCGTCACACCCTGATTTTCCACCTGGGTGTCACCTTCCTCGACGTTTTCATCGAAGGTGAAGCCGTACTGAAAACCGGAACAGCCGCCGCCCTGTACGAACACTCGCAGCTTCAGATTGGGATTCGCCTCTTCGCGGATCAGCTCGCCAACCTTCGACGCGGCTGCGTCGGTGAAGACCAGAGTCGGACTGAGGGCGTCGAGGAAAGCGGGTTCGGTAGCCATGCGTTTGCTAGTGGGGTCAGAGGCAGCGAAATCAAGTCTACTCAGCGCTCGCCAATGCCGTCAAAACAAAGACTCAGGACGCGGTTTCAACCAGCGCCTCGGCGGCGATTTCCGGTTTCGCCTGAACAGGTTTGCTGTTGCGCGATTCGTGGATGAGCTTGCCGTTGATTTCGGCACCCATCTCCATCTCGATCAACCCGTAATAGACATTGCCGGTGACCTTGGCGGTGGAGCCCAGCTCGATGCGCTCGTGGGCGAGAATGTCCCCGTTCACGGTGCCATTCAGGATGACGTTGGGCACCGCCACGGCGCCTTCGATCACGCCGCCGTCGCTTACGCTCAGCGTCGCTCCGGATTCAGCCTTGGCATCGACATTGCCTTTGATGTGGCCATCGACGTGGAATCCACCGCTGAACTGCACGTCACCGATGATGCGGGTGCCGTTGCCGATAAGCGTATCGATGCGTTGAGGTTTGGGCTTGCTCTTGAACATGCTGCTCTTCTGAAGTGCGCGAGTGAGGCGTCTGCTCAGGTTTCGGTCTGAATCTGCCAGGGATAGGACTCTCGAACAGGCTGAAGTTTGCCCGAACGAACCTCCACCGTGACTGCACGTGGTTCAAAGTCTGGGGGCAAGGTGATGTCCTGCTGGAGTTCCTGGAAGTAGCGAAACTTGAAATCGACCTGCCCGTCCGAGCGCGTTTCGCCGCCAATTTGCGACAGTGCCAGTTGGGCCGGCGCGTTATTGCGCACACCTTCCACTGCAATGCTGACCACACCGGTCGCCGCCGCGTCCTGTCGCATGGATTGCACCAGGACCAGTTGCAGCCGGAATTGATGGTCAGCCGCTCCCGGCAGAATCTGGAAACGCTGGATGCGCAGCCCGCCTATGCCGTCTTCAGGTGCGACGATTCCCCGATAAAAGGTGAGCTCTTCGCGATGTTTGAGGACCTGCGCCTGCAGATCGGCCAGCGTTTTTTCGACATCGGCATACGCTTGCTTATCGACTGTTCGCGCGAGTTCCGCTTGAGCCAGATCGGCCTTGAGCTTCTCGTTCGCGCTGGTGAGAGAGTCGATTTGTGCCGTCAGCTCGCGCCGGCGCTGAATCTCCGCGAATTTGCTGTAGCCGCCCTGAAATCGTCCAGTTTCGTAGGCTGCGTAGAGCGTCAGCAGTCCACCCAGAAGGGAGCCAATGATCAGCAAGCGACGCTGCCATGGCGGGCGCGAGCGGATGACAAATTGTCCGGATCGCAGGCTCGAGGACTCAGCCATGCATGTTCAGGGCGCTAAAGGTAACCTGCCGCGATTAGACCACAGCCGTTGCGACAAACCGCGAACTCGTCCGCACGCATCGCAATTGGCCGATCAACAAGAAAAGGATCGACATGCTCTGGCTCAAGGCTTTCCACATCATCTCTGTCGTGACCTGGTTTGCAGGCCTGTTCTATTTGCCGCGCCTGTTCGTCTATCACGCAGAGGCGTCCGACAGCATCAGCCTCGAGCGCTTCCAGGTCATGGAACGACGACTGTTCACAATGATGTCCATCGGCGCAACGTTGACCCTGGTGTTCGGCATCGGCCTCGTCCGTGCCACCCCTGCCTTCATGCAGATGGAATGGTTGCACGCAAAACTGACCCTGGTTGCCGTGCTGATTGGCTACCACCTTTGGTGTTATGGGCTGGTAAAGGCATTCGCAAAGGGCAGGAACCGACACTCGGCCCGCTGGTATCGAATCTTCAACGAGGTGCCCAGCCTGATACTGATCGCGATCGTGCTGCTGGTGGTGCTGAAACCGTTCTGAGCTTCAACTCGACTGCGGTTCAGATTCGCTCGTGATCGGGCCCCTGCCACTGCGACGCGCGAGATTGCGCAGGTTTTTTTCCTGTGGGGACCAATCTGGCAACGCCGGCGGATCCTGCGGCCATGCGCGCAGTGCAAGTTCATCCAGTGCGCGGACGTAGACAGCCCGCTTGAAATAGATGACTTCCCGAACCGGCGTCCAGTAATCAACCCATCGCCAGCGATCGAACTCGGGCGTATTGGTCGAATCGAAGTGCAGCCGATCTTCGGTGCTTTTGAAGCGCAGCAGAAACCAACGTTGCTTCTGCCCGATGCAGGGAGGCTGCGCATTCCTTCGCACGTATTGCTGCGGGAGCCGATATCGCAGCCAATGGCGGGTCGCTGCGATGATCTCGACGTCGGACTGCTCCAGTCCGATTTCTTCCTTCAACTCCCTGAAGAGCGCCTGTTCGGGTGACTCGTTGCGCTGAACTCCACCCTGAGGGAATTGCCATCCGCGACCCCCGGTTCGACCGCCGAGAAATACCTGCCGGTCATCCCGGATCAATACGATCCCGACGTTGGCTCGAAATCCCTCGGAATCGATGAAGTCGCTCATATGTATTCGAAGTAGGGGCGTAGCGATTGTTCCACAAGCGATGCGAGCGGACCAACGGTAAAGCAACCTGGATGCTTGAATGAGCCGACAAGGGACCCGTACCCTTGTTGGCTTGTGACTACAACACGAATGATCTTCTGGTGTGGGCTGATCACCATCGCAGCAGCGATCGTGTTCTTCCTTTCACTTGCGACCGGCAGCGTGGCGTTGAGCCTCAGCCAACTCTGGGACGGACTCAGTGGCACCGACCCCATGCCGCACGCGGTGATCCTCGACTTACGGCTACCGCGCGCCGTCACCGCCTTCGCAGCCGGCGGCCTTCTGGCGATCTGCGGCGTGCTCATGCAGGTCCTGTTGCGCAATCCCTTGGCAGATCCCTTCGTGATGGGCGTGTCCGGTGGTGCTGCCGTGGCTGCACTCTCGGCCATGCTGCTCGGCTTCACCGGTTTCGGCATCGACGTGTCCGCAGCAGTGGGCGCCCTTCTCACCACCCTGATTGTGTTCGCGCTCGCTCACGCCCAGGGCGGATGGACGCCGACACGGCTGCTCTTGACGGGTGTGGTGATTGCCGCGGGAGCGAGCGCGGTGATCAGCATGTTGCTGGCGCTGGGAAACGATACTCAGCTGCGCAGCATGCTGTTCTGGTTGATGGGTGATCTCTCCCTGAGCTCGCGGCCTTGGGGACTCCTCGGACTGTTTGCAGCCGCCCTCCTCGTCACTCTGCCATTCGCCCGACATCTGAACGTGCTCGCACGAGGTGAACTGCAGGCCCGAGTCCTCGGTGCGCCAGTGCGCGGCATGCGCATCGGCATATTCGTGGCGAGTTCTGTCCTGACGGCTGCGACAGTAACGAGTGCCGGCACGATCGGGTTCGTGGGTCTGGTGACTCCACATCTGATTCGATTACTGCTCGGATCCAATCATCGATGGGTGTTGCCAGCATCCGCGGTGCTTGGCGGGACGCTGGTGATGGCGGCTGATTTATGTGCCCGCACGCTGTTCGCGCCGCGCCAGTTGCCTGTCGGCGCGCTTACGGCACTCGCGGGCGTCCCGCTCTTTCTGTTGCTGATGCGTCGGGCGAGCCGCTGAACGCGAGCCCGTCAGGATCGCTCGAAGGCAACGACGTGATCAGGTTCGATGCGGATCCCGATCTTTTCTCCGACAGCGTGATTGTGATGACTCGGCACCAGAGACAAAAGGCGTGCGCCGCTGGGTAGCTGCAAGGTGTAGAGGAACTCAGCACCGCGAAACGCACGTTGACACACCTCGGCCTGAAACTGACTCGAGTCATCGTGAATCACATCATCGGGTCGCAATAGAAGATCCACTGCTGTGCCAACGCCCAGATGATCCGGGCCATTCACTCGCATGATGCCCAGCTCCGTTCTGACCGAGCCTGCCTCAACCATCTCGCCAGCAATGAAGACGCCCTGCCCGATGAAGTCGGCGACGAAACGACTCGCAGGACGATGATAGAGCTCGTAAGGCACGTTCCATTGCTCGAGTCGTCCCTCGCGCATCACGCCAATGACGTCAGCCATCGCGAAGGCTTCCTGCTGGTCGTGCGTGACGAGCAGTGCTGTCGCATTGAGGGCCTTCAGTACGGAGCGAACCTCTGCCCCGAGGCGCTCACGAAGATCCACGTCGAGACTCGAGAAAGGTTCATCGAGCAGTACCAACTCGGGCTCCGGGGCGAGTGCTCGCGCGAGTGCAACGCGCTGCTGCTGGCCACCCGATAGCTGGTGTGGGTAGTGTTTCCGATACTCGGAGAGACCCACGACATCAATCATCTCTTCCGCGCGCTTCGTTCTCGTGGGCTCCGCCAGTCGATGCAGGCCAAACATTACGTTCTGCAGCACGGTCAGATGCGGAAACAACGCGTAGTCCTGAAATACCATGCCGACGCGGCGCTCGAACGGCGGCATTTCGAAACCGGGTCGTGCCAGCACGCGACCGTGCGCAATGATGGAACCTTCGTCGATACTTTCGAATCCAGCGATACAGCGCAGCGCAGTCGTCTTGCCGCAGCCGCTCGGGCCCAGCAGACATCCGATCGAGCCCTTTGCAAGTTGGAACGAGAGGCCATCGACAGCGCGTCGCGAGCCGAAAGCACGTACCACGTTTTGCAGCTCAAGCCACATGAGAGTTTCCGCGCGTGAGCATGGCCGCTGGAATCAGACCCACGAGCACTATTGCAAGCGAAGGCAGTGCGGCGCGTTCCCACTCACCGATCGATGTCATGTTGAAGACACGCACGGCCAATGTGTCCCAGCCAAATGGCCGCGTGAGCAATGTGATCGGCATTTCTTTCATCACCTCGACGAATACGAGGATCGCGGCTGTGAACAGGCTGGTTCGCAACAACGGCGCATGGATGGAGCGCACCAGTCGTGAACCTGTCACTCCAAGACCGATCGACGCCTCATCGAGTGTTCGCGTGATTCGATGCAGTCCGGTTTCCACGGGCTTGAAGCCGACCGCGAGAAAGCGCGCCATGTACGCAAGCAGCACACCCGCCAATGTTCCCTGCAGGAGCAAGGTTGGTGCTGAGCTTCCGAACATCGATCGCAGCAGGTCCTGCACTCCGTTATTGAGCATCACGAGCGGATACATGATGCCGACCGCGAGCACGGTGCCCGGAACTGCGTAGCCCAACGTCGCCGTTTGCACGAGACCATTCGTCCATCGGGAATCTGATCGACGTTGCAAGTAGCCCAGCACCAGACTCGCGAGCACGATCACGATCGCAGCGGAGATCGCGAGCAACACGCTGTGAGCCGCAAACGACCAGTACCGTGCATCGAGGTCCTGGGCTGCACTATGAATCGTCCACCAGATCAGTTGCGCAACCGGAAGTGCGAAGCCCAGCGCGAACACTGCGCTCGCGCATGCAGTCGCTATCCAGGCTCGAGCACCTCGCAGAACCACGCGCGCTGCAGAGCGAGAGACGTCGCGCGCACTGGAGAATCGAAGACCCTTGCGTGAACGTCGATCAACGAACAACACTCCAAACACGAACAGCAGCAACACCGCAGAAAGCTCAAGCGCTGCATGAATCGAGAACATGCCAAACCACGCCCGGTAAATGGCGGTCGTGAATGTGTTGAAGTTGAAGATCGCGACCGCGCCGAAATCAGCCAGCGTCTCCATGCACACGAGCGCAATACCGCTCGCAATCCACGGCCGCGCCATCGGTAAAGCGACTCTCCAGATGGCCGCTGTTCGGCTGTATCCGAAACCCTGTGCGACTTCGAGGGCACGCTGGCCCTGACTTAGAAAGGCACTGCGAGCCAACAGGTAGACGTAAGGGTAAAACGCCAACGAGAGGACAAGAATGACACCGCCGGTGGAGCGGATGGGCGGCAGGCGAATAGCTCCATCGAAGAGCGAGCGCAACATCGTCTGCAATGGACCGGAATAATCCAGAAAGGCGACCGCCACGAACGCCAGCACATACGCAGGAATCGCGAGTGGCAACAGCAGAGCCCATTCCAACCAGCGACGAGCAGGAAACTCGTAGGTAGCGATCAACCAGGCGAGCGCGGTGCCCATCGCGCCCGCGACGATTGCCACGCCGACCACAAGCTTCAGCGTGTTTGTGATGACCTCAGCAAGCACATAGCGCGAAAGATGCGACCAGACGGCGGTTTCAGGCGAGAGCAGCGCCAGCAAGATCACCAGCAATGGCAGGATCGCAGGAAGTGCAATCAGCACACCCAATGTCTGCAGCCGCCAATTGCGGCGAGGCGCTCGTTCGGCGGCGATGCTCGGATCGACTGAAGTAGAGATGAGCGAGGACACGAGTCTTACAAATATCCCGCTCGATCCATCAAGCGCACAGCAGCCGGCTGTAACTCACCCGCCTTGGCCACGTTGATCGGACTCGGCGTAAATTTCCCCCAAGACGCCACTTGCTCTGCCGGCTTCCCAGCCGGCGATGCAGGATATTCAAGATCCACACCTGCAAAACGCGCCTGAGCTTCGGGTTGCGATAACCACTCGATGAACTGCTGTGCTTGTTTCGCGCGAGGCGCGTACTTGGTAACGCCCGCGCCCGAGATGTTGATGTGTGTTCCGGCTCCCTGCTGATCGGCCCAGAATAATTTCAACGGCACGTTGGGCTCGTCGCGTTGCAGGCGACCGAAGTAGTAGGTGTTGACGATGCCAACATCGCACTGCCCTGCTTCGATGGCTTTCATCAACAGGATGTCGTTCGCAAAGACAGGTGTGGCGAGATTGGCCACCCACCCCCGCACGATCTGCTCTGTTTTCTCTTCGCCATGCTGAGCGATCAGCATCGCCACGAGTGACTGGTTGTACTCGGACTTGGATGTGCGCAGACACAGTCGTCCTTTCCATTTCGAATCCGTCAAAGATTCGTAGGTGCTCAGCTCTTCAGGCTTCACGCGTTCCGTGCTGTAGACGATCGTGCGCGCTCGGACAGCGAGGCCGAACCAGCGGTTCTGTGGATCCCGCAAGTTGTCCGGAATGTTCGCTTTCAGTATGGGCGACTCGATCGAGCGCAGCAGACCGAGCTCGCTGGCGTGCCACAGCATGCCAGCGTCGACGGTGATGAAAACGTCCGCCGGTGAGTTGCGGCCTTCAGCGTTGAGTCGCTGAATCAGAGGACCGGCATCGTCCGTGATCAGCTGGATCTTTTGACCTGTAGCCGCCGTGTACTGATCGAAGAGCTCCTGTACATGCTCCTCATTACGAGCCGAGTAGATGATCAAATCGGTTGGCGCAGGTGCGCAGCCCGCGACCAAGCCGGCCAACATCATCATTACGAAGATACGAATCAGCGTCATGAGAACTCGCACACCTTTTGTGTTCAGCTAACGCGCAGGCGAACGCGTTAGATGCGAATGACTCGCATTAAGATGGTAGCACGGGAAAGGATCGTGAGCCGGCTCTGACGGAAACGTCAGTTGGGTCAGAAGTCAGGCGAGCTCGACGCGATTGCGCCCATTCTGTTTGGCTCGATAGAGCGCCGCATCCGCGCTGGCGAGCAGCTGCTCCGCCGAGGTCTTCAGGTCCGCCTCATTGCGATCGAGAACGATGCCGGCGACGCCGATGGACACTGTCAGTTGCAGCTCAAGGCCACTCGAAACCTCTAACGGCGCCTCACTCACCGCTTGCCGGATGCGTTCCGCCAAGGCCGCGGCCTGCTCTGGGCTGATTCCAGGAGCCAGGACCACGAACTCATCACCACCAAATCTTGCGGCTGCGTCGCTATCGCGAATGTGGGCGTCGACACGTTGTGCTGCTTCTCGCAATGCCATGTCGCCCACGAGATGGCCATGCTGATCATTGATCTGCTTGAAGCGATCGAGATCAATGAGCAGACACGTCAGACCGGAGCCCTGACGCTGTGCTCGTGCCAGCTCCTCTTTCAGGCGCGCATGCAGATAACGACGGTTGTGCCAGCCGGTCAGGAAGTCGGTCAAACCGCTGCGGACCAGGCGTGCGCGGTTGATTGCGTTCTCGATTGCGAAAGCAGCAATCACACCCAGATGAGCCAGAAAGTCTGTGCCCAGATGTCGCGAGAATCGTTTGTCATCGACGCTGCCGAAGTTGAGGCTCCCGTGCAATCGATCCTGTCGGCGCAGCGGTATGAGCGCGACACTGCGCAATCCTTCGGACTTCGGAAAAAGCAGCTGATGATCGCAGCCCATGTAAGGGCCCAGCCACGGTTTGTGAAAGGTCGTGAACTGCGGCGCTACACCCACGAGACTGTCCACGAATAACACCTTCGGGAAATCGTCCGTGTGCACATGATCGGCGATCAGGAGATGCCTGATTTCGTGTTGCGGATCGCTCAAGAGCAACGTGACCGCTTCCAGCCCGAAGGAACTAAGCAATCCTTTCGTGATTGCTTCGAACAGCTCCGCCAGCGTCTCCGCCTTCAACAGATCAAGTTCGCGTTGTTGATTGCGCTTCAGCAAACGCTCATTAGCCGACGCTTCTTCGACCAGCGCAGCGATGCGGGCTCGCAATTCCCGCGTTTCATTTTCCAGATCGCGCGCTGACATGACGTTCCTGTTCAAGGCCTCTGCTGTGACAATCGCTCGATCTAACCGTGCTCTCTGACTCTACCCGCCAGATACTCGCGGCCGCGTTGCATCAGTGAAACAAATTCCGGTGCGTCATTCGTGCTGACAGATTTCCACAATCGCTCAACAGCATCGCGAAGGGCAGACAGCGACTCGCGGCCGAAGTCATTCAGGCTCTGAATCTCGAAATACAGTTCGGGACTCTCATTTGCCACGCGTGTCGCGACGTCCACCTGGGCATCGTAAGTCGTGCTGGAGAGTTGAGCCAGCCTGGGTGCCGCTTCCCCGCTGTTCGCGAGCGCAGTGAAGAACGCGATATTCAGTGCATGCGACAGCCCGAGCACGTACGCAATCAAGCGGTCGTGTTCGTCCAGTGACATGACGGGACGTTCGGCCATCGTCGCAGCGAACAGTTCACGCGCGTGTTCGAGCGCGTCCTGATGTCCGAGATCTATGAAGATCACGTGTCGACCGGAGAGAAGTTCTGTGTCCGGGCCAAACATCGGGTGAACCGATGTGATTCGGCAGCCAGCTTGTTGCATGGCTTGAATGCCCGATCGCAACGGCGACTTCAAAGAACCGATATCGAACACGATGCCGCGCGGTTTGCGTCCGGCGAGTTCCTGCAAAACTGTATTCGCGATTCGAAGAGGCGTTGCGACCACGATCAGATCCTGATCGAGAGCACTTTCGCGCCAATTCTGAACAGAGGCGAAACCTTCCAGGTGACCCGCCGGATCGGCGATCGAGACGTTGTAACCCTGCGAAGCGAGAAACTCTGCGAACCACCGGCCCATCTTGCCGGCCCCGCCAATCACAAGCGCGGATCGCCCACTGCCACGACCGCCAGCGGCAACGCGTATCCGTTCTTGCGTCGTCAGCGAGCCACGAATCAGCAGGCGCAATACCGATTCGGCGAGATCAGGAGACAAATCGAGTGTTTGTGCGACCGACCGTGCTCGCAGCAAGACGTCGCGCTCGCGCTGATAATCGCGTGTGCCAAGACCTGCGGATCGCTTGGCCTCAGCGACCTCGCGACTCAGGCGCTGCCGTTCAGCAATCAATCCAAGAAGCTGTGCGTCAAGCTGTGTCAGGCGCTCGCGAAGTTGTTCGAGTGTCATCCAGAGTTATCTGACAGATGAGAGTGCCCGTTCGTTTTACCGAGTGTCGCCGGGCCCGGCAAGTCGTCGCTCCCTGGTGTCTGCCTCATGGGTCTGCACGGTCGGGCTGGCATAATAGCGTCCACCTTCCCTGAGCGAACGATTGCTACATGTTCGACAACGATTTTCTGCCGGAACCGCTGCCTTCCGATCCGCTGCCGCTGTTCGTGAGCTGGTTCAGGGAAGCGCGCGCTCGAGCTGTGCAACCAAACCCCGATGCGATGGTGCTCGCAACCGTCAGCGCCGACGGGCTGCCGTCTGCTCGCGTCGTCCTTTGCAAACGTGTCGACGACAGCGCCGGCTATGTGGTGTTTTTCACGAATCGCAATTCCCGCAAGGGACGCGAGCTGGACGGGCAAAAGCGAGCTGCAGCCGTAATTCACTGGGACGCGATGCATCGACAAGTGCGAGTCGAAGGGCGCGTCGTGCGCGCACCTGATCAAGAGAGTGATGAATATTTCGCCAGTCGTGCGGTGTTGAGTCGATTGAGCGCGTGGGCGAGCGAACAGAGCAAGCCGTTGGCCTCCCGCGCTGAATTTCAGCAGCGGTTGGAAGCCGAGGCCGCTCGCTTCGGAGTCGCACCTGACGCAACGACCGGCACTGTGACGCGACCTCCACACTGGGGAGGTTATCGGCTTTGGATCGAGTCGCTCGAGCTATGGATAGAAGGGCCAGGTCGCTCGCATGACCGCGCCGTCTGGCACCGGTCACTCACTCCCAAGGGCGCAGATTCATTCGATGCTGGTGATTGGACAGCGACTCGGCTGAATCCCTGAGCCTCAGTTCATCGCGCTATTTAACGACCTTGAGTGTCGGCCTCGCGCGTTTCGGCTCAGTGCCACCCGCAGGAGGTTCGGGAGGAGCTTGCGGCGGAGGCACGGGTGCATCCGCTTCCGAGAAGATCATGCCCTGCCCTGTCTCGCGCGCGTAGATCCCCATGACCGCAGCAATGGGCACGGTCACATCATGAGTCGCTCCGCCGAAGCGCGCGCGGAACATCACCGCTTCATTGCCGAGATTCAGCCCGCTGGTCGCGTTGAGGCTGACGTTGAGAATGATCTTGCCGTCTTGCACGTACTGTTGTGGGACTTCCACGCCCGTCATGGTGGCATCCACGACAATGTGCGGCGTCTGTTGATTGTCCGAAATCCATTCGTGCATGGCGCGCAGCAAGTAAGGGCGCCGCGATCTGAGAGGAGGTGCGTCGGTCATCGCTCAATCACTTACGTTCGTACTTTCGCAACGGTGCGCATCACGCGCGCATGCCCTGCTCGGGTGGCGACAGGCTGTGACGAAACGTCGGCCGTGAAAATACGAGATTCATGTAGCGAGTGATCGGCTGCGCCTGCGCAGGAAGCTCTATCTCCCATTGCGGCAGTCGCCAGAGGACAGGCGCGATCGTCGCGTCCACAAGCGAGAATTCATCCGACAGAAAGTAGGGTTTTGCTTTGAAGACATCCACGCTGCTCAGCACGCTGTCACGCAGCACCTTGCGAGCTTGCTGAGCGACTTTGCGATCCGCATCGTTGATCTGCGCGACCAGGCTGTACCAGTCGTGTTCAATGCGAAACAACGCGAGTCGAAATTGTGCACGCGCAACCGGATCGATTGGCATGAGCGGCGGATGAGGAAACCGTTCGTCCAGATACTCCATGATCACTCGCGAGTCATAGAGAACGAGATCCCGATCCACCAGCGTGGGAACCGTGTGGTAAGGATTCAGGTCGAGCAGATCTTCGGGCAGATTGCGCTCGTGAACGTCAATGGTTTCGACATGAATGCCCTTCTCGGCCAACACAATGCGAGTGCGGTGACTCCACACATCGTCGGCCTTTGAGAAGAGTGTCATCACGCGCGGTAAGTCCCCTGGATCGAGCGAAGTATCAGACGGTCTGCGCCGCCGTGAACGGCTGCGACCGCACTCACTTCACGTCTTTCCAGAACTCCTTTTTTAGGAAATACGCGAACAGGAAGAACACGAACAGGAAGCTGAGCACTTTGAGACCCAGGCTCTCACGATGCAGCTTCATCGGCTCGCCGATGTAATCGAGGAAGTTCACGGTGTCGCGAACGAATTGGTCGTATTCCTGCGGCGACAAGCTGCCCTTCTGTTCCAGCTCAAAGCCAGTGAACTTGCGATGCACAGCATTGTGCTCAGCATCGCTCTCACCGTCGTACACCGCTTTCTGATAGCCCTGCAGCTCCCAAAGAACATGAGGCATTGCGGTGCCCGGCAGCATCATGTTGTTGACGCCAGTCGGACGACTTGGATCCAGATAGAAAGACCGGAGGAACGAATAGAGGTAGTCGGCGCCACGAGCTCGCGCGATCAGACTCAGATCGGGCGGTGTACGACCGAACCAATGCTGTGCATCATCGGGACGCATCGCGATCTTCATTGTGTCGGATGCGCGCTCGCCAGTGAACATCAGGAACTGCATCACCTGTGCCTCTGACAGTCCGAGATCCGCTTCGAGCCGGTTGTAGCGAACGTACTTCGCCGAGTGACAGCCCAGACAATAGTTCACGAAGTTGCGAGCACCACGTTGCAGTGAGGCAACGTTCGACACGTCGTTGTGCGCTGATTGCAGAACACCACCACCATGACCGCCAGCCGCAAGCGCCGGCTGGGCAATCCCGATCAGAGTGCTCAGCACTAGAGCGAGAGTGGGCTTCTTAATGAGCATCATATGTCACTCGTTCTGGAACCGGCTTGGTCTGATCCGCGCGCGTGTACCAAGGCATCAGGGCGAAGAACATGAAGTAGATCACTGCAAAGATACGGGCTGCATTTGTGTAAGCAGGTGACGCAGGTTTCAGACCCAGATACCCGAGCGCGAGGAAGCTGATCGCGAAGGCGATCAGGAATGCGCGATACAGCCAGCCCCGATATCGCACGGACTTCACCTTCGAACGATCGAGCCAGGGCAGGAAGAAGAATGAGACCACCGCCACGCCCATCAGAATCACGCCGATCAACTTATTGGGAACGGCACGCAGAATTGCGTAGAACGGTGTGAAGTACCAGACCGGCGCGATGTGCTCGGGCGTCTGCAGCGCGTTCGCAGGTTCGAAGTTCGCATGCTCGAGGAAGTAACCGCCCATCTCAGGCGCGAAGAACACGACTGAGGCAAAAATGGCGGCGAACACGACGAATCCGACGAGGTCTTTCACCGTGTAATACGGATGGAACGGAATGCCGTCCACTGGATGACCGTCGGGACCTTTCAGCTTCTTGATCTCGATGCCGTCGGGATTGTTCGAACCGACCTCGTGAAGAGCCAGAATGTGCGCGATCACCAGGAAGATCAGTGCGATCGGCAGTGCGACCACGTGCAACGCGAAGAATCGATTGAGCGTGATATCGGAGATGTAGTAGTCGCCGCGAATCCACTCAACCAACGACTCGCCGATCCCAGGGATTGCACCGAACAGCGAGACGATGACCTGCGCCCCCCAGTACGACATGTTGCCCCAGGGCAGGAGATAGCCGAAGAAGGCTTCGGCCATGAGACACAGATAAATCAGCATGCCGAAGATCCACACGAGCTCTCGCGGGTTCTTGTGTGAGCCGTACATGATTCCGCGGAACATGTGCAGATACACGACGATGAAGAACGCTGAAGCTCCGGTCGAATGCAGATAACGGATCAGCCAGCCCCAGTCGACGTCGCGCATGATGTATTCGACGGAAGCGAATGCATCAGCGGCCGAGGGCTTGTAGTTCATCGTCAGGAAAATTCCCGTGACGATCTGCAGCACGAGAACGACGAGTGCCAGCGAGCCGAAGTAGTACCAGAAGTTGAAATTCTTCGGAGCGTAGTACTCGCTTGCATGTTCTTTCATGAAGCGAGTCAGCGGGAACCGCGCGTCGATCCAATCCACCAGCGCGCCGAGACGCCCGCGGTTTTCAGGCAAAGTGGCGCTCATCAAGCAGTCTCCGTATCAGTGCCGATCTGAATGGCGCCTTCGTTGAGGAACCGATACGGCGGGACGCGCAGATTCAAAGGTGCAGGCACGTCCTTGAACACTCGACCCGCGAGATCGAATTTCGAACCGTGACAAGGGCAGTAGAAGCCACCTGGCCACGTAGCACCGAGCTCCGCATCTTGAGGCTGAAAACGATCAAGAGGCGCACATCCGAGATGTGTGCACACGCCAATCAGCACGAGAATCTCGGGCTTGAGCGCGCGAGTCTGGTTTTTCGTGTACGCCGGCTGTTCGGAGTCCTTGGACTCCGGGTCGCGAAGGTTATTGATTACTTCAGGAGTGCTCAGCGTGGCCAGCATCTCCGGTGTGCGACGCACGATGTAGATCGCCTGCCCGCGCCAGTTCACCTTCATGATCGCGCCGGGTTCCAGTTTGCTGACATCGGCATCGACAGGTGCACCGAGCGCTTGTGCTCGAGCACTGGGCTTCCAGGAAGCCAAAAAGGGAACCGCTGTCAGTGCAGCTCCAGCGATACCCGTCACGGTGGTAGCGACCAGCAGGAAATGACGCCTGCCGTGGTCAACATGATCTTCTGCGCTCATCCAAGATCTCCGCGAGCCGGCACCTGCCGCCTCGACCCCATTGTTCAAGCGGTCCTCGGGCGAATATCACATGCCCAACTCACCGCGCATGCACGACCAGACCGCCGCGTCCGTACTCCCAAGGAGGAGATCGCGCAACTCCTTGCGGCGTGGCCTGTGTTTCAAACCCTGAAGGAATTCCGCATTATACACACATTGAATACCGCACTAAGAAGCGGGAACGCGCACAGTTCACATCTCCAAACCTGGTCCCACCGCATGCAGGCATTCGAGAACAGCACGGCGGCGGGGATTTCATGGCGACGCTAAAACAGAGCCTCATCTTCCTGCTGAAGTGGACGGTGGTTGGGCTGGCAGCAGCAGCCGTCATGATGCTGATCCGCCCGACTCTCTTCGGCTCAACAGCCACGACAAACGGCGTTCGCGAGCCCGACACCGTCGAACCGCGACGCTCTTTCGCAGATGCCGTATCTCGTGCGGCGCCCGCCGTTGTGAACATTTACACGGATCGCGAGATCAAGACGCAGGTGAAGCCGACACCCCTGCGACCCATGTACGAACAGAACTTGCCCTCCTTCCGCCGACGGGTCGAAAGCAGTTTGGGCTCGGGAGTAATCGTCGATTCGAGCGGTCACATCGTGACCAATCATCATGTGATTCAGGACGCCACTGAAATCCGAGTGCAATTGGCAGACGGTAGGGTCGCGAGCCCTAAGGTTGTCGGCACTGACGCAGATACGGATCTCGCCGTTCTGCTTATTGATGTACCCGACATGCCCGTCATGCCACTCGGTCGTTCCGATCAACTGCGTGCAGGTGATGTCGTTCTCGCGATCGGAAACCCATTAGGGCTTAGCCAGACCGTGACTCAAGGCATCGTGAGCGCGATGGGCCGAGGAGGCTTGCGTCTCGCAACGTTCGCAGATTTCATTCAGACCGACGCTGCAATCAACTTCGGCAACTCGGGCGGCGCCTTGATCAACACCGAAGGCGAACTCATCGGGATCAACACTGCAGTGCTGGCTCAACAACTCGGCACTGAGGGCATCGGATTCGCGATCCCAGTCAATCTGGTCCGCGGTGTAACCAGTGAAATCATCAAATATGGTCGAGTACGTCGTGGCTGGCTCGGCGTGCATGTGATCGGCGATCCGAATCGGCGGTTCAGCGCGCCCGTCGTGGGGCTGATTGATCGCGGCAGTCCGGCAGAAAAAGCTGGATTACGACCCGGAGACCTGATCACTGAAATCAACGGCCGGCCGATTCTCACCGATCAGGATGCATTGACGCAGGTTGCCGCTCTGGCACCTGGATCGAAGATCGAAATCGAATTTCGACGTGGTCAACAGTCGCTCACGGCCCATGCCACGCTGGAAGAACGCTCAACGACGAATAGCGACTCCGAAACACGCTGACGCAGTCGCAGGCACCCTCAGCCGGGCATTCGCTTGATCTGCGCGCCGAGCTGCTCAAGCTTTTCCTCGATCCGCTCGTAACCGCGATCGATGTGATAGATGCGCAGCACATCGGTGGTCCCCTGTGCGACCAATCCTGCAAGGACCAGACTCGCCGAAGCACGCAGATCCGTCGCCATCACCGGCGCCGCTGTCAGCTCTGGCACACCGCGGATGATCGCGGTGTTGCCTTCGATGTGAATGTCTGCTCCCAACCGACGCATCTCGAGCATGTGCATGAATCGGTTCTCGAAGATGGTTTCGGTGACGGTCGCGACTCCTTCTGCCACCGTGTTGAGCGCAGCGAATTGAGCCTGCATGTCAGTGGGAAATGCAGGATGCGGCGCCGTTCGGATGTTCACCGCCTGCGGGCGGCGCCCGCCCATATTCAGATCGATCCAGTTATCGCCTGTGGTGATCTGAGCACCCGCCTCTCGTAGCTTTGAGAGAACTGCATCGAGATGCGCAGGCTGCGCGCCTTTCACTTTCACATGTCCACCCGTGATGGCGCCCGCGACAAGGAAGGTTCCGGTTTCAATGCGATCAGGCAGAACGTCGTAACGAGCACCCGTCAGTTTCTCGACTCCATCAATGACGATGGTGTCAGTTCCCGCACCGCGAATCTTCGCGCCCATGCAAATCAGAAACTCGGCGAGATCGACCACCTCAGGTTCTCGAGCAGCGTTCTCGATGATCGTCTGACCTTCTGCCAGCGTCGCCGCCATCAGCAGATTCTCAGTGCCTGTGACCGTCACGGTATCGAGCATGAGCCGAGCGCCCTTCAAACGTTTGGCTCGCGCGCGGATGTAGCCGTTTTCGATGTGGATCTCTGCACCCATGGCTTCGAGTCCAGTCACGTGAATGTTCACGGGACGCGCTCCAATCGCACAGCCGCCGGGCAGAGATACGTCGGCCTGGCCGAATCGCGCGAGCAAGGGTCCCAGCACCACGATCGAGGCTCGCATCGTTCTGACCAACTCATACGGTGCGACGCATTCGCGAACGGTCGATGCATCCACCTCGACGCGCATCTTCTCGTCGATCGTCACGCTGACGCCCATTCGGCCCAGCAACTCGATCATCGTGGTGACATCTCTCAGATGAGGGACATTGCCGATCGAGGTCGGACCTTCGGCCAGCAGAGTGGCTGCCAGAATCGGTAGAGCGGCGTTTTTCGCGCCTGAGATCCTGACCTCACCTTCGAGCCGTTTTCCACCGCGAATCTGTAGCTTGTCCATGACTCAACGATCCGATCGCTGCGCAGGCAGCTCTGAAGGCGCGTGAACCTGCATGGTCAGCGCGTGAATTTCTCGACCCATCAGCGCGCCCAGCGTTCCATAGACCAGCTGATGCCGCTGAATCATCCGTTTACCCTCGAATTGTGGCGCAATGATGGTCGCTTCAAAGTGAGTGTCGTCTTCGGAAGCGACGCGCACCTGAGCACCTGGCAATCCTGACTCGATGAGTGATCTGACTTCGCTGGCATTCATGAGGGTGATCCGGCGCAATGACTGCGGCGTGGGAGGGGCGGCGCGAATATTAGATGAACAGACCCGTGAATGGGCATGCTGCTGTGTCTGACAGACACGCGCGGCGGGGTACCGCGTTATCATGCGGCGCATGAAGCCCACTCTGCATGCAGATCATCTGATCGCTTTTGCGCGCAAAGTGCTGTCCACTGAGGCC
This sequence comes from Povalibacter sp., assembly GCA_045810085.1. GTDB lineage: Bacteria > Pseudomonadota > Gammaproteobacteria > Steroidobacterales > Steroidobacteraceae > Steroidobacter. Next base: position 1,422 of record JBJMWN010000038.1, on the reverse strand, counting down.
AGCGCGGTCGCAGCACTCGAGGGACGCGTAGGCGAATCGTTCGTGGCTGCGTGCCGGCTGATCAACGATTGTCGTGGCCGCGTCGTCGTCACGGGCATGGGCAAATCAGGGCACATCGGCGACAAGATCGCCGCGACCTTTGCGAGCACCGGTACCCCGGCCTTCTTCGTCCATGCGGCCGAAGCAACGCACGGCGATATCGGCATGATTACCAGTTCGGATGTCGTTCTCGCACTCTCGAACTCTGGTGAAACGCCCGAGCTGCTGGCGATCCTTCCAGGGATCAAGCGGCTCGGCGCCGGATTGATTGCGCTGACCGGAAAGCCTCAGTCCTCGCTTGCGAGAGCGGCCGATGTGGTGTTGGACGTGAGCGTGGCGCAAGAGGCGTGTCCGCTGAACCTGGCTCCGACAGCGAGCACGACCGCAACGCTTGCGATGGGCGATGCGCTGGCAGTGGCGCTACTCGATGCACGCGGTTTCACTGAAGAAGACTTCGCAAGATCCCATCCGGGAGGCACGCTGGGTCGCAAACTGCTGCTGCATGTCGAAGACGTGATGCGCACCGGTGAACAACTGCCTCGCGTGACGGTCGATACCTCTTTGCACGATGGGCTCGTGGAGATGAGCGCGAAAGGTCTTGGGATGACTACGGTCGTTGATGCAGAAGGCAGAGTGCTCGGGATTTTTACCGACGGTGACTTACGCCGGCTGCTCGACAAACCGCTCGATCTTTACGGATCGCGCATGGGTGAAGTCATGAAACGCAGTCCGAAGAGCGTGAAGCCGCGAATGCTCGCAGCCGAGGCGGTTCGGATCATGGAAACGAGTCGCATCACAGCGCTGTGTGTCGTCGACGATAGTGGGCTTCTGGTTGGCGCGCTCAACGTGCACGATCTCTTCCGTGCCGGCGTGATGTGATGGAACGCTCAGCAGCCATCACGTCTTGATCATCAGCAACACAAAGAATCTTCACGCTGATCCATGGATACCCTCGTAGAACGCGCTAATGACATTCGCCTGCTCGTATTGGACGTAGACGGCGTGCTCACCGACGGACGTCTGTACTTCTCTCCACGAGGGGAAGAGATCAAGTGTTTCCACGTGCGCGACGGCGCAGGCATCGTGCAGCTCTTGCGCGCGGGTCTACAGATCGCGGTGATTTCTGGACGTCAGTCGCGTGCGGTTGAAAGACGCATGACAGAGCTTGGTGTGACCTGGATTCGTCAAGGCATCGAAGACAAATTGGCGGCGCTACGCGAGCTGCTGGATATTTTGAATCTCGGTCCGCAAGCAGTGGCCAGCATCGGCGATGACAGTGCCGATCTGCCCATTTTCGAAGTGGCACGTCTCGCCGTTGCTGTCGCGGACGCACATGCGAGCGTCAAATCGCGCGCGCACTTCATCACCCAGGCACCGGGCGGT
>JBJMWN010000037.1:0-11473 GCA_045810085.1 Povalibacter sp. | reverse complement strand
GTCGTGCAGGTGCTCGCCTCTGTATTCGCGCTGCAGACGCTTGGCTCGCTTTCGGAACCGCTGGGCATGGCGCAAGGACAAACGCGTCTGCTGTTCATCCGCAACTTGCAGATGTTGTTCATTCGCATACCGATCATCGTGATCGGCATGCTGGTTGCTGGCTTGAAAGGGGTGGTGATTGCGCGCGTGATCTCCGGCCTGATTTCCATCTTCCTGGCGATGAGGTTGGTGCGACGGTTCACTGGTCTTGACCTACGCGATCAGCTAGCGGCGAACGTACGCGCTTTTGCGAGCGTCGCAGCGATGAGCGCGGGCGTCATTCTCGTGTATCCGTTCCTGAGCAATGCGCACGATCCTGTCTCGCTGATGATCAAGATCGCGATCATTGCGCTCGTCGCGGCTGCGCTTTACTGCGGAACCAGTGTTCTGCTGTGGAATTTCATGCGCAAGCCGTCAGGACCGGAGCGTGAAGTTCAGCAGCTGCTCGCGAAGATGCTCGCGAAATTGAAGCCTGCTTGATGATTTGTTCAGGTGCTGGCGCACTAACACGAGGATCGTGACCGCTGTGGTGACAGTGACATTTTTGATTCCAGTACGGCATCCGGCTAATTCGTCGGATTGGTCGAGACTCAAAGCGAATCTCGCCCAGACCGTGCGTTCAATCGCCGCGCAGACGAATTCGGATTGGCGTGGAGTCATCATCGCGAACCAGGGTTCGGACTTGCCTGAATTGCCGAAGCAGTTCGACGTCGAGTGGGTCGATTTCCCGCCGAATCAATTGCACGATCTGGGCAGCGGCTCGCGTGAACAGATCCTCGATGCCTTCCGCATGGACAAAGGTCGTCGCGTGCTCAAGGGCATGCTGCGTGCGCGAGATAGTCGCTACTTCATGATTGTGGACGATGATGACTTTGTGAGCGCGCGCATCACACAGCATGCAGCGCAACACGCAGGCGCGAATGGATGGACTGTAGATCTCGGCTACGTCTGGGATGATGGCGGCAGCATCTTGTATCGCCATCCTGCGCTCAATCATGTCTGCGGTTCGTCATTGATCATTCGATCAGACCTTTATGGACTGCCGAATACCTTCGATGCTGCAACCCCCGAATACATCAAGGAGATGCTCGGCAGCCACCGACGCATTGCGACACTGCTCGAGGAGCGCGGCACTCCGCTGGCATCGTTACCATTTCCAGGTGCCATCTATCGCGTTGGACATGCGGGCTCGCACAGCCAAACCCCACCGATCCTGCGCAAGTACGTGCTGAACAAGCAGACGATCCGTCGACCGCATCAGATCGTCACGAATCTGGCCAGGCTGCGTCTGGTCGACGAGGCTGCACGTCGCGAATTTTTTGGCGAGGCTGCTGCTTAGGTCGCGATGCTGCCTCTGCGGTGCAAGTGCGCCATTGGATCAAAGATATAGGACCTGGAATTCAAACTATGGTTGCTCCATTGAAGTTGATTGCTGATCTGCAGGCGAAGATCCATGCGTGCCTGGATGAATTCATCACGGGTGAGCCAATCGCTATCGTTGATTTCCCCAACATCCGCAACGTCGGTGACTCGGCGATCTGGCTCGGTGAATGGGCCTATCTCATGAGCCGCAAAGTTCGACGGCCCGCTTATGTGTCGACGATGCATGACTTCTCCGCGGAGGACCTTGACGCGCGGATGTCGAGCGGTCCGATCTTTATTCACGGCGGCGGAAACTTCGGTGACATCTGGGAAGCGCACCAGAACTTTCGCGAAAAGGTGCTGCAGCGCTGGCCAGGACGGCCGGTGATTCAATTTCCGCAATCCATTCACTACAAGTCGCCGACGCGTGCTGACGAGACGGCGCGCATCATCGCGAAGCACGGCAACTTCACGCTACTCGTTCGCGACGAGGAGTCGAAGCAGTTCGCTGAGAAGCACTTCGATTGCCGTGTGATGCTGTGTCCGGACATGGCGGTGTGCATCGGCCCTCTGCAGGGCTCGCAGCAGCCTGAACTTTCAGTTCTGGCTATGTTGCGCGAGGACCTGGAAAAGGCCGGCACGCACGATCTTTCCGCGCTTGGCGAGATTCCCGTTGAGGATTGGATCTCGGAACCGTGGCTACCTGTTCGTATCGCGAAAGCAGTAGGCATGGCCGGAGCACTCGGCACCATGGATCCGATGCGGGTGCGCCTCGGACGTTTCAATGGCGCTGCTCGTCAGCGCTTCGGCCGTGGTATTCGGCAGATCAGTCGTGCTCGTGCGATCGTCACCGATCGTTTGCATGTGCACATCCTGTCGTTGCTGCTGGGCCGTCCTCATGCAGTGCTCGACAACTCGTACGGGAAAATCGCTCGTTTCATGGCGGCGTTCACGGGCGGCACGAATCTCACGTACCGGGCCGCGTCCTTGGCAGATGGGATTGAATGGGCGCGCGCTCAGGCCGGCAGCCAGGGATCGATTCGGACGGCAGCCTAAGCACTGTTCGAACCCGCTTCTACATCGATCTGAGACGTGCACGACCGATCCACGCGCTTCATGAATCGCCATCACTTTGCGCGCGTCCTTCCAGTCGTCGGAGTGTGACTGCGCTCGCGTGAGCGCCAATCCGCAGCAACGTTCAGGACCGCGCATTCGAGCGAGCGGTTTTGGCTGAAAGCAGCCAGTCGATGCGCGTTGCGATGTCCACGGTGTCCGGAATCATCGAGAGAGTTTCTCTGATGTTGCCGTCGGGAGCGCCGTGCTAGAAAGCGCCGCGACAGCGCTGGACATCCGCAGCGTCTCACCCGCGCCGTCGACGTCATCTAATTCCAACTTACGAAAGTCAAAGATCAGGAGGATTCATGGATCAACCAACACTGCGCAGGCTGAGGATGACTGCGCTCGCAAGCATCGCCGTTTGCGTCAATGCGGTTTCTCCCGCGTTTGCAGCCAACGATGTGCTCACGCCGACCACGCGACTCTATGTCGATTGGTTTGGCAGCGCGATTTCGAGCGCATCGCAACTCACGGGGCAGGACCGCTCGAACGCGGTACTCATCGCGGGCAATCCGATCGCCACCTGGATCACCTCGGGAACACCGGCGCAGGTGCAAGCGCGCGCGGCAAAACTCGTCGCAGATGCAGCAGCCGAGAACTCGGTGCCGGTGATCGTTGCTTACAACGTGCCGTTCAGAGATTGCCAGCAATATTCCTCCGGCGGCGCAGCAAACACTGCGGAGTACAAGGCGTGGATTAATGGGCTCGCCGCAGGCATCGGTTCTGCCAAGGCTGTGGTACTCGTCGAGCCAGATGGTCTGGGCATCATTCCCCATTACACAAGCATCAACGGAGCAAAGGATTGGTGTCAGCCCGCCGAGCTCAATCCTGCAACCGCCGCTGCCGATCGTTTCGAGCAGCTCAATTACGCCGTGGATGCATTGACGGCGTTACCGAACACGGCCGTGTATCTGGACGGAACGCATAGTGCGTGGCTCGGATCGGGAGATATCGCGCACCGACTGGTTCAAGCAGGCGTGCAGCGAGCGGACGGCTTTTTCCTGAACGTCTCGAATTACGAGCGCACGGATCACCTGCAGAAGTACGGCGCCTGGGTCGCGAAGTGCATCCACTACGGAACGAACACGGCCGAAGGCGGTTGGCGCCTGGGTCACTTCGATTGGTGTGCGAGTCAGTACTACCCAGCGAATCCCAATGACTTCAGCACCTGGGGTCTGACGGATCAGTGGTACACGGACAACGTGGATAATGCGGCGAATCCGCCGACGGCAGCGACGTTACGTCACTTCGTCATGGACACGAGCCGCAACGGCCAGGGACCGTGGACGCCACCCGCAGGTCAGTACAACGATCCTGAAGTCTGGTGCAATCCTCCAGGGCGCGGACTCGGCGATCGACCGACCACGAACACCGGCAGTGCGATCGCGGATGCAAAGCTGTGGGTCAAAGTGCCTGGCGAATCAGATGGACAGTGCTATCGCGGCACCGGCGGTCCGAACGATCCAGCTCGCGGAATGATCGATCCGCCCGCAGGCGGTTGGTTCAAGGAGCAAGCCGCGGAGTTGATCGCGCTCGCGCAACCGCCGCTCGCTACACCGATTTGTCGCGTGACCTACCAGGTTCATGGCAACTGGCCAGGCGGCTTCAACACGCAGATCACGATTCGCAACACGAGCACTCAGTCGATTTCAGGATGGAACTTGAAGTGGGCGTTCTACGATGGTGAAAGCATCAACAACATCTGGAGCGCCAACGCGACGCAGAAGCGCAGTGTCGTGACTGCCACCAACCTCGATTGGAATCGCGTCATCGCACCGGGTCAGTCACAGACCTTCGGCTTCATCGGTAAGCAGAAGGATTCGCTCTCTGATCCGTCTCTGCTGTTCTTCTTGAACGGCAAAGCGTGCAGCGTGCCTTGATGTCACTTACCTGATGTCTCTTAGGGAAGCCCCGGATCGGGGGCTTCCCGCTTCAGACGGTTGAGTCCGCAATCGCATGCACGGGCTCGTTTGACTGAGGCTAAGTCAAATCAATCGAGCCGCAGATCGGGCCTTTTGCTCGAAATCATTTCCGGAACTGAGGGGAGTTTCGCAATGGACCGCTTCCGGGGCGGGGTCAGGCCGTTTATCCTGCGTGCCGCCGAAACCAATGAGAGCGGTAACATGACTATAACTACGCAGCGGCTGTCGGTCGTCGAAAAGATCGGCTACAGCTTGGGGGATCTCGCGGCGAATCTGATTTTTCAGACGTTCGTAACCTTCCTCGCCTTCTTCTACACCGACGTTTTCAAGATTCCGCCCGGGATAGCTTCGACGATCATTTTCTGGGGTGGCTTCATTGGCGGTGTGATCTTCAATCCCATCATGGGATTGATCGCCGACCGCACAAACACGCGTTGGGGCAAATTCCGTCCCTGGGTGTTGTGGACCGCAATACCGTTCGGGGTGATGTCGCTGCTCGCGTTCACCACGCCTGATCTCAGTGAACAGGGCAAGGTCTATTACGCCGCGATCACTTACACGCTGCTCGTTATCATCTACGCGGCGAACAATCTTCCCTATGCGGCACTGAGCGGCGTGCTCACCGGCAGCATGTCGGAGCGCAACAGCCTTTCCTCTTATCGCTTCGTCGCAGTGATGGTTGCTCAGTTCATCATTCAGGTGCTGCTGCTGCCAATCGTGCTCGCACTTGGGCACGGCGATCGCGCTGTTGGCTTCCAGAAGGCGATGCTGCTGTTTGCGATCGTGGGCACGGTGTTCTTCGTGATCACGTTCCTCACGACTAAGGAACGCATCGTTGCCGCGCCAGGACAGAAGTCCACCGTGGGTGAAGATCTGGCTGATCTTTTCCGCAACAAACCCTGGGTTCTGATGCTGGTCGTTACTGTGCTGGTCTTCGTCACCCTCGCGCTCAAAGGTGGCACGTACATTTATTACTTCGAAAATTACGTAGACAGAACCGCGCTCACCAGCTTCCTGACCCGCATCGGCTTTTCAACAGAGAATCCTGTGCCGACGGGCTTCGGCATTTTCAACGGCGGCGGCATTATTTTCATGATCGTCGGCATTGGCTTCTCCAAGCCGCTTGCGAACCGCTTCGGTAAACGCAACGTCTTCAGTAGCGCGCTGCTGGTATCGACGCTGTTCCTGCTGGTGTTCGCGATTATTCCAGCCGATGCCATCGGCGTGATCTTCATCGCACAGGTGCTGCATGGCTTTTCATATGGCGTCACCATTCCGCTGCTCTGGGCCATGATTGCAGACGTGGCGGACTACTCGGAATGGAAGAACAAGCGTCGCGCAACGGCGATCATCTTCTCCGCCATGATCCTTGGGCTCAAGCTCGGCCTTGCGATCGGCGGATGGCTGGTGGTCAAGTTGCTCCAGTCGTACGGCTATGTGGCCGGCGCCGCTCAGCAGACCGCCGAGGTGGTCAATGGTGTCAAGCTGTCGATCAGTGTGTATGCGTCGATTCCGTTCCTGCTCTGTTGTCTGCTGTTGTTCTTCTACGAGATCAACAAGGAAATGGAGTCGCGTATCGAACGCGATCTGGGGCAGCGTCGCGTCGCGGGTGCTGAGATTCCTGAGACAAGCTCTGTCGGCTGATCGAGCAAACTCGCTACTCATTCAACTGAAAGGTCGGATGCATCATGTCGAACGATTCTGAAGTCGATTACTCAACTGTCGATTACGACGCGATCACTGGGAAGGCGATCTCGCAGCCGCTGGTCACGCACATCTACACAGCCGATCCATCCGCGCATGTTTTCGACGGCAAGCTCTACATCTATCCGTCGCACGACATCGAGGCCGGCATTCCTTTCAACGACAATGGCGATCACTTCGACATGCGGGACTATCACGTGCTGCGTATCGATTCGCTGACGAGTCCGGCTGTCGACTGCGGCAATGCACTCGATATCAGGGATGTGAAATGGGCCCAACGTCAGATGTGGGCGCCGGATGCAGCGACGAAGAACGGCAAGTACTACCTGTACTTTCCAGCCAAGCGATCGGATGGGATCTTCCAGATCGGCGTTGCGGTCGGCGACAAACCCGAAGGCCCGTTCAAACCGGAGCCGGAAGCGATCAAGAACAGTTACTCGATCGATCCTGCTGTGCTCGCAGATGATGACGGCTCGTACTACATGTACTACGGCGGCATCTGGGGCGGACAGTTACAGAAATATCGCAACAACACGTACGGCGAGAAGAACGAAGAGCCCGCCGATCACGAGCCGGCGCTCGGACCCAGAGTGGCGCGTCTGAGCGAAGACATGAAGGAGTTCGCCGAGCCGGTCAGAGAGATCAAGATTCTGGACGAGTCCGGCAAGCCGATTCTCGCGGGCGACCACGATCGCCGATTCTTCGAAGCTTCGTGGATGCACAAATACAAGGGCAAGTATTACTTCTCTTACTCGACCGGCGACACGCATTTCCTGTGCTACGCGACCGGCGACAATCCTTACGGCCCATTCACGTATCAGGGACGCATTCTGACTCCCGTGATCGGCTGGACCACGCATCACTCGATTTGCGAGTTCAAGGGCAAGTGGTATCTGTTCTATCACGACTCCGTTTTGTCGAAAGGCGTGACTCACTTGCGTTCGGTGAAGATGACCGAGCTCACGCACGATGCGAACGGTCGTATTCAGACGATCACGCCTTATCGCGAGTGACAGTAACCGCAGATGTCGATGAAAAAGCCCCGCACTGCGGGGCTTTTTTTTGTGAAGCACATTCGACGGAGCGAAGGCTCACTGCCCGAGGTTGGTTCTCAAATGCTCGATCACCAGCGCACGTTGCTGAGCATCAGCTATGCCTTCGAAGTTCATCTGTGTGCCCGGTGCTGTGGCCTGTGGGTCTGACAGAAACTGGTCGAGGCGCTCGCGCGTCCACTGCCCGCCGAAGCTTTTCAGCGCGCGCGAATATTCAAAGTTCGGACTCGAGGCAACATCCTTGTCGAGAATGCCGAAGAGGTCGGGGCCTGCGCGATGCGACAAGCCATCGTGAATCCAATGACAGCTCTGGCACATGGATCCAAACAAGAGAGAACCTGACATCTCCTCGGTGGGGCGGATGTCCATGAGTGTGGCTGCATCAGTCCACACCAGGACACGTCCGTCCGGTAACTCGAAAAGATCACGGACACGCTGCTGGATCGGAATCGGCTCGGCGAAAATCACCCGATGATTCTTGGTCCGCAGGCGATAGAGCGCGCGCGTGGAGAGTGCGCCCACCAGGAAATCGTTGCGCCATCCCGGAAAGAGGTCGTGCTGCAATTCGATCATTTGAGAAATGCCAATGGAGGGCACCCAGGCATAAACGGGCTCCTCGTAGCCGTCGTGCCGACCCTGTTGTGGGTTCAACGGCCACGCGAACGTCAGATAGTCGGTGCCATAGGTCACTTGTGGCCAGCCATAGTTCACGCCGGCTTTAAGCAGATTGAGTTCATCGCCGCCTTTGGGGCCATGTTCAGTGAGCCAAAGATCGCCCTGGCTATCTTTGAACAAGCCTTGAGGGTTGCGATGGCCGAGCGTGTAAACCGAGCTTTCGCCCGTGTCCGTTCGGATCGTGATCGTTTTGCCGTATGAAGCCTGAGGGTCCTGCGAAAAAATCTGCCAGGCTTCCACACCTGAGAACGACATGTCGCCGACAGTGAGCAGCAGTGTGTGATCGTCGAGCACCAACATGCGGCCGCCGATTTCTTCGCCCTGAAATGGATTCTTGCCGCGCTTGGCGTCTTTGCCGGTGATTGGCAAACAGGGCTTGGTATCGAACAGCGTCCGCCACTGACCGGCAGGCCCATTGACTGCAACCCCTTCCGGGGAGACCTCGATGGCTGACACACGCAGCACGAAGCATTTGTCCGCGTCGTTCCAGTAATGATGCGAGGCGAAGAGCCGCATGTGATCGCCCAAGCGTTGGGCTGCCACGTCTGCCGTTCGGAAACGCCAGGTCTGCACGGCTGGCGGCGCGCCCATGCCATATTGCGAAGAAAATTTGGGTTCCTCGTACTTGCCGCCGACTGCTGCGGCGAACTCTTCGCCATTCAGTGGCACGCGGATGCTCAATGGCGTCGACGTCAAACTCTGCGCAGTCGAATCCAACAGGTACAAAGCACCGTCCCCAGATGCCAGCAGCACGTGATCGCCGAACTCGGTGAAGCCGCCCCCACGCACCGCCGGGCGGCGCACATAGCCCACATAACTCGTCAGCTTCAGGTTGTAGAGATTCGAACCGACGCTGAGCTCGAGCCGGCTCCGCTCGGTCGCATTATGTGTAGCGCTAAGGTCGGTCGCTGCGACCGTCGTGATCGCGAGAAAGGCGACGACCAGAATTCCAATGCTCGGCCAGCGAAACCGTGGATGCAGCGAAGGTAAGGGCAGTAGCAGAACAGTGATCACGAAAATCGCGATCGCCAACGTTCGAGACGATGGGTCGCGCAGCATTAAAAGCCCGAGTAGGACGGCACTGAAAATCGTTCCCGCCGCGAGCGCCGCCATCACTCGCCAGGTGATCTCGCGCGATCTCGCGAATAGATTCAATCCAGCTGCCGCAACGAACGCTGCCAGCAGAGCCGCAAACATAATGAGTTCGCGACGGGCGAGCTCCCAAGGCCATTCCTTCAGCAAGGCAACGGGCGAGGCGAGCACCAGCAGCAGAAGTGCCGCCTGCCAGAGGATGGCGGACCGCAAACTGGGGGCTGACGTCGAAATCGTGGACGCATTCGCGCGGTTGGCAAACGTGCCTCGCGTGTTGTTATCCATCCCTGCAAGATCCTGTGCGTGAAGTCCCAAGTCGAACGCATCACGCGGCGTGAGAGTTTCAACCTCAGGGAGAAGGATTTATGAGCGTTGCCGCAAACGTGAGGCCGCGCCTTGAATTCTGATAGCGCTATCACTAGGCTGCGCGGGCTTTGGGGACAATGGGATTGGATCGCCTACGCGACCGGAAGCAGGCCGAAGGCGGGATTGCGTCTTCTGCCGGACGGCCCCGCTTATACATCGGTGCGGAAGCTCGGCTTAGGCAGATCTGACTGCGCGCGCGTCGACCAAGGACCGGCATTCACGGCTATTGCACTGGACCTGCTTGAGCCAGCCCGGGTCCCCAGGCTGAGGCAGGGACGATGACATCTTTGGTCTTTCGTCGGACCGCTGCGCGCGGGGCGACGTAAGCTTGCAGCCCGAAAGCTCGAGCGGAGCTGTTGGTTCTTCACGTTCAGCGGGTCATACGCCTGTGATCACTTATCTACCTTCCGACTGGCGCCAAGCCATCCTCCTCGGTCGCCTTCAGCGCGACGCGGGGCCCAGCCCCATCCTCGTCGTCAATGGGCGAGTGTTCGATGTTTCGCGACTCGCACCGACGGTGTCGCAACTGCTCAATCAGTGGACGGGTGAGATTCCGACCGGCGATGACCTCGGGCCGCTCGAGTCGCTGCCGTTGTCGCGGGCGTTCGAAGGAGATGCTCAGCTTCGGCTGCTCTCGCCATTCGACCTGCAATGCGTAAAAGCGAGCGGCGTCACGTTCGCAGTGTCTGCAATGGAACGAGTCATCGAGGAACGTGCCCGCGGCGATGCAGGACGGGCTGATGCGCTGCGTTCGAGCCTGAAGGAACGTATCGGTACTGACATTCGATCGGTGAAGCCTGGCTCCGATGCCGCCAAGCGATTGAAAGAGGCGCTGATCGCTGATGGACTCTGGTCGCAATATCTCGAAGTGGCGATTGGTCCTGATGCCGAAATCTTCACCAAGGGTCCGCCGCTGTCATCCGTAGGCTGGGGAGACTGGATCGGTGTTCGCTCTGATTCGGCCTGGAATAATCCTGAACCCGAAGTGGTCCTCGCGTGTGATGGCAAAGGTCGCATTCTCGGTGCGACGTTGGGCAACGATGTGAATCTGCGTGATATCGAAGGCCGCAGTGCGCTCCTGCTCGGCAAAGCAAAGGACAACAACGCGTCCTGTGCCATCGGTCCGTTCATTCGTCTGTTCGACAGCAACTTCACGCTGAATGACGTCCGCAAAGCAGTCGTGCGGCTGGAGATCGTCGGCACTGATGATTTCCGTCTGGAAGGCAGCAGCTCCATGGATCAGATCAGTCGTGATCCGGAGGAGCTGGTGGCGCAAACCATCGGCCGCCATCATCAGTACCCAGACGGCTTCGCTTTATTCCTCGGCACCATGTTCGCGCCTATCGTGGACCGAGGTGCAGCGGGGCTCGGCTTCACGCACAAGACGGGCGACATCGTTCGCGTCTCAAGTGAACGGCTGGGCGTTCTCGAGAACAAGGTGACGACTTGTGACAAGGCGCCACCCTGGTCGTTCGGCATTGCCGAGCTGATGAGCAATCTCGCACGCCGCGGCCTGCTCTCCTGGCATTGAGCCCAAGCGACGTGAGCGAGACCAGGCGCCTTTCGCATTACATCAACGGCCGTTGGGAAGCGGCAGCGCCAGCATTCGACAGCTTGAATCCATCGGATACGAGAGACGTCGTTGCCAATGTTCCTGGTGATGACGGCACTGCAGTCTCCGCGGCTGTCTCGGCCGCTAAAGCTGCTTTTCCCTCGTGGTCCGCTGCGAATATCGAATTCCGGTCCGATGTGCTCGACCGCGTGGGCACAACGATTCTGGCTCGCCGCGAAGAGCTCGGCCGGCTCATGTCGCGCGAAGAAGGCAAGACGCTGCCCGAGAGCATTGGTGAAGTCGTTCGCACCGGACGCATCTTCAAATTCTTTGCTGGCGAAGCCCTTCGGATGCGCGGTGACACGGTCGACTCGACGCGTCCCGACATCGAGACCGCGACCTACCGTGAGCCGATCGGCGTCGTCGGGCTGATCACGCCGTGGAATTTTCCGCTGGCGATTCCCGCCTGGAAGAGCGCACCGGCGCTGGCATTTGGAAACACGGTCGTCATGAAGCCATCAGAGCTCACGCCCGCGTTGGCCGTCGTTCTGACCGAGATCATTCACGAAGCCGGCGCGCCGAAGGGTGTGTTC
>JBJMWN010000036.1:0-9118 GCA_045810085.1 Povalibacter sp. | reverse complement strand
CGACAGTAGCACTCGCCCTGCATCGGGCCGCGCTCATTAGAAGATTTTCGTCGATGTGTGCTTCCTGGGCAGATGCACTTCCGCAATCATGCAACGGACGCTTCCGCCGCCAAAGCGCTCGATCGTCGGGATGGGGACCGCAACGATCGAGCCGTGATGTTCCAGTGCAGTGACCTGTGATGCCGTCAACACTTCACGTGCCGCTTGTGACATTGCGATCACAGCCTCACCTTGTTCACTTCTCAGCTGCAGCATGTTGCCGGCGAAACTCTGCATTTGCTGCATGGTGAGTTCAATCAACGATCGTCCACCGGATCGCAGGATCCCGGTCACAGCCTCTCTACGCGATGGTTCGATGCAGTCGATGCAGACTGCGGCAAACCGATCGCCAACCGACATGAGCACGTTGGTGTGATAGATGGGTGCGCCACCTGCATCGAAAGCTTCGAACGCAACGATTTCGTAATCGAGCCGCTGCGCGAACTCTCCTAAGACGTCCATATCGGTTCGCGGCGAAAGACACGCATACGCCATGCGATTCACGCGATCGAGTACCAGGCTGCCAGTGCCTTCGAGAAACTTATCTTCGTTTTCGCGATACGTGAGATCGATCGTGCGCGCGACGTGAAAGGCGCCGTGCAAGTCCAAAGCTTCGATGATGTCGACTCGACGTTCGAGGCGACGATTGGCTGCCATCATCGGATACAAGACCACCGTGCCATCCGCGTGAAAGCTCACCCAGTTGTTGGGAAAAATTGAATCGGGTGTGTGCGGCTCATTGGAATCATCGAACACATGAACGTTGACGCCTGCTTTTGTGAGCGCGTCAGCCAACGCTTCGAATTCCGCTAATGCGTGTGTCTGTGCACTGTCGTTGCCAGGGCTGCTGAGTTGCTGGAAACGATTCGATGCGGCGGTCTGCTCGTTGCCGGCAAAACGCATGGGGCGAATCATCAGGACATGCGAGGCGGATTGAGATTCGGTCATGAGATCAAAATTCGGCTGAACTATTGGGACTGACTCGTTGGTGCTGCACTGATAAATCGGTAAGCCATTCAGCACAACCCTCAATTCATTTTCGCCCTTGTCGGCGCGGATAAAGGGTCCTAGACTGCATACCAGACATCCGTCTGGTACCGCATTTCACATGGCTACCCTGAGTCCCAAACAATTGGAAATTCTGGATTTTATCCAGCAGTTCGTGAGTCGGCACGGGCTGCCTCCCACGCGCGGGGAGATAGCGACTGGCATGGGACTGAAGAACCGGCAGGGAATCGATCAGCATCTTCGCGCACTCGCCACCAAGGGAGCGATCGCGCTGACGCCGGGTATTTCACGTGGCATCAAAGTGCTCGGGAACCATCAGGTAGCGACTGCCAATGCCAAAAGACTGGTGGAGAATTCGGACGAGCTGCCATTGCTCGGTCGCATCGCAGCCGGCTCACCCATTCTCGCCGACAGCAACATTGAAGATCGCATTCGTATCGAACCCGCGTTGTTTCGACCGCGCGCGAATTTTCTGCTGCGAGTCCGCGGGGACAGCATGAAGGATGCGGATATTCTCGATCGCGATCTGCTCGCGGTGCACCAGACCACTGAAGTGAATGATGGACAGATCGTGATCGCACGCATTGGCGATGAGGCAACGGTCAAGTACTACCGACGCTATGAACATCTCGTGCGGCTCGAACCCGCAAACGCAGCGTACAAACCTATAGAGATCGATTTACGCAAGCAGGAGCTCACGATCGAAGGATTGGCGGTCGGCGTGATTCGTACTGGACTGTCGGGCACACACACTCCATCACGATGAAACGCCATGAATCGCGCGGCAACTCTCGAACAGCTTACCAAGCTGTGCAATCTCAATCGCGAAGGTGTCGCGCCGCCTGCGATTGAAGCGACAGGTTTTCCACAACTCGATGCCGCTCTTCCAAACCGCGGCTGGCAAAGTGGCACGCTGGTTGAATTGATACCGACCGATATCGGCATCGGCGAATTACGTTTGTTGATGCCGGCGCTCGCACGCATGACGCAATCTGATCGTCATGTTGCATTGATCGCACCTCCGTTCGTTCCCTTTGCACCCGCACTGATTCAACACGGCGTGCGGCTTGATCGTCTGCTGGTCATTCAAGCTCCAAAGAATGAAGACGCACTCTGGGCTTTGGAACAGGTCCTGCGCTGCAACTCCTTTGGCGCAGCACTCGCCTGGCCAACATCCGTCAAAGACAAGGAAATTCGCAGGCTGCAACTTGCGGCAGAAACAGGTCGCAGCATTGGTTTCATTTACCGTGCACCTCATGCTGCTCGCAATGCTTCGCCAGCCGCTATGAGATTGAGTCTGCAGGCCACGGGATCGGAACTCAAAATCGATATTTTGAAATGTCGTGGTGGGCGAGCTGGCTTTTCGGTGGCAGTGAACTGTCCGTTGTCCGGGCAATCATTCAACTCGCCCTCACATGAAAATCCACCGCTCATGGATGCATTCGCGCCTGTTGCATCCAAAACGAGTGTTGATCGTGCGTGGTCAGAAAATCTGCAAACGAAAGTCGATCTGCACATTGGGTCCGCCGATCGCACTCGCTCAACAACGGTCGACGCATTACCAATATGCGCTGAAGATGCGGATGCCGATTTTTCTGGCCAGTTGCCAGTTGCCAGTGGCCAGTAGCTGCGCATCATGCTGTGGCTTTGCATTTCCCTGCCCCAGTTGCCTCTGGAAGCTTTGCTGACTGAAGAAAGCGCTGATGCGATAGTGATTACCGCTTGCGAAGGGAATGCGCGCTGGATCATCAACTGCAATGAAGCAGCGGAGCAGGTCAATCTAAAAGCACCAATGAATTACACCCTGGCGCTTGCGATCTATCCGCAAGTGATCATGATGAATCGCAAGATTCGCGCTGAACAAGCTGCACTCGAACGACTTGCAAGTTGGGCTTATCAATTCAGCAGCACAGTCATTCTGAGTGAGATACCCGAAGAGCTGCGGCTGGCTCGCACGTCGTGCATATGGCTCGAAATCGGCGCGAGCCTCACGCTGTTCGGCGGATTCAGAAAATTCATCGAGGGGCTCGAAGACGAACTGAAGTCGCTGCATTACACCTATCAACTCGGCATTGGACCCACACTCGAAGGCGCCGCACTTCTCGCACGTGCTGACATCCGTCTCGCAGTGACATCGCCGAATGCTTTGTTCACACGCATCCGCAATCTGCCGCTCATACATTTGACGCTTCCGCCTGAGATGAGTCTGCAGTTGCAAACGGCCGGTGTGCGCACGTTGGGCCTGCTTCTGGAACTCCCTCGAGATGCCATCGCGCGTCGATTCGGGCCTGAAACCAGTGATTTTCTCGATCGACTGATGGGTGAGGCTTCGGATCCGAGAGTGCCTTATCGTCTTCCAGACAAATACTCGGCGCATTTTGAATTCGAGTTCGAGGTGAAGAACACAGACGCCTTGATCTTCCCCTTACATCGCATGGTGCAAGAGTTTGCGGGTTATCTACGAGCTCGCGATACCGGCACACAACGCTTCACGATTCGTTTTGGCCATCGTTTGATGACTTCAACTGCCATGCACATCGGCTCTTCGTCCCCGGACCGAAGTGCAGAGCGCTTCATGGCGCTGGTCCGCGAACGAATGCAAAACATCGAACTGCCTGAGCCGACCATTTCCTTGAGTCTCGATGCAGATCAGTTTGCCTCGCCGACTGCTCTGCAAAGCGATCTGTTGAATCGCTCAGTGCTACAGACAGAGGATCTGTCACATACGCTCGATCGCATTGCGATGCGTGTGGGTGAGGAGAACGTGCATGGAGTCAGGCCCGCCGCAGATCATCGACCCGAGAACAGTTGGATTTCCACGCTCCCCGACGAACCTGTTCCCAATCTGCAATTTTCAGATCGTCCGCTGTGGTTGTTGCCGGAGCCGCGATCATTGGAATCATCCGCGGTACCGGGTATTGCCTCCGGACCGGAACGAATAGAAGGAGGTTGGTGGGACGAGGGTGATGTGCAACGCGACTACTACGTCGTGCATATGAGCAACGGTCCGGATCTCTGGGTCTTCAAGGACCTGCGCACCTCCAACTGGTTCTTGCATGGGTTCTGGTCATGAGCCAGCAATCCTCGACGAACTCATCGATCGAGTGCTCACAGATTTCTGTGGCCGGCAAGGCTCGGTACGCTGAACTGCATTGCATCACCAACTTCACATTTCTACGTGGCGCATCTCACCCGCACGAATTGGTTCTGCAAGCGAAAGAATTGGGTTACGAGGCACTCGCGATCACCGATGAATGCTCCATGGCCGGTGTCGTTCGCGCGTATGAAGCGGCTAAAGACTCAGGTGTGCAACTCATCATTGGTTCTGAGTTTCGTACGGTCGACGGCATGCACCTGGTGCTGCTCGCCCCTACGCAGCGCGCATATGCTCAAATTTGCCAGCTGATTACGACAGGCAGGCGCAAGTCACCCAAAGGAAAATATCATCTCACTCGTGCGCAGTTCGAAACTGATCTGACTGAATGTCTCGCTCTTTGGATTCCCCCGACGCAGCCTTTACCGTCCCAAGCGAGCTGGTTGAGGAATCGATTCAATGATCGATGCTGGATTGCTGTCGAATTGCATCGAGGCGCTAACGACAGAGAACGTCTGATCCAGCTTCAGAACCTGAGTTCACAGAGCGCCATTCCTTTGGTCGCTGCGGGTGATGTTCATATGCACGTGCGTGACCGACGCGCGTTGCAAGATACAGTGACCGCCATCAGGCACGGATGCAGCTTGGAACAAGCAGGTCACAAGCTCTTTCCCAATGGTGAAAGACATCTTCGTGCGATTGCGGAATTGCAATTGCTGTATCCCAAGGAGCTTTTAAAAGAGACCTTGCGGATCGCTCAGCGATGCAGCTTCTCGCTGGGAAGTTTGAAGTATCAATATCCCCACGAACTCGTGCCGGCAGGCATGACGCCGACTCAATATTTGCGTGAACTCACCGAGGAAGGACTGAGGTATCGCTGGCCTAATCCAGATTTAATGCCGGCCAAAGTGCGTCCAATCATCGAGAAGGAACTGTCGCTGATTGAGGAAATGAACTATGAGCACTTCTTCCTCACAGTACACGAGCTCGTCAACTTTGCACGATCCAAAGAGATTCTGTGTCAGGGCCGTGGCTCCGCTGCGAATTCGATTGTGTGCTATGCGTTGCGGATCACAGAAGTAAATCCCGATCTGATCGACACACTGTTCGAGCGATTTATCAGCAAGGAGCGCGACGAACCTCCTGACATCGACATTGATTTCGAACACGAGCGCCGAGAAGAAGTCATTCAACACGTCTATGAGAAATACGGCAGAGAACGCGCGGCGATTGCAGCGACGATCATCAGCTATCGCACCAAGAGCGCGATACGTGATGTCGGAAAAGCACTTGGCATCGACCTGGACGTTATCGATCGCATTGCGAAGTCCCACGCTTATTGGGACAACTGGCAGCGGTTTGAAGAAATCCTCACTGAACAAGGATTGCAGCTCGACGCGGGGGTGATTCGACGCTTGTATCTGCTAGTGAAAGAGCTCCGCGGCTTTCCTCGACATCTCTCGCAACATGTTGGCGGATTTGTCATCGCCGAAGAGCCCATCAGTCAACTGGTGCCCATTGAAAACGCCGCGATGCCGGATCGCACCATCATTCAATGGGACAAGAACGATCTGGAAACGCTGGAGTTACTAAAGGTCGACGTACTTGCACTTGGAATGCTGACCGCTATTCGTCGCACTCTCCGTTTGCTGGAGCGTACAGGGACGGGTCCGATCAAAATGGAGCAGATCCCGAGGGAAGATCCTGAAACGTACAAAATGATTTGTCGCGCCGACACGATTGGAGTGTTTCAGATTGAATCACGCGCGCAAATGAGCATGCTGCCGCGTTTGCTGCCACGAAGTTACTACGATCTGGTCATCGAGATCGCCATCGTTCGGCCAGGTCCAATCAAGGGCGGCATGGTGCATCCCTATTTGAAACGTCGGCATCTTCCCGCGGATCAGATCACTTACCCCAGCGAGGATCTGCGTCCGGTTCTCGAAAAAACATGTGGCGTACCGATTTTCCAAGAGCAGGTGATGCAGATCGCCATGATTGCTGCGAACTTTTCCGCAGGAGAAGCAGATCAACTGCGTCGTGCAATGGGCGCATGGCAGCGCAGCGGCAAGATGAGTTTGTACAAGGACAAGCTGATGGAGGGAATGAAAGGCAAAGGCTATGCGGATGACTTCGCCGAACAGATTTATAAACAGATCGAAGGGTTCGGCGAGTACGGCTTCCCCGAATCCCACTCTGCTTCGTTCGCGCTACTCACGTATATATCGAGCTGGCTCAAATGCCATTTTCCTGCGGCTTTTTTTGCGGGGCTCATCAATAGTCAGCCCATGGGCTTCTATCAGCCAGCGCAACTGCTCGAGCAAGCCAAGCGCCAGAACCTGAAAGTACTACCTGTCGATGTAAACATCAGCGATTGGGACTGCACGCTCGAAGCTGACCAGACCGGGAGACATGCGATTCGACTGGGTATGCGGCTCGTACGCGGTTTGCGCAAAACCGAAGGCGAACACTTGATGGGAGTTCGCATCACTGGTCCATTTGAATCAGTGAAGGATTTGGCGGAAAGGACACGTTTTCAGAAACGCGCATTACGCGTGCTCGCGCTTGGGGGTGCCTTGCGCAGTATTACTCCGCATCGTCATCTGGCTTTTTGGAATGCGCTCGGAGTTGAGCGGTTGCCAGGTCTGCTCACGCAAAACTCAGCCGCGGAAAATGAAATTGAGTTACCTGCCCCGAAAGAAGCCGAAGAAGTTCTTCGGGATTATCAGCATCTCGGCTTGAGCACCGGACGACATCCGTTAGCACTGTTGCGCGAACGCCTGCGTGAGATGGGAATCGTGCGGCGAAAGGATCTCGAGTTTTTCGTCCATGGAAGCAAAGTAGCCGTGAGCGGATTGGTCACTCACCTTCAGCATCCACAAACCGCCAATGGTGTGATCTTCGGTTCACTCGAAGACGAGACGGGCATCAACAACATCATCTTCTGGCCAAAGATCTTTGCCGAATTCAGACACAAGATCCTGCGCTCTAACCTCATGGTCGTCGAAGGTGAGCTACAGAGCGAACAAGGCGTCGTTCACATCGTTGCGGAGAGAGTCGAGGATTTTTCGCATTGGGTGCGTACCCTGCCTCGAAATTCCAGGGACTTTCACTGAGACCAGATTCAGCCTGACACAAGCTGCTCCGCCCCCACCTCATTGACAATGATGAAGTGAGTGGCGCGCCCGTGCCGTTCAGCGCGATTGTCAAAGCGAAAAGGAGCGCTGTGTAGCCTGACCGATAGGGTCCTTACTAGGCAGCGAATACACCGCACGGCCTACCGCTGCCGTAACCAAACGTGATCACCTCGGCAGACGTGAAGGTCCGTAGGACCTCAGCTCGACGCCGACATCAGCCAACCGCTTGCTTGGGATATCCAATCGTTTCCGATTTGATCGCCTCGACCACGTGTTTCGTGGCCATCGCCTTCCGCAGCTGTTTCGCAGCTTCCGCACGGTCACGACGAGATTTGTTGATGGCAGCCTTCGCGATCTCTACGTCGATCACTTGAGCTTTTGCAATCCGGCGGCGTTCGAGTGTGTTCATGTTCCCTTCCACTCCGCTGCAGTGCGGCTAAAACAGGCAGACTGAAACGGAAAATGCCCTGCTGGTTTCATCCAGCAGGGCTTTTCGTCATTTAAGAGCCTGGCAGTGACCTACTCTTGCATGCCCGAAGGGCACACTACCATCGGCGCACAGCGTTTTCACTTCCGAGTTCGAAATGGGATCGGGTGGTTCCCGCTTGCTATTGCCGCCAGGCAAACTGGCTCACGTCGCGTTCGAGTTCTCCGTTGAGACCTCAACCGCACCTGAATTCGAAAGTTGTTTCAACGCTCATGTCACATTCATGAGTATCCAAGCACCCACGCATGCAGCAGTTCAAAACTGCCCAAGCTAATTGGGTGTTATATGGTCAAGCCTCACGGGCAATTAGTACTGGTTAGCTCAATGCATTGCTGCACGTACACACCCAGCCTATCAACGTCGTAGTCTGCGACGGCCCTTTAGGGGAATCGAGTTCCCAGGGAAACCTAATCTTGGGGGGGGCTTCGCGCTTAGATGCTTTCAGCGCTTATCCCGTCCGTATATAGCTACCCGGCAGTGCCACTGGCGTGACAACCGGAACACCAGAGATACGTCCACTCCGGTCCTCTCGTACTAGGAGCAGCTCACCCTCAATTCTCCAACGCCCACGGCAGATAGGGACCGAACTGTCTCACGACGTTCTGAACCCAGCTCGCGTACCACTTTAAATGGCGAACAGCCATACCCTTGGGACCTGCTACAGCCCCAGGATGTGATGAGCCGACATCGAGGTGCCAAACTCCTCCGTCGATGTGGACTCTTGGGAGGAATAAGCCTGTTATCCCCGGAGTACCTTTTATCCGTTAAGCGATGGCCCTTCCATACAGAACCACCGGATCACTAAGACCTGCTTTCGCATCTGCTCGACCTGTCCGTCTCGCAGTTAAGCACGCTTATGCCTTTGCACTCTAGAGCGCGATGACCGACCGCGCTGAGCGTACCTTTGCACTGCTCCGTTACTCTTTGGGAGCAGACCGCCACAGTCAAACTACCCACCATACGCTGTCCCCATCCCGGATTACGGGACAAGGTTAGAACTCCGAACATTTCAGGGTGGTATTTCAACGTTGGCTCCATCTGAGCTAGCGCCCAGACTTCAAAGCCTCCCACCTATGCTACACAAAAAGGTTCAAAGTTCAGTGTAAAGCTGTAGTGAAGGTTCACGGGGTCTTTCCGTCTTGCCGCGGGTACACTGCATCTTCACATCGATTTCAACTTCACTGAGTCTCGGATGGAGACAGTGTGGCCATAGTTACGCCATTCGTGCAGGTCGGAACTTACCCGACAAGGAATTTCGCTACCTTAGGACCGTTATAGTTACGGCCGCCGTTTACCGGGGCTTCGATCAAGAGCTTCGCCTTGCGGCTGACCCCATCAATTAACCTTCCGGCA
>JBJMWN010000035.1:0-4078 GCA_045810085.1 Povalibacter sp. | reverse complement strand
TTGCTTTATTCACGATCCACTCACCCGGTTCATCGCCGCTCGGTGTCGCGAGAATCGTCACGTACTCGGCGATGGCGGATGCATTGCGGAGATCGTCGCTCCATTGTTCGGCATTGTGTTCTGATCCGAAGACGGGTGTGTGCTCGCGCGCCCAGTCGGACGTACGCCGATCGAAGTTGTCGATTTGAAAAGCAGCCGCGCCGACCAAGGGAGCCCAAACCCAGGGATCCTTCGCCGCATCCGTGGCTGCCTCGCGAACTCGAGTCCATCCAGGTGTGAGCGTCGCGTCCTGGCCCCATCCACGACCGTCAGGCAGGCTCGCGCAGCCCGTCGTGGACAGCACGATCAAAGCACTCAAGCCCTGCACGGAAAGGTGCATTCGCATCATCGGCTCCGCGTGAGCCCCAATCATAGACGCGGCGCGGGCGACGGACAGTCGGGTGAACTCGTGCGAATTGCCCGAAACTTACTCGTGACGCAATGCTTCGATCGGGTCGAGCTGCGCAGCACGTTGCGCCGGGAAATACCCGAAGACGATGCCGACCGCGGCGGAAAACGTGAACGACAGAACGACGATGGAAGGATTCAGCACGAACGGCACGTGAAAGGCGTTCGTCGCCAAAGCGCCCGCAGCGAGTCCAAGAATGATTCCGATCAATCCACCGAGTGCTGCGAGCACCACGGCTTCGACCAGAAACTGCAGCAACACGTCTTTGGCCATTGCCCCAACAGCAAGGCGAGTTCCGATCTCGCGCGTACGCTCGGTCACCGAGACCAGCATGATGTTCATGATGCCCACGCCGCCGACGATCAGACTCACGGCCGCGACGGCACCGAGCAGTGCTGTGAGCACACGGGTCGAGCTGGTGAACGCACTCGCCACTTCCTGCAGATCGCGCACGTTGAAATCGTCGGTGGCGCCTCCGCGAATTTTTCGACGATCGCGCAGGAGCGACTCGAGGTCACGCTGCACCTTGGATGTCGAAACGCCATCGCGCGCAGATACGAGAATTGAGTTCACGTCGGCGTTGCCTGCGATACGTCGTTGCAACGTTCGCAACGGGACCAGCACCAGATCGTCCTGATCCTGGCCGAAACCGGATTGTCCTTTGATATCGAGCACGCCGATAACCTGACACGACAGCTTGTTCAGGCGAATCGTCGCACCGACTGGATCCTGACCTTCGAACAGCTCACGTCGCACAGTGTTGCCGAGAATGCATACCGCGGCGCCGCTGCGCAGTTCTGAATCAGAGAAGTTGCGCCCCGACACGAGAGACCAGTCGCGCACCTGCAGGAATTTGTCATTGGTGCCGGTGATTTGCGTCGACCAGTTGTTGCTGCCGTAAATGGCCTGCGTTCCAGAGTTCGATGCGGGCGCGACGGCCGCGATGCCGTTGATCTGCTCTTCAATGGCGCTCAGGTCATCCATGCTGAATGGCGGGGCTGCCTGCCGAGCACCGCCGCCGCCGAAACCCTGGCCGCGAAAGACTTGCAACAGATTCGTGCCGAGCTTGCTGATGTCGGCCTGCACCTGCGCAGTCGCTCCCTCGCCGATGGTCACCATCGTGATCACTGCGGCCACACCAATGACTATGCCAAGGATAGTGAGCGAAGAACGCAGAACGTTGCGTCGAATTTCGCGCAGCGCGAGCAGGATGGCATTCAGGAACATAAAGGATGCTTTCTATTCACGCGATGTTGCGCACGGGCGTATTGGCTTCGTCGCTTTCGATCGAACCGTCACGAAAGCGCACCACTCGCCGCGTCCATGCCGCGATATCCGGTTCGTGCGTGACCATCGCGATCGTGATCCCGCGCTGTTCGTTGAGTATCGTGAGAACCTTCATGATCTCGACGCTCGTGGCCGTATCCAGATTGCCGGTCGGTTCATCGGCAAACAGCACTTTGGGTTCGGACACGATGGCTCGTGCAATGGCGACGCGCTGTTGTTGACCACCTGAGAGTTCGCTCGGCACGTGTTTCTCGCGTCCGGCGAGGCCAACTTCATGAAGCGCTTTGCGAGCACGTTCATGACGTTCAGCAGGCGGGATGTCGCGATAGATGAGCGGCAGCTCCACGTTCTCCAGTGCGCTGGTGCGACTCAGCAGATTGAATCCCTGAAACACAAAGCCGAGATAGTTCCGCCGCAACAATGCGCGTTGATCGGCGGTCATCTCGCCAACGGGAACACCGAGGAAGCGGTAAGTGCCGCTCGTGGGCGTATCCAGACATCCCAGAATATTCATGCACGTTGACTTGCCGCCACCGCTCGGGCCCATCACTGCGACGAATTCACCCGGAAAGATCCGCAGGTCGATGCCGCGTAACGCGCGTACTTCACCTTCGCCCTGGCCATAGATCTTCGTGACCTGCGACAGATCGATAATCGGCTGTGGAGGAGCGGGCATGCCGGTCATGGCTTCTTCGGCGTTTCAGCGTCCACGATCACCGGGGTGCCTGACTCCAGTTTCCTCGCCATCGCCTGCTTCATGCGCTCGACAACCTCAGGCGGCGCGTTCTTCATGCGATCGGTGAAGTTCGCTGCATCGTTCAGCGGCAGTACCTGAGTCATACGACCATCAGTCGCGCCGGGACGAAACATCACCAATGCGGGTTTGCCGTTCTCCAGAATCCACGCACGTCCCATGCGCCGCGCGGAATTGCTCTGCTGTTGATTACCGAAATTGCGACGTGGCATCTGCGGCATGATCGCGGAGAGCGCGCCGCGCTGTTGTGGCTGTGCGCCTGGCGCACCGGGAACGTCCTGTCCTTCCGGTGTGAACCTCAGCGCAGCGTTCGGTATCAGTAACGCGTCCTGGATATTGGTGGTCACGATCTCAGCGGTTGCAGTCATCCCGGGACGCAGTAACAGTTCTGAGTTATCCACTTCCAGAACGGTTTCGTATGTCACGACGCCGGTTGATGTTGCACTCGCAGCGCTACTCGATGAAGAAGAGGAACTCTTCTGTGTGTTGTTCGAGGCGAAATGGACCTGAGTAATGTGCGCAGAAAAATGGCGATTGGGAAATGCATCCACCGTGAAGCTTGCGTTCTGGCCTTCCTGCACAGATCCGACGTCAGCCTCATCGACGGCCACATGCAATTCCATTTTCTTCAGGTCTTCAGCAAGCGTGAACAACACCGGCGCTTGCAATGAAGAAGCCACTGTTTGTCCGGGTTCTACCGATCGCACCAGCACGACACCGTTGATCGGTGAGCGGATCCCGGCTTTGCTCAGATCGGTCAGGACCGTCTCGAGACTCGCCTTTGCCTGTGCGACAGAGGCTCGCGCTGCAGCCGCTTCGCCTTTGGATTGCGCGACCGCCGCTTCAGCAACATCCAGATCCTGCTGCGAAGGAATCTTGTTATTGCTCAGCTCACGAACCTTCAACAGACGCTGGTAGTTGGCATCGGACTCTTTCTGCGATGCATCGGCTTGCAACACGTGCGCCTCAGCGGAAGCCAGTGAACTGCGTGCCTGAAGCACTTGGGCGTTCAACCGAGTGGTGTCGAGTTGCGCCAGCAGCTGACCTTTCTGCACGACATCGTTCACATCGACCAGCACCTGCCGCACCGTGCCTGACAACTCGACACCGATGTCGACTTGATTGCGCGGCTCGAGATTGCCGGTGGCCGTGACCGTTACGGTCAGATCGCCTTGCGTGACATTTTGAGTCACGTACTTGGTCTCGTCTTTGCCGCTGCGTCCCAGCCATGCGTACGCGATCACCGCAATCACGAGCGCGAGCACAGCCCATTTGATCCAGCGCTTCCACGGCGACGGTCGCGTGGCGTAACCGGACAACGTCGTGGCGACGTCAGGTGTATCGATTCGGGTTTCAATATCCATGCGCTTGAGCAACCTTCGGTTCAGTGCTGCGGCTGGGAACGTTGATCGTCGACATCACGGTGCCGACGCTTGAACGATGGCAGGGGGAAAGACTGACCAGCCGCCGCCAAATGCCTTGTAGAGTCGAATCAAATTGGAAGTGATCTCGCCATCACTGACAGCGAGTGCATCTTCGCTCGAGATCAATTGCCGATCGGCAGTGAGCACGGTCTGAAAGTCGACCAG
>JBJMWN010000034.1:0-25623 GCA_045810085.1 Povalibacter sp. | reverse complement strand
CGCACCGTTGAGGCTGCAGAGCCGGGCGGACCTGAAGTTCTCAAGCTTGCACAGCGTCCCATTCCCGCGTGCGGCGACAACGACATTCTTATTCGCGTGGCAGCGGCGGGCCTGAATCGCGCGGATATTCTCCAGCGTCGAGGTCAATATCCTTCGCCGCCGGGCGCACCCACAAATCCTGGGCTCGAGGTTTCCGGAACGGTGGTTGCGCTCGGTGCGAAAGTGTCCCAATTCAAGGTGGCCGACAAGGTCTGTGCGTTGTTGCAGGGAGGCGGGTATTCCGACTTCTGTGCAGTAAACGAAGGCCAAGTGCTGCCCGTGCCAGAGTCAGTGAGTCTGATCGAAGCAGCTGCGCTTCCCGAGGCCTGCTTCACCGTCTGGAGCAACGTGTATGAGTTCGGGCGTCTCAAAAGGGGAGAGTCGTTGCTCGTGCATGGCGGCTCGAGCGGCATCGGCAGTTTTGCCATCCAGATCGCAACCGCGCTAGGCAGTGAGGTTTACGCGACCGCGGGAAGCGATGACAAAGTCCGATTCTGCCAAAAGCTCGGCGCGCTTCATGGCATCAACTACAAGACGCAGGATTTCGTAACTGCAATACACGAGCGAACGGAAGGTCGCGGCGTAAACGTCATTCTCGACATGGTTGGCGCCCAGTACCTGGAGCGCAATCTGCAGACTCTCGCGACTGAAGGCAGGCTCGTCATGATTGCCGCGCAGACGGGCAGCAAGGCGAACATCGATCTCATGCAGATCATGCAACGCCGGCTGGTTGTGACTGGATCAATGTTGCGAACGCGCGCGACTGAGTTCAAACGCGAGATCCGTGACAAACTTCTGACGAATGTCTGGCCACTGCTGAGGAATGGACAAGTCAAACCGATCGTAGATCGGGCGTTCCCATTCGATGAGGCCTCTTCCGCCCATGAGTACATGGAAACGAGTGCTCATATGGGCAAACTGATTCTGACGTTCAGCGCTTCGTGACCTGTCGGTTGGACACTCTGTCCGGAGCCGCGGTATCGTGATCGCGATCCGGAACTTCCGTGTCATCGCAACCACGACAACCCTTTTTCGAAATCGCTGCGCCTGAGCATGAGTGCTGAAATTTCCTCTCGTGACTCGTTCGAGTCGCGATTCCTGAGTCCCGCGGGTCGGCGTCGCACGCAGCAAGTCATTGATGAGTTGCGCACGTGGCTCGATGACAGGCTGAGCACGACTGAAGCGGTCAGGCAGCAGCACGGCCATGGAGAAGCTTCAGGGCAAACGTATCCGCCAGATGCAGTCGTGTGGCCCGAGAACACTGAGGAAGTCAGTCGCATCGTCAGGCTGTGCGCGAAGCACGAGGTTCCCGTGATTGCCTTCGGTGCGGGAACTTCGCTTGAAGGTCATGTGAGTGCGCCTTACGGCGGTGTCTGCATCGATCTGTCGCGCATGAATCAGGTGCTGACAGTTCGAGCTGAAGATTCTGACTGCGTCGTGCAGCCCGGCGTCACGCGCGAACAGTTGAATTCCTATCTGCGCGACACCGGTCTGTTCTTTCCAGTGGATCCTGGCGCGAATGCGAGTATCGGCGGCATGGTGTCGACGCGCGCCTCAGGTACGACCACGATTCGATATGGCGCGATGACACGCAACGTACTCGCGATGCAGGTCGTTCTGGCGGACGGTCGTATCGTTCGAATCGGTACGCGCGCCGCGAAGTCTTCGACGGGGTACGACCTTGTGCGCTTGCTCGTAGGTTCTGAAGGCACGCTTGCAATCATCACCGAGATCACACTGCGTCTCTACGGAATGCCTGAAGCGATGACAGCCGCGATCTGCAGCTTTCCAACATTGCGTGGCGCTGTGGATGCGGTGGTCGAGATCATCCAATCGGGTGTGTCGGTTGCGCGAATGGAGTTTCTGGACGAGCAGCAGGTGCGAGCCTCGAATCAGTATTCGAATTTGTCATTGCCCGAATTGCCCACCTTGTTTCTCGAATTCCATGGCACTGCAGACAGCATCGATAGTCAGACGGCGCGGGCGGAAGAGATCGCCCGAAGCTACGGCGGAGCACATTTCGAACGTGCGACAGAGCAGTCCGAACGTACACGTCTGTGGAAGGCGCGCCACTCAGCGTATTTCGCAGGTCGCGCTTATCGGCCGGGTTGCGACTGCCTGATCGCGGATGTATGCGTGCCGATCTCAGCGCTCGCGGAAGCGGTATCGCAGGCCCGGGCAGATATCGATGCTGCCGGCCTGACTGCACTATTCGTTGGTCATGTCGGCGACGGAAACTTTCACGTCCTGTTCCTGCTCGATCCTGCCGTTCCTGAGGAAGCGCAGCGAGCCGCTCAGGTCTATGACGGCATGATCGACCGCGCTTTGGCTGCAGGCGGCACGTGCACTGGCGAACATGGAATCGGTTTCGGCAAACGCGCCAAACTCGTCCAGGAGTATGGGAGCGAGGTCATCGATCTCATGCGAGTGATCAAACGCGCCTGGGATCCTTCCGGGATTTTGAATCCAGGCAAGATTTTCCTGGAGTCCTGACAAACCCGACGGGTACTAGGGACAACTCCTCAGATCATTTCAGGTCGGAGATCTATTCCCTGGTCATGGCGTTGCAGCCTCAGATTCGTAGAATAGGCACTCCTCAGCGAGTTCGGGATTCACCACATGAGCATGTCACTGCGTGAGCAGCTGCTGGCGGCCGGGCTTGTCAGCAAGAAGCAGGCACAACAGGCAGAAAAAGGCGAACGCGACAATCGCCATCAGCAGGTGAAGGGCAGAGCGCCTGCTCCGAATGAAGCCCAGCAGCGCGCGGCCCAAGCCGCGGCCGCTGCCAAGGCGGCTCGCGATCAGGAGCTCAATCGGCAACGCCAGGAACAGCTCGAGCGAAAGGCCAAGGCCGCTCAGATCAAGCAGCTGATCGAAGAGAACCGCCTGCCGAAACTGGAAACGGAGGAGTACTACAACTTCGTGGATCGCGGCAAAGTGCGGCGCATGTACGTAGATGCCCAGCGGCGCGAACAAATCATCCGCGGTGACGTGGTCATCGTGCGATTCGAAGGTAAATACGACGTCGTGCTACCAGCCATCGCTGAACGTATCCGGGAACGCGATGTGCGTGCCGTGGTGAACTTGAATCCTGCCGAGAATGCAGCCGAAAGCGCAGCGAATCCGGACGATCCCTATAAGGATTTCGTAGTCCCCGACGATCTGCGCTGGTAGATCCAACCTCCGCTGCGGGCTGCGAGGTTTGCCCGGGAAGTTTGATCAGGGGCACGCGGACTGCGTGTCCAGTTGCAGAGCAACCAGGCGCGCCCGAGAAACTCACCGATGCAAGCTGGCCTGTTGCTGCGATAGTGAAGACAGCGCGAGCGTTCGGTTCTTCCAGTCGCTCACGAAGTTCAGGAACTCCTGCTTGTCGTAGCCCCGCTTGCCGCGCTCGAACGCACCTGTGGATTGCGATGCGAGTACGTTGCGATCAGGCGAGATGATCCAGAAGTGCGGTGCGCCACGAGCTTCGGGAAGTTGCGAGAAGAAGAATTCATTGTAGTTCTCATCGCCGACATACACCTTCATGACGACGAAGGTGTCGTGCAGCGCCGTATCGACATCGCTGTTCGTGGTCACGAAACGATTCAGTGCGTGACACCAATGACACCAATCGCCGCCCGCAATGACGAGCACCAATTTGTGTTCGGTTTTCGCTTGCTCGATGGCTGCGCGATATTGCTCAAACGGATCTGCGCTCGGGTCGTAGCCCAAACGTTCGTCGCGAGCGCCGGCCAGCAACGGTGCACTCATCATCAGCGTCAGCAGGCCTGCGATCGCAATTCGTCTGAGCATTATGGTAATCCCTGAAATTTCGCTGATTCGAGTTCGGGACAAGCCTATCTTCGTTTTAGTTGTGTGACACCAGTCGTGTTTTCTTACATGGGATTGTTCGCGCGATCAGAGTTCGCTGCTACATAACTACAACGGTTCGGATGGCGGTTCCGCTTTTCATGAGTTCGAAACCTTCTGAGATGCGCTCGAGCGGCAAGCGATGAGTGACCAGCGAATCCAGATTGATCTTGCCTTCGACATACCAATCGACAATTTCCGCGAGCCGATCGAGGCGGGCACCGCCCATGTAGCAGCCAGTCCAATGGCGTCCCATCATGAGATGAGCGGGATTGCCGCAGACTTCTGCACCGTGTCCTGCAACGCCGATCACAAAACTTTTGCCCCACGCTGGATTCGTGCATTCGAAAGCTTGTCGCATCACTTGCGGCGAACCGATGCATTCGAACGTGTAGTCCGCACCGCCATTCGTCAACTTCATCAAATGACTCGTGAGTTTTTCGATCTCGCGAGGATTGACGAAGTGGGTCGCGCCAAGCTCGCGTGCGATGACTTCCTTTGATGAGTTCACATCGACGCCAATGATCATCGTCGCACCGGCGAGCCGAGCGCCCTGTACGACGTTCAGGCCGATGCCGCCCAAGCCAAACACCACAACCAAACTGCCGATCTCGATCTTTGCGGCGAACAGCGCTGCCCCCAATCCGGTGGTCGCGCCACATCCGATGTAGCAGATAGGATCAAACGGAGCATCGCTACGAACTCTCGCGATCGTGTCCTCAGGCAGAACTGTGTAGTCAGCGAAAGTGCCAAGGCCCCAGACCTGACTGACCGGCTTTCCATCCAGTGAGAAGCGGCTCTCACGCGGTCGTAAGCGAGCGAACGCTTCGACGCACAGGTTGGTTTTGTCCGATTGGCAGTAGCGACACTG
Source organism: Povalibacter sp. (assembly GCA_045810085.1). Classification (GTDB taxonomy): domain Bacteria; phylum Pseudomonadota; class Gammaproteobacteria; order Steroidobacterales; family Steroidobacteraceae; genus Steroidobacter. The sequence continues at coordinate 20,861 of JBJMWN010000034.1, read as the reverse complement.
GCCACAATGTGGCACGAGAAAGGGAATCACATGATCACCCGGTTTGAAGCGAGTGACGCCAGCACCGCAATCGACGACTACCCCGGCCGCCTCGTGACCCAGCAGCGCTGGAAAGACCCAAGGGACTTTGCCTTCGTGCACATGAAGGTCGGAGTGACACAATCCGGTGGTCTTGATGTGAATCAATACTTCGCCGCCGCGCGGCGCTTCGAGCTGCACGTTCTCGATCACGAAGGGTTCATTGGGGGCGTGAGCGATTGCAGCGCGAACATTCAGTGGCACGTACATTTCCCCGCGGATTTATGGCGCCTTTGACTCTACGCAGGGTGATCGCGCGCGGCAATCGCTCGGTATCAGACGAATAGCCCTCGCAGGTTTCAATCTGCGTGTCGAACATCCAGCGATTCTGCCCATTCGCGATGACGGCCTGCGTCAGGCTCCCAAGCTCTCCCTTGCTTGTCAGACAGTGCAAAGCTGAGAGTAGAATCGGCCGGCTTGAATTTTTCAGACTCGTGCGCGAATACGTCGCTGTCATCAGCTGCCAGAGGATTCCTCCATGATCACGCTCGACATCAATGGCAAGAAATTAGAAACGGATGCCGACCCGGATACGCCGCTGTTGTGGGTCCTTCGTGATCATCTCGGGATGACAGGCAGCAAGTATGGCTGCGGCAAGGCACTCTGCGGCGCATGTACCGTGCACGCGAATGGCAGCGCGACACGCAGCTGCGTGCTTCCCGTCAGCGCCGCAGCCACGATGAAGATCACCACCATCGAAGCGGTCGGTGAGTCGCGGATCGGCAAGGCCGTGCAGGACGCGTGGGTCGCCGAGAACGTGCCTCAATGCGGCTACTGCCAGTCCGGACAGATCATGAGCGCTACAGCTCTGCTCACTAGCAACAAACGTCCGACAGACGCAGATATCGATGCTGCCATGTCCGGCAACATCTGCCGTTGCGCCACCTATAACCGCATCCGCGCCGCGATCAAGCGTGCTGCTGATGCGGTGGTCTAGGAGAATCTCATGAGCACAGTTTCCAAAGAGACATTGCTGCACGCGAGCCGGCGCGACCTGTTGAAGGGCGGTGCCGCCCTGACGGTCTCGGTGTGGTTGCCCGCCGGCGCAGCGCCGACCGGGAACGCGAAGCCCGCGACGGCAGTGTTGGAGCCCAACGCTTTTGTGCGCATCGGTGCCGACGACACTGTCACCATCATCTCCAAACACATCGAGATGGGGCAGGGGACTTATACGGGCCTTGCCACGCTCATTGCAGAAGAACTCGATGCGGACTGGAAGCAGGTGAGGGTCGAGGGCGCGCCTGCGGATCCGCAGCGCTACAACAATCTGAATTTCGGCCCGGTCATGGGAACAGGTGGCAGTTCATCGATCGCCAACTCTTACGAACAATTCCGCAAAGCGGGTGCGACTGCACGCGCGATGCTGGTCACTGCGGCAGCTCAAAAATGGAAAGTGCCAGCGGCCGAAGTCATCGTGAGCAATGGTGTCGTTTCGCATGCGAAGTCGAAGCACTCTGCGCGATTCGGTGAACTGGTCGCCGATGCTATGAAGGTGCCTGTACCTGCCGAGGTGCAGCTCAAAGATCCTGCCAAATTCACGCTGATTGGTAAGAACGCTGCGCGTGTCGATGCGAGACAAAAATCCACCGGCACAGCAACGTTTACTCAAGACATTCACCTGCCTGGCATGCTGACCGCATCCGTGGTGCATCCGCCGCGATTCGGCGCGAAGGTTAAAAGCTTCGATGCAACCAAGGCGAAAGCAATCAAGGGTGTCAAAACAGTCGTTGCATTTGAGACACCCGCGCGTTCCGGCGTCGCCGTACTCGCCAGTGATTTCTGGACGGCAAAGAAGGCGCGCGATCTGGTAAGCGTCGAATGGGACGAATCGGCAGCTTTCAAAGGCAGCACGACCGATCTCTACGCTCAGTACAAGGAACTCGCGAAGCAACCCGGCGCGTCCGCCAAGCTCACGGGCGATCCGACTGCTGCGTTCGCCTCGGCGGCTGAAGTCATCGAGGCCACCTATGAATTTCCATATCTCGCGCATGCGTCGATGGAGCCGCTCAACTGTGTTGTGCGACTCGGCAGTCAGGAATGTGAGATTTGGAACGGCGAGCAGTTTCAAAGCATCGATCTTGCGGTCGTCTCCAAATTCTTAGGAATCGCGCCTTCCAGCATCACTATCCATATGCTCTATGCCGGTGGAAGTTTTGGACGCAGAGCCAATCCGCAAGCCGATTACGTTGTAGAAGCGGCGGCGATTGCGAAAGCCGCGAACGAGACCTCGCCGGTGAAGCTCGTCTGGACCCGCGAAGAAGACACGCGCGCCGGGTACTACCGGCCGATGTATGTGCACACGTTGAAGGCAGGGCTCGACAAGGCGGGCAAGATCATCGCCTGGCAGCATCGCATCGTGGGTCAGAGCATTCTTGCCGGCACACCTTTCGCCGGGCCCGGTCCGATCGATGCCAGTTCGGTTGAAGGTGCGGCGAATCTGCCCTACGAGATTCCAAATCTCGCGGTCGAATTGCACACGACGCAAGTGCCGGTGCCGGTGCTCTGGTGGCGCTCTGTCGGTTCAACGCACACCGCGTTCGCGACCGAATGTTTTCTGGACGACATTGCTCGTCACACGAAACAGGATGCTTATGCTCTTCGACGTTCGCTGCTCGGTGAAAAGGAAGCGCGGCATCGTGCGGTACTCGATCTCGTCGCTGAAAAATCAGGATGGCGCAATCCACGTCCTGCCGATGAAGTCTGGGGTTTGGCGCTGCACGAGTCATTCAACTCAGTCGTTGCTCAGGTTGCGCAACTCAAACGCACCTCAGACGGCCTGAAGCTGAGCAAAGTCATCTGTGCTGTTGACTGCGGGACTGCAGTCAATCCGAACATCGTGGCCATGCAGATGGAGGGTGGCATCGGTTACGCGCTCGCCGCGGCTCTCACCGGAGCGGTGACGCTCAAGGACGGCATCGTCGAACAGAATAACTTCGACACGTATCCCGTGCTGAGGATGAATCAGATGCCAGCGGTTGATGTTCACATCCTGCCATCAACCAACAAGCCCACAGGTGTCGGCGAACCAGGCGTGCCGCCTTTGGCGCCTGCGCTCGCAAATGCCATCGCGCTCGCGAGCGGCAAGCCGATCCGCTCGCTGCCGTTGTCTGCTCAGGGAATCACGTTGGTTTAAGAACGGAACGGCCGCAAGAAGGCGCCAAAAACTCACAAGTCGGACGACAAGACGCGTTGTCCGAACTTGTGTGCCTCTTGAGAATTTTTGCGGCTCGTTTTTCTTGGGCTTCGCAGAGAGATCTCAAACTCTAATGACGCGATCCGTGGGCAACACGATGTTCGGCGCGATGCCTTCGGTCTGCGCGAACTGCTTGTAGAGCGGAGCGAAGTCGGTGTCGTAGCCGGCGTGGAACAGCTGATCGAAGCTGTCGATCACGAAATAGGTTTGCTGGAAGTCATCGATCAAATAGTCGGTGCGTAGTACGCGCTCGAGATTGAAATGGATCCGGTGCGGCTTCGGGCTTTCGATGCAGTAAGCAGTCTCGCCTTTCGAAGAAAGAATCCCAGAGCCGTACGCACGCAGTCCTTGCGACGTTTGAATCAGCCCGAACTCGACCATGTACCAATAGAGTCGAGCCAGCATCTTCAATGCATTCGCAGCGATCGCCTTAGGGCCCGCCTCACCATACGCCTGCATGAAGCGCGCAAAGGAGCGATTCGTCAGCATCGGCAGATGTCCGAAGAAGTCGTGGAAGATGTCGGGCTCTACGAGATAGTCGAGCTCTTCCGGTTTGCGAATCCAAACCGTGACAGGGAATCGGCAATGCGCGAGGTGCGCGAAGAATTGATCCTCCGGAATCAGCCCGGGGACCGCGACGATTTGCCAGTCGCCCACCTTCGCGAGAATTTTGTTGGTCTCATCGATTCGCGGAATGCGATCGGAGGTTGCGTTGAGCTTGCGCACACCATCGATGAACTCGGGTGCAGCATAACGTTCGATCATTGCGATCTGTCGCGCATAGAGCGTGCGCCAGATCTGATGATCGGCTTCGGAGTAGCGCTCCCACTGCTGCTGCACGGTGTAATCAGCAGCAGCCTGTGAGTAATCGCCTCGCAGTTGAACCGGATTGTGCGTCGGTGCAGCGGGTTGCATAGCCATGCGATGACCATAGCACCCTCATCGAGTGAGGTGCATCACGCGCATCGCTAGGTGGGTCGGCTGTATACAGCGCGCCTATTTCTTTGCGATCGCGCTGGAGGCGACACTGATCGTTAGTGTCTGCACAGCGCGCGTGTGTTGCAGAAGTTGTTCGAGATTCAGGATCAACAGCAACGGATCATCGGGACGCTCAGGGCGAACTGCATGATCGACGATCGCCGCACCGGCGCGCTGAGAGACATCGTTCATCGGGAGCAAGCGGCTGACGGGAATTGCGGGAATGCCCGCGAGATCATCGACGAGCAATCCCATCGCTGGGCCATCCGCGACTGCGCGAATGACGATGACATCGCGACCGCGCGTCGTCGCTCGGTTGTCCATCAGCCGCGCAAGGTCGATGACCGGAATCGGCATGTCGCGGAACATTAAAAGTCCTACGTGCCACGGTGGGCTGCTTGGAACGGGTCGCAACTGCGCGCCGTCGATGGCCTCGACGACTTGCTCGCGTAGCAATCCGAGCCACTGCCCATTGCAGTGGAACGTTGCGACGTCAATGGATTGCTCGCCGGAACGCTGGTCGACGCCGCTCACCTGTCGTTGCGCGCCGCCGCCGTCATCCTGCCTTAGCTTCGAACTCCGATCGATCACCTTCCCGAGCGGGATCAGAACCAGACACCACAGCGTAGTAGCGTCGTATTCGCGGTAGCCAGCCGTATGACATACGCCCACTGCATAGTTCATATCGTCGATCGCGACGACGTGCGCGCAAGCCGAGCCATCCGAGCGCAGCAGTTCGCGCGAAAGATTCAGTGTGTCTCGATGCGAGTACTTCGACGACGCCGCCATGACCTGCATGTTCGCATCCACGAACAGGCTGATCGCGCCTTCAACGACTTTTCCCGACTCTGTCCGTGGCAGCGCGTCGCGCAGAATCGATTCGAGCTGTGCTTTCGCATCGAATACGATGCCGACGCCACCCACGGTTCGTCCCGCATGGCGCAGCGCGGCGCCATAGACGAGTGTCGGTTGGTCCTCGTAGAAGCTTGATGCCGTAAATCCCGACATCGAGAAATCCTGCGAGTTGCGCAAGGACAAGGTCTCGGCGCACCAGGGTTCAGAAATGGTCTGACCCACGCGTCGTTGATGAGCAAGTCGCGAGGTCGCAACGACCCGGCGCTGGGCATCGAAGAGCACGATGTCGTGATAGACCGTATACAGGTTGTTGATCTGCTGGAGGAGGGCAGTCACTGATTCGCGCTGATGAGTGCCGCTGCCGAGATGCTCGCCGAGCGTTGCAGTCAACGCCCACCAGCGACAGTCGTTCGCACGTTCGTACAGATTTCGATCCAGAACGTCAGCCGCAAGCGATGCGAGCAGCTGTGCGTCGTCCATGATCGAGGAGACCACGGTCTGCTGCAGATCGCTGATCGACTGTTCAAAGGCAGCCTGTGTGCGACGTCCGGTATTGCCGATTTCCCAGAGCAGCACACGCGCGAAATGGACGGTTGCATCGGCGCGCAGTGCGAGCCGGATATTTCCATTCCACACGGCGCGATTGAGTTCGCGCTGAATCTGTTCGGCTTGGACCGGAATGCGCCGCAGCTCCGGAGAGAAAATGGTCGCGCTCTCACGGACCTGAGCGAGCAGTTCAGAAGTGATCTGGCGACCCCCGACATTGGCGTTGCGTTCGAATGCATGCTCGATCGGCACCATCGCATGGCCCAGCCAGCCCGGTCCCATGTAGCCCTGAAATCCCTGCGTACGACGCGTCACCGCCAGGTATTCACGGCCTGCGAAGCGGACGACCGCGCCACCTTCATTCAACGCGAGCGGTACTGGCGCGCCGAGCGGCACTTGCCACGGATCGCTGCTCGCGATCACGTTGCCTTGTGCATCGAGCAACGCGAACACGTTCCAGTCAGAGGCATCTCGTAGCTTGCTGAAGACGCCCTGTAGTTCGTCCTCAAGCCGGAAACACAGGCATAGAACTCCCACCGCCCGGTTGCCATCCACGATTCGAAAGGAATAGACGAGACTGCGTGGCTGGCTCGGGAGCAGGTCGAAATGACGATACGTTTCAACGTAGCCGCTTCGTGTCGAGAGTGCTTCGGAAACAAGCGAGTCGCGGGTCGAAACAGTGGCGCCATCTTCAGCAAGTCGCGCGAGCACGTCACCTTTGGGGGTCAGCAGGATCACGTCCTGATAGACCGAGTACTTCGCGACGTATTCGCGAAAACGCTGTTCGAGCTTTTCACGCGAACGTCGCAGCTCGGAGTCCCCGAGTTCTTCACTGCTGTGCTGTCGATGTTGTCGCAGGTAATTGCGGATGTCCTCATCGGTGCTGAGGAATCCGATGTCCGCCGTACGCTCGTAAAGATTGCGGACGATGATGTCGATCGCGATCTGGCCCTTCGCCTTGAGCGCGAGCAATGCCTTGCGTTGAGTCTCTACCGCCAGATTGCTAACGAGATCCGTCGTGAGCGTCTCGAATGCCTGGCGAGTGCCGCCCATGTCAGTCGCGTCGCCACTCAAATGGGAGAGCAGTGAAAGCGTGTCCCATGAGCCCTGCAATGTCGCAAGTCGAGCGCGATAGTCCTCGACGGAGGGCATGTGCTTGGCGCTGGCGTTGACCATGGAAACGCAATCCGACCGTTAGCTTCGTTGTTGTTGAACGTAACGGCTGAAGGGCTACGGTCTTGAGCATCGACCGCCCGTAATGTGCGAAACGCGTCGCGTTTTCGCGAGATCGGATCAGCGGAAAGATGAAGGCTGTGAGGGGAATAGGGCAGGTGCCCCATCAGAGAAGGAACCTGCAGGGAAACCGCAGAGCGCTTAAGAAGACACTCTGCGGTCTCAAGGTGAAGCCACGCTCAGCGCGTGAGAGCAGCAGTCTGCTGCACCTCGGGCAGTTCTTTGACTTCGACGGCCCAGGCTTTCTCTTCGACCTGTTTGATCTCCACCTGCCCATGCTTCTCCGTGGATGACGGCATGAGTGCTGCTGTACCCACCAACGCACCACCTACGATGGCAAGTGCGGCACAAGCTCCAACGATCGTTCGCGACTGAATCAACATAAGCCCCTCCTGATGTCCGCTGCCTCGGGCGCTGCGGGTGCGCCTCTTGTTTCCGAAGCGCGACATGAATGATTGGACGGCTCGAAGATATGCCGATCGCTCACGCACTCTGTGCAGTGAGTCACAGTCTGTCGTGTACCTTAACAACCCTCACAGGGGCGCGACACGCGTCTCAGATCGCGGTGCTTCAGGGAAACGGCGGAGTTCAAATTATGATGTTCTGTCAACACTGGAGAGCGCTGTCAAAAAAGTCATGGTAGCGGTAACGCGCAAGCGCGCGGCGCTGCATGCGAGAAGACAGGAAGTGACTGTTGGGAAGTCTACGGGCCGAGAATTCGGCGCGGAGAAAAGCCTGACATTGGCGGCCAGGAGGTTAGAAGAGTTCGATTTCGCCAGCGATGATCGAGGCAGGCGCCAATGCCGACGGTTGGGCTGCGTCAATGAAAGAGGTGTCATCGCCGTCCATGACCATCTGGAAGACCTCGCGTTCGGCTTCCGTGCGGTACAGGCGGCGCAGCTGCGACTGCAGGCGCTGCCACTGTTCAGGCTGTTGCATCTGCGTGCGATTGCAGACGAACAAAGCCAACGCGGACAGGCTGTAGCGCACATGCCCCATGCGCTGTGTCAGCTTGTCGTAGAACTGAAAGGCGACGACTGCGGATGCCATCTGCTTGGAGAGGACACCGAGCTGAGTTTGCAGTTCGTGAGTCTGATCGCCGGCTTTCGACTGAGTCGAGAGTTGTTCGGCCAGTGCGCCGACATTGCGAGTGATATCCACCAGGCTAGTGAATGCTTGCACGAGCGTATCGACAGCCCGATCCGACTCCTGCAACGCTGAGTCCATCTGCGTTTCGCACAAGCCCAGCATTTTTGCGGCCTGATGTTCCGGCGTCCAACCCTCTTCGCGCTCAGGCGCGGGATTTGAGGTTGTCTCTGCCGATCTCGCGGGCATGAACGTGGTGTCCGAGTCTCGTGGATCAGAGCACGCGGCCGATCGTGGCCAGCAACTGCTCGGGATTGAACGGTTTGACGATCCATCCAGTGGCCCCGGCCTGCTTGCCGCGCAGCTTCGTTTCCTGTCCCGATTCCGTGGTCAGGACCAGCATGGGTACGAACTTATAAGTGTCCAGACAGCGAAGCTCGCGAACCAGCGCAATCCCATCCATCCGCGGCATGTTCACGTCAGTGAGCACCAGATCGACTGTGCCTTGCTTGGCCAGCTCCAGCGCCTCAACGCCATCAACTGCTTGCACGACTTTGTAGCCCGCACCTTCGAGGGTGAAGCGCACCATCTGCCGCATCGACGCCGAATCGTCTACGGCCAGAATGGTTTGCTGATGTGCACCGGACATCGCTCGACGCTCCGCACTGATATTGAAAGTTGACGCTCCGTCTGGCGTGCGCGTGTGCGCGGCCGGAACGACGGTTGATCTCAGTAACGGCAGACTCGAGCAGCCATTGAGTGCCTTCAGTGCGGATGGGGACGTGAGTCGCAGTTTTACGGAATGAGGTTGACCGTACCGCCGGAGGGGTCGGCTCTGGGTCAAACCTAGCAAGGCGGGGTTGTCCGTCGAGGGCGGACAGCGGTGCAACACAGCGATCTCTGTCCTCGCACTTTCAGACTATATCGTGCACGGGGGGTTGCCGTAAGTCGGTCACCCTGCTGCAGGATCGCCGCCCTGAAGCAGAACGAGGGTGTCGCGATGACCGAGCACACTGTGATGATCGTTGGCGCAGGGCCGACTGGATTGATGTTGGCCGGCGAGTTGTCATTGGCGGGCGTTGACGTTGCGATCGTCGAACTTCGTGCGAGCCAGCATCTCCTCGGCTCACGTGCGGGCGGTTTGCATGCGCGCACCATTGAAGCTTTGGATCAGCGCGGTATCGCTAACCGCTTTCTGTCGCAGGGGCAAAAGTATCCGGTCGTTCACTTCAATAGGGTGGCGTTGGACATCAGCGACTTTCCTACGCGTCATAACTACGTCCTTGGCCTGAGGCAGAACCATATCGAGCGATTGTTGGCGGAGTGGGTTGCAGAATTGCGCGTTCCCATTTATCGAAACCATGAGGTCACAGGGTTTACGCAGAACGATACGGGTATCGAGCTCTCGGTCGTTGATGGCCAACGCTTCAGAGCTGAGTATCTCGTTGGCTGCGATGGTGGCCGCAGTGTCATTCGCAAATCAGCGGGGATCGAGTTTGCTGGGTCGGACGCGACCACGAGTTGGTTGATCGCAGAAGTTCAGACCGCTGCCGAGCCGAAGTGGGGATTCACCGAAGATGCACGCGGCCGGCATGCCATCGGTCGAGGAGATGGAGGACAGGTTGGGATCGTATTGATGGAAGCGCACCTGCAACTCGGTAGTGAACCGACCTTGCGCGATGTGAGCGAGGCGCTCGTTGCCATCTACGGCACCGACTACGGAATTCACAGTCCGACCTGGATCTCGCGTTTCACCGATATGACGCGCCAGGCAACCACGTATCGAGCTCAACGCGTCTTGCTCGCCGGCGACGCGGCGCACGTGCATCCCCCGATGGGTGGTCAAGGCCTCAACATCGGCGTGCAGGACGCGGTGAATCTCGGATGGAAGCTCGCGCAGGTGATCAAGCGAAAGTCATCAGAAAGTTTGCTCGACACGTATCACGCTGAGCGATTTCCAATCGGTGCGCGCGTGCTACGCAACACCATGGCTCAGGTCGCGCTCAGTCGCAGGGATGATCGCACTCAAGCCTTGGCTGAGATCGTTGCCGAGTTCCTCAAGCTCGATGAGCCGCGCAAGCAACTCGCTGCCGAGATCTCTGGTCTGGGAATTCGTTACGACTGTGAGCACACCAATCTGAATAGCAAACACCCGCTGTTGGGGCGCCGCATGCCCGATCTCGATCTGATCAATGCGGACGGTCCACTGCGGACTTTCAGGTTGCTTCACCATGCTCGGCCTGTGCTGCTCAACCTTGATGACTCGGCGACGTTAGACATCGCTGGCTGGGCGGATCGGGTTGAGCTCATCAATGCCAAGTACGAAGGTTCGTGGGAGCTGCCAGCAGTGGGAGCTGTTGCAGCTCCGAGCGCCGTATTGATTCGACCTGATGGATACGTCGCGTGGGTAGGCGAGCACCACACCGTGGGGCTTACGGAAGCGCTCTCTACGTGGTTTGGAGCGCCTGCCCATACGGCTTAGACGCAGTTTCCGGCGCCTTCGCCGTCAGGTCCTTCGCCTTCAGCGGCAAGTCGTACGTCACAGTCGCTCCATACGCTTCCGGCGCTTGTGGATCGTGCCGACGCTTATCGAACACGAGCAACCGTGTCCCCAGCTGGAAGCTTTCCTTCAGATCGTGCGTGATCATGAAGATCGTCATTCGATTCATGGACCACAATTTCAGAATGATTTCGTGCATGTCTGCAGTGATGCCGGGATCGAGTGCGCCGAACGGTTCATCGAGCAGCAGGATCTTCGGTTCGCAGATGACGGACTGAGCGATTGAAAGACGCTGCTGCATGCCACCCGAAAGCTGGGAGGGAAATTTATCCCGCGCCGGGTACAGCCCAATCGAGTCGAGCAGTTGATTTGCTTTGTCCAGTGCTGCGCGCCGCTTTGCACCGAACAGTCGGCCGAGAAATCGCGACCCGGTGAACTCCAGCCCCAGCAACAAGTTCTGTGTGACGGTGAGATGAGGGAACAGCGAATAGCGCTGAAAGACGATGCCGCGATCCGGGCCCGGCTCTGCAGGCACCGGCTTTCCGTCGATGAGTAACTCGCCGCGAGTGGGTTTCTCCACTCCAAGCAACATTCGCAGGAACGTCGTCTTACCGCAGCCAGAAGCGCCGACGATGGTGACGAATTCACCGTCCGCGATAGTCAGATTCAGATTTTCCAGCACAACCTGCTGGCCGTATTCCTTCCATAGTCGTTTGACGGTGACTGTCGCCATCGATCTATTTGCTTTGCGCCCAGGGAAAGAGGCGATCACGTGCGATGCGCAGCAACCAATCCATGGTGAACGCGAGCAACGTGATCCAGATGACGTACGGCAGAATCACGTCCATGGCCATGTAGCGTCGAACGAGGAAGATGCGATACCCCAATCCTTCGGTGGAAGCGATCGCTTCGGCGGCAATCAGAAACAGCCACGCGCAACCGAGTTGCAGGCGAACCGCATCGATGAGTCGTGGCCAGAGCTGCGGCAGAATGACTCTCGAAGACAGCAACCAACTCGAGGCACCCAGTGTCTGTGCTTTGATCAACTGCTCAGTCGGCAACTCCGACGCACGTAGCGCGACATCGCGCGTGATCACGGGAGTGATGCCGATAATGATGAGCACGACCTTCGCCAGCTCACCCAATCCCATCACGATGAACAGCACAGGCAGTACTGCTAACGGTGGAATCATCGACACCGCTGCCACAAACGGAGCAGCAAGAGAACGAAAATAGGGAATCGCACCGATCGCAAGTCCCACCGACAATCCGATTGCAGCGCTGACTCCTAGTGCAATCAGGATGCGTTTCAAGCTGGCCCAGGTATCGAGCCACAACAACACTTCACCGCTGCGCTTATCTTCCTCGAACGCGTATGTGTGAATGGTGTCGGCCAGCGTCGAGAACGAAGGCAGCAACTTGTCTCCTGCATTCGCTTCCAGACGTGCGTTCGAACCCAGCAGGTATGCAGCGATCAGAATCAGAAAAGGCAGCGCCGCGAGAAACACCGCGGCGCCACGATTCGGATGAAGATTGACTAGACGGGGCATGAGAAGAAGGCGGTCGGCTACTTGCTACTTGCTACTTGCTACTGGCTGCTGGCAGCTGGCCGAGCAGACAAGAGGACAATGAAATCTTCTGGCCGGCCGCCAGTTGCCAGTTGCCAGTTGCCGATGCCTCTCACAGCTTTCCTTCCGCCGCGAGCTTCATGTACGTCGGGTCGAAGCGCATCTTCAGATTTTTGCTGTTGCCGAGGGTTTTGCCGCCGGGAAATTCGATGCCGACGACATCGACCGTCTTCGCGCCTTCGCCGAGCAAACCATGATCGAAGGAGAACTTGCGGACGAGATCCATCGTCGTGACGAGCTTCGGGCTGGTCGTGAACGCGACTGCATCGGCCGGTGTCCAGAACATGTTGGTCGTTGCAAGCTGGCTATTGAAGCCAGGAAGATCAGTGCCCGAGGCCTTGGCCATCGACGTCAATGCCTTCTGCCCAGCCGCATCTTTCTTGCTCATGACAGCGAGCGTTTCATACCAGGCACCGACGAGTGCTTTGGCCAACTTCGGATTGTCTTTGAGCGTGGCGCTGTTCACGACCATCATGTCGATGATCTCGCCGGGAATCTTGCTCGAATCGAACACGAGTTGTGCATCGGGCGCGGCGAGTACTTCGCTCAGTTGAGGCTTCCATGTGACAGTCGCCTTGGTGGTCGCTGCAGCGTAAGCGGCTACGATGTCAGCATCCGACGTATTCACGACTTTGATGTCGCGCTCTTTCAAGCCAACAGTTTCGAGACCACGAGCGAGGAGGTAGTGCGATACGGAGAGCTCGACCAGATTGATCGGCAGTCCCTTGATGTCCGCGAGCTTCTTGCCTTTGCCTTTGATCACCACACCGTCGTTGCCGTTCGAAAAGTCGCCGACGATTAGGCCGGTGGAATCGACGCCACCTGCCGAGGGAATCGTCAGCATGTCCATGTTCGTCATCACGCAACCGTCGAACGCGCCGGCGGTGTACTGGTTGATGGACTCGACGTAGTCGTTGATCTGCGTGAGCTCGATCTTGATGCCGTATTTGTCGGCCCACTTTTTCAGAATGCCGCTCTCACCGGCATAGTCCCATGGCATCCAACCTACATAGATGCTCCAGGCGATTTTGAATTCTTTCTTTTCAGCAGCGCTCGCATTCTGCGCAAAGACTGCACAGAACAGTGAACAGAGCAGGATTGAAGTGCGAGCTAGAGACTTGAAACGCGATTGCATGCGGCGACTCCTCGTTTTGCGGTGACTGGACTTGAGCCAGCTATCGCGGCACCACAATACGATCGGTCCTATCTGGAGGCCCCGGCCGCGTTGAGCGCCGCGTTCCATAGGAAGCGCCGCCTTTGGTGCTTCCCGACCTCCCGGGCTTTTATCCCGCCGTGTATCCCGAAACCGAACACTTTTTCGCCTCTCCATCATGATTGGCGAATCAGAATGCCCGCATCTCTGGACTGCCTCTCTCGGACCAGCGTTGCGCAACGTGAGATGCACAACCGGAACCCTAGACGCACATTTATCTGTGATGGGTGCAAGCCGCGTGCCGAGTAGCGATGCTGCAACAGGCTACTTGCAACTGGCCGCTAGTCGGAGAAAGGCGACTGAAGTATCGCGATGCCGTGCTTCGTCGTGGAGCATCTCTTGATCAGTGATGCCCGATGACGGGGCAAAATTTCGAGCTCGCTGAGAATCGTTGCTCCCATTCGCGACGACCTGCGACGTGAGTGCACCAACATCTCTCGCCCGTTCTCTGGCCAGTTGCCGAGCGCGAGCGGGCGGCTCTATTTCCGTTGGTACGTTCCTTGCTCTGTCCGGCTAATCGATTCCATTTGCGTTGAGGTTCGTTGTCGATGGCTGAAGGCGCTCCCTACTGGATGTTGTGGGATGAGTTGGTGACGCCTGGCGGCCACTGGTCTGGGTTGCTGCGTCGTGGAACTACCTTGCGTCTCACAGACGTGTCTGGTGGTGCGAACGTGTCTGCTTTGCTCTTCAACGATGATGATCGGCTGGAGCGCTACAACATGCCGGACACGCTCAAGGCACAGCACACTGCGTTTTTGACGCGTACGTGCGTGTGCTACTCCGACATGGGCCGCGTGCTCTGTTCGATCACCGACGACACGTGCGGCTGGCACGACACGATGTGTGGTCTCACAGGCCCTGCGTTGTCGAAGCAGAAATTCGGCGAGGCACGGTATCAGGAACATCGCAACAGCTGGCATCAGAACGCCTATGACGGATTGCTCGTCGAATTGGGCAAGTACGGCATGGGCAAGCGTGATCTGAGTGCCAACATCAATTTCTTCAGCAAGGTGACCGTCCACGATGACGGCGGCTTGCACTACCAGGTCGGCAACTCGAGTCCCGGCAGTTACGTCGACCTGCGATTTGAGATGAACGTCCTGCTCGTGTTGTCGACGGCCCAGCATCCACTGGATCCGTCGACTCAATACGCGCCTCGTGAGCTTAGGCTCACGGCGTGGCATTCACGTCCCGCGCCACGCAACGATCCGTGTCGGGTGCGCTGTCCTGAGAACGAGCGCGGTTTCAAGAACACCGAAATGTGGTTTCGCTGAAGAAGCGTCAGAGGTGATGAAGGTGATGACGATAGTGCGTGAAGGAAGCCGCGGGTCAACTCGAGACCGAACAGTGCCGCAAGCTCCCACCGTGTCTGCATCACTTTCATCACCTGTGACGCTTCGAGCCTGGAGAGAGTTGCTGTGCCTTTGATCGAGAGCAAGCTGGATCCGCGCGATGCCATTCATCGCGAAATCATTGCCGCAGGCGAGCCCTGGATGGGGACCGTCAAAGCCGGTCAATACTTTCGTATTCTGGATCTGGAAGGCAATCAGGCGGTCGACACACTCTTCTATCGCGCCGATACGCTCGACGAGCGATACAGCGCTCAGGACACCATTCGCGCTCAGGGCAATATTTATTTAACCGCAGGTACGCCGCTGATTTCGAATGAAGGCAACACGATGCTCACGATCGTGTCTGATACCTGCGGTCGTCACGATACGTTGGGCGGTGCGTGCTCAGCGGAAAGCAACACGGTTCGGTATGCGCTCGAGAAGCGCCACATGCATAGTTGCCGCGATAACTTTCTGCTCGCCCTGGCGCAATGGGGTTCCAGATACGGTCGCGACTTCAGCAAGCGCGATCTGTCCAGCAACGTAAATTTCTTCATGAACGTTCCGGTCACGCCCGAGGGCAAGCTGACCTTTGCCGATGGAATCTCAGGTCCCGGTCGATATGTGGAGATGCGGGCTGAGATGGATGTGACCGTTTTGATTTCGAATTGCCCACAGCTCAACAATCCATGCAACGCGTACAACCCGACGCCGGTGGAAGTGCTGGTGTGGGATCCGAACAGGTGATCGGGCAACACCCCTGATCACACTTCCGGGACGACCCGGGAGTCACGATAACAACGCCGGGACGACCCGGCACCTTGGGCCTGACGGTGCTTCATGTTCAACAAGGTGCTGATCGCCAATCGCGGTGCTATCGCTTGCCGCATTCTGCGCACGCTCAAACGCATGCGCATTCAGTCGGTCGCGGTGTATTCCGATGCTGATCGTCATACGCCGCATGTGCTCGATGCGGACCAGTCGGTGCGCTTGGGACCAGCGGCTGCTGCCGAAAGCTATCTACGTCAGGATCTGATCATCGCTGCCGCGCTCGAGACGGGAGCGCAGGCCATCCATCCGGGTTATGGCTTCCTGAGCGAGAACGCAGCGTTTGCCGAGCGCTGTGAAGCGGCTGGAATCGCTTTCATCGGCCCGACACCGCAACAGATGCGCGATTTCGGCCTGAAGCACACGGCTCGTGCTTTGGCAGAAGCGCACGATGTCCCATTGCTTCCGGGTAGCTCGCTACTCGACAACCTTGATCATGGTTTGAGTGAAGCCGAGCGCATCGGTTACCCCGTGATGCTGAAGAGCACCGCGGGAGGTGGCGGCATCGGCATGCAGCTATGCCGGACAGCAGGCGAGTTGGCCGAGAACTTTCATTCTGTCGAACGCTTGGCCAAGAGCAACTTCAGTCAGGGTGGCGTGTTCCTCGAGAAATTCGTTGAACGCGCCCGACACATCGAAGTGCAGATCTTCGGTGACGGTCGCGGCAATGTGATCGCTCTCGGTGAGCGTGATTGCTCGGTGCAGCGTCGGAACCAGAAGGTAATCGAGGAGACGCCTGCACCGCATCTGGATGAGAGTACGCGGGCCCAGCTGCTGCGCAGTGCGCGAAGACTTGGCGAAGCGATTGGCTATCGCTCTGCCGGAACCGTCGAATTCGTTTATGACGATGTGGCAGGTCGGTTCTATTTCCTGGAAGTGAACACACGGCTTCAGGTCGAGCACGGTGTCACTGAACAAGTGACCGGCATCGATCTGGTTGAGTGGATGATTCGTGTCGCCGCGGGCGATCCTCCCGATCTCCGCGCGTACCAACATGCACCTCGAGGTCATTCGATTCAGGTACGTCTGTACGCTGAAGACCCAGCACACAATTTCCGACCGTCGAGCGGATTGCTGTCGCATGTGGAGTTGCCCACGGGTGCTCGCGTCGATTCATGGATCGAAACGGGAACGGAGGTGTCACCTCACTATGATCCCATGCTCGCGAAGATCATCGCCGATGGAGACACGCGAGAAGTTGCGTTGTCGAATCTCGATCGCGCGCTCGCGGCTACACGCATTTACGGCATCGAAACGAACCAGGCTTATTTGCGCGCGATCGTGGGCGATGAGGTCTTTCGCGAAGGCCGTCAGTTCACGCGCTATCTCAGCGACTTTCGCTATGAACCTCGAACGGTGGAAGTCATCCAGCCGGGTACGCACTCCACCGTGCAGGATTTTCCGGGACGCGTTGGCTACTGGGATATTGGTGTGCCGCCTTCCGGACCCATGGACGATCTCGCCTTCCGACTCGTGAACCGGATCGTGGGTAACTCACCCGAGGCTGCCGGACTCGAACTGACGGTGAGTGGACCTACGCTTAAGTTCAACACGCACGCGGTGATCGCGCTCGGCGGCGCTCACATGAAAGCCGAGTTGGACGGCAAGCCCGCAGCTTATTGGTCGCCACTGCAGGTGAAACCAGGAAGCGTCTTGAAGCTCAAGTCGATCGACGGAGCAGGGCAACGCACTTATCTCGCGATTCAAGGCGGCTTCGATGTTCCCGACTACATGGGAAGTGCGGCGACGTTCACGTTAGGTCAGTTTGGTGGCCATGCGGGCAGAGCCCTTCGCACGGGCGATACGCTGCGAGTGAACAAATCGACTGCTCAAAAGGCGAACATGCTGCCGCCGACACTCGTTCCGAAGTACACCAACAGCTGGGACATCGCCGTGATTTACGGCCCGCACGGTGCACCGGAATTCTTTACTGATGAAGACATCGACGCGTTCTTCGCGGCCAACTGGGAAGTGCATTACAACTCGAGTCGCACCGGGGTCCGTCTGATCGGTCCCAAGCCTCGCTGGGCTCGTGAGGATGGCGGCGAAGCTGGTCTGCATCCTTCGAACATTCACGACAACGCGTATGCGATCGGCGCCGTCGACTTTACAGGCGACATGCCTGTGATCCTCGGCCCCGATGGTCCGAGTCTCGGCGGGTTTGTCTGTCCCGTCACGATCGTGCGCGCCGAGCTCTGGAAAATCGGGCAATTGCGTCCTGGCGATAAGGTGCGATTCAGATGCGTCAGCGTCGATGAGGCGGTGGAGTGGGAGCAGCGGATCGATGCGTCGATTGCGGAGCTCCGCCCTGCTGCCAACGTTGGGGGAACCGAAAGCAAAGGCGTTGATCGTCGCGCAATTCTTCCATCGGGCTTGCAGCGAGATTCCGCTCCGTCGGTGCGCTATCGCCAGGCCGGTGACAAATATCTTCTGGTCGAATACGGCGATCTCGTACTCGACCTCGAGCTGCGCTTTCGCGTGCATGCACTCATGCAATGGCTGCAGACGCAGCACGTCGAAGGCGTACTGGAACTGACGCCGGGCATTCGCTCGCTCCAGGTTCATTACGACAGTCGCATCATCACGCAACGCCAGCTGCTCGATCATTTGCATCGAGCAGAGACCGAGCTACCGGCTATCGACGATGTCGAAGTGCCCAGCCGCATCGTGCACTTGCCGTTGTCCTGGGACGATCCAGCGACGCAACTGGCGATCGACAAGTACATGCAATCGGTGCGCAAGGACGCTCCCTGGTGTCCGAGCAATATCGAGTTCATTCGCCGCATCAATGGCCTCGATTCGATCGAGGATGTTCAGCGCATTGTTTTCGATGCGAGCTATCTGGTGATGGGATTGGGGGATGTTTATCTCGGCGCACCTGTGGCCACTCCGCTCGATCCCCGTCATCGCCTGGTGACCACCAAGTACAACCCGGCACGCACGTGGACTCCTGAGAATGCGGTCGGCATCGGCGGCGCGTATCTCTGCGTGTATGGCATGGAGGGACCTGGCGGCTATCAATTCGTCGGACGCACGGTGCAGATGTGGAATCGATATCGCCAGACGGCAGACTTCACGGACGGCAAACAATGGTTGCTGCGCTTCTTCGATCAACTGCGCTTCTATCCGGTGAGTGCAGATGAGCTGTTGCAGATGCGGGAAGACTTCGTGCGTGGACAGTTCAAGCTCAGGATCGAACCCACGACGTTGAAATTGCGGTCCTATCGCGAGTTCCTGAGTTCGAATGCTGTTTCCATCGCGGAGTTCAAGTCGCGTCAGCAAGCCGCTTTCGAAGCTGAGCGCGAACGCTGGCGCGTCAATGGTCAACTCACGTTCGACAGTGAGCCTTCATCCGCACCTGAACGCGACTCGCAACAATCGCTGCCGGTTGGCGCCACTGCGATGACATCTCCCGTCACAGGCAGTGTCTGGACCATCGCAGCCAAAGTCGGGCAGCGCGTCAAAGAAGGAGACGAACTGCTGGTGCTCGAAGCGATGAAGATGGAGATTCCAATGCGTGCCGACGAATCTGGCGAGATCGTTGAAATTCGATGCGAGCCTGGCAAATCCGTTGTCGCGGGCGATGTGCTCGTGGTGTTCAAACAATGAGCATCCACAGGTTGGTCCTCGTGCTCCTTACTCGAGACCGTGATTCATGAAAGTGCTGACGATTGAAAAACTTCTGAGTGCCTACCGCAGCGGCGTACTGACGCCGGCGCAGGTCATCGAAGACGTCCTAGCTGGCATCGAGGCCGCGCCGCAGCGGAATGTGTGGATTACGCGGCTCTCGCGTGAACAGGTGTTGAGCTACGTGCGCGCGCTTGAGGATAAGTCGCCGGATCTGTTGCCGCTCTTTGGTATTCCGTTCGCAATCAAGGACAACATCGATCTCGCGGGTGTGGCGACAACGGCAGCGTGTCCTGAGTTCGCTTATGTACCCGAGAAGTCGGCGACGGTCGTGCAGAAGCTCATCGAAGCGGGCGCGATTCCGATCGGCAAAACGAATCTGGATCAATTCGCGACGGGGCTGGTGGGAACGCGCTCGCCGTATGGTGCGGGCAAGAACGCTTTTATTGATGCGTATATCTCCGGCGGATCCAGTAGCGGATCAGCGATTGCGGTCGCCACGAATCTGGTGAGCTTCGCACTGGGCACCGACACGGCAGGTTCAGGGCGCGTGCCTGCTGCGTTCAACAACATCGTGGGATTGAAACCGAGCTGCGGGCTGATCAGCACTCGAGGCGTTGTGCCGGCGTGTCGATCTTTGGATTGTGTCTCGATCTTTGCGTTGACGGCTTCAGAAGCACAACGCGTTCTTGATGTGGCGAAAGGCTTCGACGCTGACGATGAATACTCGCGTGAGCTGACCCTGACTCGCGGTGTCGCTCCTCAGCTTCGGATCGGGGTGCCACTCACCGATCAGCTGCAGTTCTTCGGCGATGCGCAATACGAACGGCTATTCACAGAGTCATGCACGCGAGCGAGTGCGAACGGCGCGCAGATCGTGCAGATGGATTTTTCAGCGCTCTTCGAGACTGCTCGCTTGCTCTATGAAGGGCCCTGGGTTGCCGAGCGCTACGCTGCGATCGAAAACTTCATCGCGACGCATGCGGCAGCAATTCATCCAGTGACTGCGGCGATCATCGGGAAGGGTAATAAGGCCAACGCAGTGGATGCGTTCAAAGCTCAGTACCGTCTGCAAGCGCTCCGTCGCAAAGCGCAGCCGCTTTGGAGTGAGGTCGACGTTCTGATGGTCCCAAGCGCAGGGACCGTTTACACGATCGCACAGCTTGAAGCTGATCCGATCACTTTGAATTCGAACTTGGGCTACTACACTAACTTCGTAAACCTGCTGGATCTCGCCGCGATCGCAATCCCTTCCGGTTTCAGATCGGATGGGCTGCCGTTTGGCTTGACGTTGATTGCTTCGGCTGGTCGTGACTATGCGCTGGTGGAGATCGGCTCCTTCCTGCATCGAGCATCCGATTTGCTCCTGGGCACGTCCGACGAAGCGATCCCGCAGTTCGAGCAAGCCTCATCGATACCCGCAGGACACATTGCGGTCGCCGTCTGTGGCGCGCACATGAGTGGGCTTCCTCTGAACACTCAACTCACATCACGACACGCGTTCCGGTTGCGGGCGACTCGAACAGCGCCTCGCTATCGTTTTTATGCGTTGCCTGGCGGTCCACCGCATCGGCCAGGGCTCGTTCGAGTCAACAAGGATGGATCAGCACTCGATGTGGAAGTGTGGGCCGTGCCCGCTGCCCAGTTCGGATCCTTTGTCGGCGGCATTCCATCCCCACTGGGGATCGGCAAAGTGGAGCTCGAAGACGGAAGCTGGTGCAGTGGGTTTGTATGCGAGAGCTGGAGCGTGGAAGGCGCGTCAGAA
>JBJMWN010000033.1:0-14218 GCA_045810085.1 Povalibacter sp. | reverse complement strand
AAAATTCTCAAGAAGGCGAAGGGCTATTACAACGCTCGTCGCAAAGTATTCCGCGCTGCGAAGCAGGCCGTCATCAAGGCCGGCCAGTATGCGTATCGCGATCGCAAGACCAACAAGCGCAACATGCGCTCGCTGTGGATCACGCGCATCAATGCAGAAGCACGTGTTCACGGTCTGTCGTACAGCAAGCTGATCGCTGGCCTTACTCATGCTGGTCTGGCTATCGACCGCAAGGTGTTGGCCGATATCGCTATGAATGATCCGGCCGCGTTCGCGGTGATCGCTCAGCGCGCTCGTGATTCGCTTCCCAAAGCTGCCTGATCAGGCAAGATAGGGCCGCTGGCGTAAGCCTCGGCACACGAGAAGGCGCTGCTTAGTCAGCGCCTTTTTGTCTCTGTCGATTGCGTAGCTGGCAGGATCCGAGCTCAATCGGATACGTGGCTGGAGTTCACACTCTCGCCGCAACTCGATCACTCAGCGTCAAAGTGCATGAGCGAATCAGAACAAGGTTTACAACCATTGGTCGAAGCTGCGCTGGCGGAAATCTCGCGTAGCGCATCGATCGAAGATCTCGAGGCCATTCGTGTTCGCCTCCTTGGCAAGAAAGGCGAGATCACAGAGCAGCTGAAGTCGTTGGGCGCAATGCCTGCCGATGTTCGCAAGACTGCTGGCGCAAAAATCAACGAAGCCAAAGGCCAGCTCACTGCAGCTCTTGAGCAGCGTCGTGAGGCGCTCGAAGCGCAGAAGCTGACGCAGCAATTGGCGAGCGAAACAATCGACGTCACCCTGCCGGGTCGCGGACAGCATAGTGGTGGGTTGCATCCGGTCACTCGCGTGCGTCGTCGCATCGAACAGATCTTCCGCAATGCCGGCTTCACGATCGAAGATGGTCCCGAGATCGAAGATGAGTGGCACAACTTCGAAGCGCTGAACATTCCGGCGAACCATCCAGCACGTGCAATGCATGACACGTTTTACTTCCCGGATGGCCGGCTGCTGCGCACTCACACTTCTCCCGTGCAAGTGCGGGCAATGCAAGGTCGCAAACCACCGTTTCGGGTGATCGCACCGGGTCGGGTCTACCGCAATGACTCGGATATGACGCACACGCCGATGTTTCACCAGGTCGAAGGTCTGGTGGTGGATGAGGGCATTACATTCGCGAATCTCAAAGCGGTGTTGCATGGCTTCATGCAAGCGCTGTTCGAGAAGGACGTGAAGATGCGTCTGCGTCCCTCGTACTTTCCGTTCACCGAACCCTCAGCAGAAGTTGATATTTCCTGCGTTGCTTGTGGAGGCACTGGCTGTCGCGTCTGCAAGAACACGGGCTGGGTGGAAGTGGCGGGCTGTGGCGTCGTGCATCCGAACGTTCTGCGTGCCGTCGACATCGATCCCGAGCGCTACACCGGCTATGCGTTCGGAATGGGCATCGATCGACTCACGATGCTTCGCTATAACGTGAACGACATCCGTCTGTATTTCGAAAACGATCTGCGATTCTTGAAGCAGTTCGCATGAGCGTGAGTTGATGAAGATCAGTTTGCATTGGCTGCGTGAATGGGTGGAAACGGGCGATGATGTGCCCGCGCTATCTCACGCTTTGACGATGGCCGGTCTAGAGATCGAAGGCGTCCACCGCGCAGGACCAGATCTCCAAGGCGTCGTTGTCGGAGAGGTGCTCGCGGTCACGAAGCATCCCGATGCAGAGAAGTTGAACGTTTGTCGAGTCGCGAGTGGAGGCGAAGAGCTGCAGATCGTGTGTGGCGCGCCGAACGTTCGAGTCGGCATGAAGGCACCTCTTGCATTGATTGGTTCGAAGCTGCCTGGCGGCGTCGAGATCAAGAAAGCCAAGCTGCGCGGCGTCGAGTCGAGCGGCATGCTCTGTTCAGCGCGCGAACTGACATTGAGCGAAGACACATCGGGCCTGATGGATCTCTCGCCTGAACTTCGGACTGGTGAAGATCTGACGCGAGCCTTGGGACTTGACGACACCATCCTTGAGATCAATCTCACTCCCAATCGCGGCGACTGCATGAGCATTGCTGGAGTGGCTCGTGAGGTTTCAGCGATTCGCAAGGTCCCGCTTACTGGGCCGAAGCTATCGCCCGTCACCGCATCGATCAGCGATACCTTTCCCGTTCGGATCGAAGCTGCGGCCGCCTGCCCGAAGTTCGTGGGCAGAGTCGTTCGCGGTGTTCGTGGGAACGCTCCATCACCCGCATGGATGCAGGAAAGACTGCGACGTGTCGGTGTGCGTCCGATCAGCGCAATCGTCGACGTCACGAACTATGTGATGCTCGAATTGGGACAGCCGATGCATGCCTACGATTTGCAGAAGCTTCACGGCTCGATCGGCGTGAGATTTGCGCGCGAAGGCGAGAAGCTGACCTTGCTGGATGGCAGAACCATCGAGTTGTCGACTGACATCGCAGTGATTGCCGACGAGCGTGCAGTGCTAGGCATGGCTGGAGTGATGGGTGGCGAGAATTCTGGAATAGGCGATGCCACCAGCGATGTGTTCCTGGAAGTCGCGTACTTCGACCCCGATGCGGTTGCGGGTCGTGGACGCCGCTTCGGACTGATCACGGATGCTTCACAGCGGTTCGAGCGTGGGGTCGATCCGCAGTTGCAGGAGCGCGCGATTGAACGTGCGACTCGACTCTTGCTCGACTGTGCGGGAGGACGCGCAGGACCTACCGTTGTCACGCAGGCATTTGCGCCGCCGAAGCGCCCGAGCATCAAGGTTCGACATGAGCGAATCGAACGCGTGCTGGGTGTCAAACTCAACGAAAGCTCGGTGGCGGAGTATCTGAAAAGCCTCGACATGGCGCTGACGTCGACGAATGGCGGCTGGTTCGTTTCGCCACCTTCGTGGCGTTTCGATATTCACATCGAGGAAGACCTGATCGAGGAGGTCGCTCGCCTGCACGGGTTCGACAATATTCCCGAGCGGGATGCCTCGACTGCTCAAGAGATGCGTACGTGGACTGAGACGCGAGTTCGCAATGAGCGCGCCGCTGATCTGCTGGTCGATCGCGGTTATTACGAGGCCATCACGTACTCGTTCACGGACGCGAGTTGGCAGTCGCTGTTGTTTTCCGAGCAGTCGTTGGCGCTCGCGAACCCGATTTCCGCTGAGCTAGGCGTTATGCGCTTGTCGCTCTGGCCAGGATTACTTCAGTCCGTGCGCGAGAATCAGCGACGACAGCAGCCGCGCGTGCGTCTGTTCGAGATCGGTCGGCGCTTCGCACCGCAGACAGGTGAAGAAACTGAAGTGATCGCCGCTGTCGCAAGCGGAACGCCATTCGAGGATCAATGGGGCCTGGAGAATCGCAAGCTCGATTTCTTCGATATGAAAGCCGACGTTGAGGCATTGCTTGAACTTTCTGGCGCGACGTCGGACTTTCGATTTGTCGCTCAACAGCATCCGGCACTTCATCCGGGTCAGTCGGCGCAAATCTTCCGAGGTGATCGACCGATCGGGTGGATCGGACTGCTGCACCCGCAACGCCTGAAGGCTATGGATTTGACATATCCGGTAGTGCTCTTTGAGCTCGAAGCGGCGGGCGTGCTTACGGCTGATATTCCCGAGTTCCGTGAGATTTCGAGATACCCCGCTATTCGTCGGGATGTTGCGCCCATCTTCGATGAAGGCACGCACGTGGATGCGATCAAAGCCGCCGTGCGAGAAAGCGCTGGGCCGCTGCTCAGGGAAGTCACCGTACTCTCTGTCTATCGCGGCGAGCAGATCGAGAAAGGCAAGAAAAGCATAGCCTTAGGGCTGCATTTACAGGATACTTCCCGCACCCTGACGGACCAAGACGCGGACGCAATCGTGTCGCAGGTGGAGAATCATCTGGTTCGCCAGCTCAACGCCACGATACGTGACCCGCTCAAGAGATAAGAAGTCATCATGGCACTCACGAAGGCTGAGATCGCGGAAGCGCTCTTCGATCAATTGGGACTCAACAAGCGCGAGGCGCGTGAGCTCGTCGATCTATTCTTCGAAGAACTACGTGCATCGCTCAGCAATGGCGAGCAAGTGAAGCTCTCGGGCTTTGGTAACTTCGATCTGCGTGATAAGAATCAGCGACCCGGTCGCAATCCCAAGACAGGCGAGGAGATTCCCATCAGCGCCCGTCGTGTGGTGACATTCCGACCCGGACAAAAATTGAAGGCACGAGTCGAGGCCTATGCTGGAAGCAGGCAATAACAGCGAACTCCCCGCGATCCCTGGCAAACGCTACTTCACCATCGGTGAGGTGAGCGAGCTGTGCGGCGTCAAACCGCATGTGCTGCGCTACTGGGAGCAGGAGTTTCCGCAGCTGAAACCGGTAAAGCGGCGGGGCAACCGTCGCTACTATCAGCGGCAGGATGTGCTCGTCATCCGCCAGATCCGCAGTCTTCTCTACGAACAGGGCTTCACGATCGGCGGTGCACGCAATCGGCTGCAGGGCGATGAAGCTCGGGACGATGTGTCTCAGGCGCAGCAGATCGTCCGACAGATCCGTACAGAGCTCGAAGAAATCCTCAGGATTCTTCGTCGCTAGTCCCGGCCGCATCGTTCGAGCGGATTCTCGTCAGATCCGCGTAATGGAGCCGCACTGCACCTCGATTCGTTAGGTCTACAGCCGAGGCGTCTCTTCGAGTATGATTCGCGCCGCTTCTGAACTCGCGTCCGCGGGTTCATCCGGTCGGGGCGTGGCGCAGCCTGGTAGCGCACTTGCATGGGGTGCAAGGGGTCGGAGGTTCGAATCCTCTCGCCCCGACCAATCTTTATATGAGCCTGCCTTGATTCCAAGGCAGCTAATTTTTGAACCGCCGATTTACGACTCCGATCTTTCGGAGCCGGTTCATTCCGTACGCGTCTCTGATCGCAACGCTCTGGGATTTCGCACCGCGACTACGGCTAGCGGGGTGAATCATATACAGTACAGCCCTGCGTTAAACGGTCGACGTCCGAGTCTTCGGACTGATGCGCACGGAAGTCGCAGAAGCGGTTTGACTTTCGTACGTACCCAAACAAGAACCCTTGCTCAAACTCTTCAGCAAACTCCTGGCGCTCGCGATGCGGCTGCTGCCTCTCGGCATGTCACTCTTGCTGTGGCAGACGAGTTCACATGCGGCCACAGCGGCGAATCCAGCTCAAACGCTGATCCAGCGCGCTGATCTCGCTGTCCGAACGGATCCAGAAGCGAGTCGTCGCATGGCTGAGCAGGCCATCGAGACATTGAAGCGCAAGCCGGATGCCGATCTCGAAATCCGAGCCCGTCTGATTCTTTGCGACTATCAATCTGAGCGCGATACCTCCGCTGCCGAACAGCAGACCGCACTCATCGATACGCTGCTTCCCCAGGCCCGTAGAGTTGGACTGCGCGCCGGCATGCTCACGTGCAAAGGGCAGATCGCGGAAACGGTGGGCAACAATCAGCAGGCGAAGGGACTCTACGAAGAGGCCGTCAACGTTGCCACCAGTACACACGATGAGGAAATGCTCGCCGGTGCGCTGTTTGCTCGCGGCTATCTGCTGGGTCTCGAGGCGAAGTACGCGGCGGGACTCGCGGATCTCAAACGTTCACAGACACTCTATGACCAGCTGCATTTGACGCAGCACGCACTGACGTCTGTGAACGGCATCGCCATTCTCTACAACCGCATGGGCGATTTCGAAGAAGCTCGCCACATGTACAGCCAGGCGCTCAAAGCGCAGCATGCAGCGGGACTGGTTCGTGAGGAAGCGGTGACGCTCCACAATCTCGGTCGCGCGAATGAGAACCTCAAAGATTGGGAAGCCGCCCGCAAAGCGTTTCAGGAATCGCTTCAGCTGAATCGCCAGATCAACTATTCGCGCGGTGAGGCTTATGCGTTGCGCGGATTGGCAGCGGTGGAAAACGGGACTGGTAATCCAAGAGCTGCTCTGGACATTCTGCAACGTGCCGAGACTTTGCAGCGCGAGACGCCTGATGCGCGGCTTCTGGCTCAGATCAATCTGGCACGTGGAATAGCACTGCATCAGTTGAAACAGTTGCCTCAGAGTATCGCTGCGCTCGAAGACGCACTTCAGGTCTTTCGACAAGCCGCTTCATTGAGTGAACTGCATCAAACGTATGTCGAGCTTGCGGCTGCTCACGCGGATACTGGCAACTGGAGAGCCGGGTATGGCTTTCTCGACAAGGCAGGCGAAACCGCCGAGCGTCAGTTCCGCAATCAAGTGGATCAGCGCTTCGCGACGCTCAAGATCGAGTTCGACACGGCGGCGAAGGAAAAAGAAAACGCGCTGTTGACGCGTGAGAACGAGGCGAACGAGAAAGCGCTCGCGCAACAAGCTCGCGCGGGAAAACTTCAGGCGCTCGTGATCACGTTGATCGTGGTTCTGGCATTGGTCCTTCTTTTCCTCGCATTGCACCACCGACGCACCTCGATGCGCATGCGCTTGCTTGCCATGACCGACGAGCTGACCGGTGTTCCGAATCGTCGCGCTGTTCTGGGAATTCTGGAGCCGTTGCTTGAGAAGGCCGATAAGTCGCCGTGCTCAGTGCTGATCATCGATATCGATCATTTCAAGAGCATCAACGATCAGCATGGACACGCCGAAGGTGACGAGGCGCTGAAACTGGTTTCCGCCAAGCTACGCGACACCATCAGCGACACGGGATTCGTGGGTCGCATGGGAGGCGAGGAATTCATCGCCATCCTGCCGGACCTCACGTGTGAGCTTGCGGTCGAAATAGCAGAACGCGTGCGCATTCAGATCATGAGCATCGATTCTTTGCATTGGCTCGTCGAACGACGCATCACCGTCAGCATTGGCGTTTCGACCGCGGATCGCAGCTCGGAATCGAGCGGAACAATGTTGCAGCGAGCGGATGCTGCACTGTACGAAGCAAAACGTGGCGGCCGCAATTGTGTTCGCGTTACGTTTCCTTCACCGCAACCAGTCGCGCCGAAGTCTGGATCGAACGGTGAAGTCGCAAGTGGATCAGTTGAATACGCCTGAGGTGTGAATCCCTGGCGCTTCGAGTGACTCGAGCCTGCTCTCGTCTTGCCTCATTGCTCTGCTCTGGTTCATAGAGCAGCTGTACGGAAGGAACTTACAAGAAGTTCAGCTCGTTCGTCTGAGTCGTTCGTCAATCCGGCAGCAGACAATGAAAAGCTTACGTCCCAGCAAGACGACGCAACGGACTGCCATCGCAGTGGTCACACATGCCCAGAGCGCGGAAGCACAGCATCGCTGCTGGGGCGCTTACAATGCATGTCGTGTCTCAACCGCTGATCTGGACTGGTGATGGCAGCCGCAATTGCCCGAACTCAATGCGCAACTCCGCGGTGGATCTGGACGCTGATCCCGGCAATCGCCGTCCTTACGGCAGGCCTGCCTGCGCGGGCCGCATCGGACGTTGCAGACGTGGTGGTTGAACGCTCGCGTTCGATTGCACCCGATCGCGATGCAGATCCGGTGCTCAATAACCTTGAGCGGCGGACCTTTCGTTTCTTCTGGCATACCGCGCAAAAGAAAAACGGGCTGATCCCCGATCGATATCCCACACCTTCGTTCTCCAGTATTGCGGCCGTGGGTTTTGGGCTGACTGCTTACGTCGCGGGCGCAGAGCGGGGTTTCGTTTCGCGAGCTCAAGCTCGATTGCGCGTGCTACGCACGTTGCGATTCCTGGAGCAACTTCCGCAGGGACCTGATGAGACCGGCATGGCGGGTTACCAGGGATTCTTCTATCACTTCGTAAACATGCAGGACGGTTCTCGATACGGAACCTCTGAGCTTTCCACGGTGGATACGGCGTTGCTGTTGGGTGGCGTACTGCTGTGTCAGTCTTACTTCGATCGAGATACCGCTGCCGAAGCGGAAATTCGCGATCTCGCGGAAAGGATTTACAGTCGCGTTGACTGGGTGTGGGCGCAGAACAGGGCGCCAGCGATCTCGCATGGTTGGCGCCCTGAGACCGGTTTTCTGAGATTCGACTGGCGCGGCTACAACGAAGCGATGCTCGTCTACATCCTCGCATTGGGTTCGCCCACACATGCCGTCGAAGATGGCGCGTGGCAGGAATGGATGAAGACGTACAAGAACAACTGGGGAAAATTCAGCGGCCAGGAGTTCCTTTCGTTTGGTCCGCACTTTGGTCATCAGTACTCGCATGTCTGGATCGATTTTCGTGGCATCCAGGATGAGTTCATGCGAGAGAAAGGCATCGACTATTTTGAAAATAGTCGGCGTGCCACTTATGCACAGCGAAATTACGCGACCGACAATCCAATGCGCTGGCGCGGATACGACAGTGAAATCTGGGGACTGAGCGCATCGGATGGGCCCTCGGATACCGTGCAGATATTCAACAACGAGGAGCGCGGTTTTTTCACATACGCAGCTCGCGGCACGGCGGCCATACACATTCTCGATGACGGCACGATCGCGCCGACCGCAGCCGTCGCTTCAATCGCATTCGCACCGGAGATCGTGATTCCGACCATCCGTGCGTTTCGCGCGCGTTTCGGCGAACACTTATATCAACGCTATGGTTTTCTCGACTCCGTAAATCCAAGCTTCACGTACACCGATGTTCCGTTACGACACGGCAAGGTGATCGAAAACATCGGTTGGGTTGCCGATGATTATTTGGGCATCGATCAAGGGCCGATCGTCGCGATGATCGAGAACTATCGTTCAGAAGTCATCTGGAGAACCATGCAGCGCAATCCGCACATCCGGCGTGGGCTCGAACGCGCGGGATTCACTGGCGGTTGGTTATCGCAGCCACCCAGCGCTCCGGTGAGCACGGGAACGGCCGAGCAACGGTGAGCTGTGTCGCGACGCCTTTCACGTCGTGCACTTCTACAAGGCATCGCTGCGACAGCGGTTGCGAGCAGCGGATGTTCTCGTCGGACCCAAGGCAAAGTTCCGCTCAAGTTCTGGGCAGTGGGCCGCGAAGGCGAAGTCGCTGCTGACTTGCTGACTGGCTTCGAACGCGAACATCCCGACCTCGATCTCGAAATACAAAAACTCCCCTGGACAGCCGCTCACGAGAAACTGTTGACGGCGTATGCGGGAGAAACGCTGCCTGATGTTTGTCAGCTGGGCAACACATGGGTTCCAGAGTTCGCAGCGCTGAATGCGCTGAGTCCGTTGGATGAGTTTCAGCAAAGCTCAACGACGGTTGTTCAGAGCGACTACTTTCCCGGATTTTTCGAGTCCAATCGAGTCGCGAAAAATCTGTTCGGCATCCCGTGGTACGTCGATACGCGCCTGCTGTATTACCGTCGTGATCTGCTCTCGAAGGCGGGATTCGATTCGCCACCCGTGACCTGGGATGAATGGCGCCGCATGCTCGCTGGCATCAAGCAGATTGTCGGCCCTGATCGATACTCAGTGTTGCTGCCCATCAATGAGTTCGAGCCTTTGCTTGTGCTCGCTCTTCAGCAACCGACGGAAGTTCTGCGCGAAGGAGGTCGTTACGGAAATTTTCGCAGCGCGGATTTTCGTCGAGCCTTGTCGTTCTACATCGAAATGTTCGATCGTGAATGGGCTCCGCGCATGAGCAACACGCAGATCTCCAACGTGTGGGACGAGTTCGGTAATGGATTTTTCTCGTTCTATATTTCCGGGCCGTGGAACATCTCAGAGTTCCGTAAACGACTGCCTCCAGAGTTGCGCGATGCATGGATGACGGCACCGATGCCTGGGCCGAACGGGCCCGGCGCGTCTTCCGCCGGTGGTGCAAGTCTCGTGATCTTCGAAAGTTCGCCTCACAAGGAAGCGGCATGGCGGCTGATTGAGTATCTGTCCAGGCCGGAGATGCAGCAGCGCTTCTATGAGCTGACAGGCGATATGCCGCCGCGCCGTTCAACATGGGCGAGCTCGACGCTGTCCCAGTCGCCCTATGCGAAGGCTTTTCACGCTCAACTCGATCGCGTGCGCTCACCGCCCAAGGTTCCCGAGTGGGAACGTATCGCACAGGAAATGCGCCTGGCCGCCGAACGTGTGATTCAGAAGCAAGCTTCCATTGAAGAGGCCATCACAGCGCTGGATGCGAAGACCGATGGCATCTTGGAGAAACGCCGCTGGATGCTGGACAAGGACGGTGCCGAGTGAAGATGAATAGACCGACGCACGATCGTTGCACTGAGAGCGCGACGTGAAGGTTCAACGAGCAGCATGGTGGTTTGTGACGCCTGCGCTGCTGGTGCTCGCGGTGTTTTTTTTCATCCCGGTGCTGGCCGCACTCCTAATGAGTCTCACGGATTTCGATCTGTACGCGCTCGGCAGTGTTGCCAATCTGCGGATGGTGGGCTTGCGTAACTACGCACAGCTTCTGGTCGATCCTCTGTTCTGGAAAGCGCTCGGCAACACGTTTTACTTCGTCATTCTTGGAGTGCCTTTGTCGATCGGCGCCTCGCTGGGTGCAGCACTGCTGGTTAATTCGAAAGTGGCTCGCTTTAGAAACTTCTTCCGCACCGTGTACTTCGCACCCGTCGTCACGACGCTCGTGGCAGTTGCGGTCGTTTGGCGCTACATCTTCCACACGCGTTACGGATTCTTGAATTACGTTTTGAGCTTCGCTGGGATCAGTCCTGTCGACTGGATGGGAAATCCACATTGGGCGATGCCGGCAATCGTGATCCTCGCGGTCTGGAAGAACTTCGGCTACAACATGATCATCCTGCTCGCCGCGCTGCAGAGCATCCCGGAAGATTTGTACGAAGCCGCACGAATCGATGGTGCCTCGGGCTGGCAGCTTTTCAGACATGTCACGCTGCCCGGTCTTGCGCCGGTGCTCACGCTTGTGAGCATTCTCACCATCGCCGGCTACTTCCAGTTATTCGCAGAGCCTTACGTGATGACGGAAGGTGGGCCGCTGCAAAGCACGATGAGCGTGCTTTATTTCATGTACGAAGAAGGTTTTAAATGGTGGAGTCTCGGCCGAGCTTCGGCCGTGGCATTCCTGCTGTTTGTCATCATGTTTGCCATCACGCTCGTGCAACTTGGCATCACGCGTCGTGAGGTGCGTGCGTGAAGCGGGGCGCAGCATCGCTCTGGGTGAACGCAGCTCTGATCGCGGGCGCCGTGTTCACTGCATTTCCATTGGTCTGGATGGTATCGGTTTCGTTCATGCCTACTGGGGCCGCAAGTCATTCGCCGCCGCCGCTGCTGCCAGAACATCCGACGCTCGAACATTATCGCTCGATGTTCGCGAACTATCAGGCGGGGCGCTACATGCTGAATAGCGCGGTGATTGCCGCATCGGTCACCTGCCTCTCGCTCATCTTCAACACCATGGCGGGCTACGCGTTCGCGAAATTGAGATTTGCGGGTCGCGAAAAAATATTCAAAGCGATGCTGGGTGCACTCGTGATTCCCGGTCAGGTCGCGATGATTCCACTCTTTGCATTGATCAAAGAGCTGGGACTTGTGAGCACCTATGGCGGCGTGATCGTGCCGGGTATGGCGAGCGTATTCGGGATCTTTCTTATCCGTCAGTATGCGTTGTCGATTCCGGATGATCTGCTGGAGGCGGCGCGTATCGATGGGGCAAGTGAAGGGAAGATCTTCTGGTCCATCGTCGTGCCGTTGCTCAAACCCATTCTGGTGACCCTGGCCATTCTCACGTTCCTGGGGACATGGAACGATTTCATGTGGCCGCTGATTGTGTTGACTGAGCAGACGTTGCAAACGCTGCCTGTCGCGCTCGCTGGACTTTCAAGAGAACACGTGCAGGATAACGAACTGATGATGGCAGGCGCGGTGCTGACCGTGATTCCCGTGCTCGTATTGTTCCTGTTGCTGCAGCGCTATTACATAGCCGGCATACTCGCGGGCAGTGTCAAAGGATGATCAGATGATGATGGTCACGTCTTTCATTCGAACGCGCCACTCACTACCGCGCTGTGTCTGAGAGCCACTCAGCTGTGCTTCGTCTCATCGCGCGCTGCGCTTCCGCTCTCACATTGCTGCTCATCATGACCGGTGCCACTGTGGAAGCGCCTGCAGAAGTTCGCATACTCGATGAGTTCGATGATCTGTCTTCCTGGCGCTCGCTCGCATCCGATGGTGTCAGCGCGTCGCTCAAATCGGCGCCAGGAGTAGAGCAGGGCAGCTCGATGCTGCTCGACTTTGATTTCAACAGAACGGCTGGATACGCAGCAGCGACCCGCTCCCTTGCCGTCGAACTTCCTGATGATTACGAGATCTCGTTCTGGATGCGAGCGAATGCCGGTCGCAACAATCTCGAGATCAAATTCGTCGACGCCTCGGGCGAGAATGTCTGGTGGTTCCGGCGTGCCAACTACAGCTTCTCGGGTGAGTGGCAGAACATTCGTATCAAGCGTCGGCAGATTGAATTTGCGTGGGGACCGACTGCCAATCGTGCGTTGCGCAAGTTTTCGTCCATGGAATTTGTGATCAGTGCAGGTGCCGAAGGCGGTGCAGGGCAACTCTGGTTTGATCGACTCGCGCTGAAGACGGTTGAGCGGCCGCAGACTGTGGAAGCGCCCGCGGTCACGGCTTCATCGGCTCGCAAAGGTCACGATCCAGCATTTGTCCTGGACGACAAAGCAGACACTTCATGGAGAAGTGTTCGCCGTGCCGGGCAGGCTCAGCAACTCACGATCGACCTCAAGCAGGTGAAAGAATTTGGGGGCATCGAGATCGCCTGGCTGAAGGATCTCTATGCGACGCAGTACACGATTGATCTGTCACTCGATGGTAGCGAGTGGAGAACGGTTCGCACGGTCAAGGCTGGCAATGGTGGACGTGATTCGCACCTGCTGCCGGAATCCGAGGCGCGGTGGATACGTTTGACGATGAGCGATCCGGGTCGCGAATTGGGCATCTCGTCTTTGCACATCCGCGATCTTGAGTTCGGTGCTTCGGCTAACGCATTCGTTCGGGCTCTGGCGAAGGACACCAAGCGTGGATGCTATCCACGTGCCTTCTATGACGAGCAGTCGTATTGGACGATCGTAGGCGTGGACCGCGACTCGCAGGAAGCACTCTTCTCCGAGGATGGTGCGATCGAGTCGCACAAGTCAGGCTTCTCGGTAGAGCCGTTCATCAAAGTGGGCGCCGAATCCCTCAGTTGGGCAGATGCGAAAATTGGACACTCGCTCGCTGAAGGTTACCTGCCAATCCCCAGCGTTGAATGGACTCGCGACGATGTCAGTTTGAAGGTCACCTCGATTGCAGCTGGAGCAGTGGGTGATGCCCAGACGCGCGTGACCTATGAAGTGAAGAACCCGACCGCACTCGATCAGCGAATCACACTGGCGCTGATGATTCGGCCCTTCCAGGTGAATCCACCTGCGCAGTTTCTGAACACGCCAGGTGGTGTCAGCCCGATTCAGGATCTCAGTTGGAAAGATGCGCGAGTCTTTGTCGATGGGGTAACTGCCGTCATTCCGCGCTCGGCGCCCACCTCGTTTGTGATCGGGCCTTCAGAAGCAGGAAGCGCGTGCGATTGGACGAAGTGGGCAACCGGCTCTTCCGTATCGGATGAAACGGGGTTCGCGACTGGAGCACTGTTGTTCGATCTGGATATCGCTGCGGGTGCTGCGAAGGAAGTCAGCATCGACCTGCCGCAGCATGCGAAGCGCTCGAAACCGGTCGCGGCGCTCGCCGATACGGATGTGCAAGCTGTAGCACGCGAGTGGCAAGAGAAACTCAATCGAGTGCAGTTCCGTGTTCCTGCAGATGGACAGCCTTTGATCGATACGCTGCGCACCGCGCTCGCTCATGTGCTCATCAACAGCGATGGCACTTCATTACAGCCGGGTTCTCGATCATACGAGCGCTCCTGGATACGCGACGGTGCGATGACCTCGGACATGTTGCTGCGGCTCGGCCATCCTGAAACTGCGAAGGACTTCTTGACTTGGTATGCGGACTATCAGTTCGCGAACGGCAAGATTCCGTGCTGCGTGGATGTTCGCGGTGCCGATCCGGTCCCGGAGAACGATAGTGGCGGCGAATTCCTGTTCCTGGTGGATGAGGTCTACCGCTATACGAATGATCGGGTGCTGTTGGAGCTGATGTGGCCGCGTGTCGTGAAAGCGGTCGAATACATGGAGCAGCTGCGTGCATCGGAGCGTACAGATGCAAATCGCCAGGGCGATCGACGCGGCTTCTATGGATTGATGCCTGCATCGATCAGCCATGAAGGCTATTCAGCCAAGCCGATGCATTCGTACTGGGACAATTTCTGGGCGCTCACCG
>JBJMWN010000032.1:0-2564 GCA_045810085.1 Povalibacter sp. | reverse complement strand
GAACGACGAGATCTCTTTGATCGTCAATACGACCGAAGGCAAGCAGGCTATTTTCGAATCGCGTTCGATTCGTCGCGAGGCCGTGCACAAGCGTGTCACGTACTACACAACCGTAACGGCTGGACTCGCGACGTGTGATGCGATCGCGCACATCAACGAGACGGACGTGAATCGCCTGCAGGATCTGCATCAAGAGGTGGCCTCGTGAAACGAATGCCATTGACCTCAAAGGGAGCGGAGCGTCTTCGTGCGGAGCTCAAACGTCTCAAGACCGAAGATCGCCCTCGCGTGATTCAGGCGATTGCCGAGGCCCGCAGTCACGGTGATCTGAGCGAGAACGCTGAATATCATGCGGCGCGCGAACAGCAGAGCTTCATCGAGGGCCGCATCAAGGATGTGGAAGCTCATCTCTCGAATTCCGAAATCATCGATGTGACGCGTCTCGCTGCTGGCGGCAAAGTGGTGTTCGGAGCCACCGTGCGTCTGGAAGACCAGGACGACAACAGCAAGGTCACCTATCAGATTGTCGGCGACGCCGAAGCGGACATCCGCAACGGTTGGATTTCGGTGTCCTCGCCCATTGCTCGCGCGCTCGTCGGCAAGCAGCAAGGTGACATCGTCGATGTGATTGCTCCAAACGGCACGCGGTCGTACGAGATCGTCTCGGTCGAGTACGTCTGATAGTCACGCGACGGCACGTGAACCCCGTCGCTTCGAACTCCCCAACCTGGCACCGGATCGCTGGCGTGCTGATCGCTTTATGGGCCGGAAGCCTCTGGACCATTTGCGCCATCGTGGCGCCGACACTCTTCGCAGTACTGGACAACCGTCACCTCGCGGGTGATCTGGCTGCTCGTTTCTTTCATCTGGAAACGTATTTGGGCGTCGGCATCGGAGCCGTCGTGCTTGCGTTGAGTTACTTCGGAAAGATTCAGACTCTCTCGCGAACCGCCGCTTTCATTGCAGCAGGCTTGCCGCTGCTCAGTCAGCTCGTGCTCAGTCCGCTGATGCAGGACGCGCGCGCCGTCGGCAACATGACCCGCTTTGGGATGCTGCACGGCATTTCGGCAGCGTGTTTCCTGGTCGCAAGCGTTGCCTTGATTGTTCTGACCTGGAAATTCATTCGCCCGGCAGAATGATCTTGGGCTTGTCTTTGCGGGCTCGATAAAAAACGCCCACATTGCCGATCCGCTGGACCAACGTGCTCTTCGTGCCCGCACCGAGCTGCTCGAACACGGCGTCCCGTTCTTCACGATCTCCAACTCGAGCACGAACTTTCACCAGTTCATGCGCACCCAGCGCGACATCGAGTTCCTTGGTAATTCCTGGCGACAGTCCTGACTGACCGACTAGCACGATCGGATCACGAGCGTGCGCAAGACCTCGCAGGTACTTTCTTTGTTTTTCTGTGAGCGGCGGCGGAGAGTCAGTCATTGGCTGCGAACGGCAAAGAACGGGCGGGTAGTCTAGCCGGAGAGGATCCGGATCACTTGTTCGCGTCAGTCGCCTTGCCGCAGAACTATCTGAAAACCTGCATCGGCTGATGACGCTTTAAGGGTCTGTCTACGGGCCGTACACGTGGTCGCGGCGGATACTTTGATCGCGAAACGCTTGGCTGCCGTATCTCAGAACCCGTGAAGCGCAATCACCCGTGAGGATTGGCTTGCAAAGCCTGAGATCAGCCCCACGTTGCTCGACATAGGCCTTCTTCGGATAGAGTCTTTGACGCATCCTGCTGAATATCGGGAAGTTGTAAACCTCGCGCCAGTCGCCACTTCCAGCTTGGGCGGGCTGCGCAGCACCGACATTCCGGCGAGTGGATTGACCGACCGTGCTGGCAGAGCCTCGTGTATTAGGTCATCCCGTTTTTCCGGCCTTTTAGGTCGTTCTCGCTCGTACGTAGAAGACCGCTCCGAACTCTCGATCGGTTCTGGCTTTGCCAGCGCCGGATGTAGTAGTGTCAATCGTAGACTCATTCTTTGCGCATGTTTTCTGCGCTCGGCGCCCCTGACCACCCAGGCAGCTTCGATAGGAACTAAGGCTGCAACTTATCCCCCGACAGACGGATTGAGCACTTACGCCCTCTGACGGCTTCTGAGGATTCAGACATTGAACGACCTTGCTAAGAATATCGTCCTCTGGATTGTCATCGCTGTGGTGGTGGCGACAGTGGTCAGCAACTTCAGTACTCGAACGAGTGCTGAACCCGAGATTGCCTACTCGACGTTCTTGGAGGAACTGAAGGATGGCAGCGTCGACGAAGTAGTCTTCAAAGGCGACCAGCTCAAAGGTGCTCGCAAGAACGGTGAACGCTTCATCACGAACAATCCCGAAACCGACAACTCCGCCCTCATCGGCGAGCTGCGCAAGGCGGGCATCAAATTCAGCAAGACGCAGCCTGAACGGCAGTCGCTCCTGACTCAGCTCCTTATCTCTTCGTTCCCGATCCTTCTGCTGATCGCAGTCTGGGTCTACTTCATGCGTCAGATGCAGGGTGGAGCCGGCGGTCGCGGCGCCATGTCGTTCGGCAAAAGCCGGGCTCGACTGCTGGGCGAAGATCAGGT